>CAYOLL010000012.1:6114-63447 GCA_964404765.1 uncultured Gemmatimonadota bacterium | reverse complement strand
GATAGAAGTTTATATCTGAAAAATAAGTCGGCGCTCTATCCGATAGTCGCCAATGCGACTATCCTCAGGCAAATCAAACGATTGCATTCTTTGCGCCTCTTGCGTCTTTTGCGTTTATGAATTATTCAGGTTAAGACACTGTTCACCCAATGTCATTAAGTTAAGGGAAATTGCGGCCATGTCATTCAGGCGGAATCTTCCTGCAAGTTGGTATAGGCGCCGATCAACAAATTACGGTGTCAGCTTGACATTACGGCGAGCATCTATTATTTTGGCTTTATGATAACATTCCGTTTTATAGGCCGAATTGCCGTTTCAATTGCTTTGACAGCATATCTGTTTGGGTGTGCCAAATCGCCCCAACCGTTAGACGCCGAAGTCCGGCTGTTAACGAAAAATAACCAATGGCTCTTGCAAGCCCGCCTGAAACATGAACTTCCAGCCGAAGCCATTCATGCATTGGAGAAAGGATTGCCGGGGATTGTGCTGTGCGAAGTCAAAGGCGATATTAACATACGCATCACGCAAGAGATCTATTATTCGCTGTTAACGCGAACGTACGAGTTGCGTACTTTCGCCCCAACCGATAGCTTCAAAACATATATTTTCAAAGATCGCTTTCATTTAGATGAATTTCGGCTTTATACGCACTTTCCGGCGTTGGGTGATTCTGCCCATCCATTGAAGCTTGCGCCTGTTGTACCGAATCATACTCCGGCGCTGCAGGTGCGGGTGACTGTACGGGTCGGCCGTCTGCTCGCCACGGCCAACAACAAAAAGCCGGAAGACGCGCTTCTGCCCGGTTTGCGTTGGTTAGTCCGCTGTTTTATAGACAAACAAGACGTGTTTAAGTATCAAACCGGCTGGATAAATCCCATTCCTGTTACGGAAGAAAGTCAATGAAAAAGCAGACTTCGCTGCGCGCCAGGCTTACACGCATGTTTGGAATAATCGCGGTTTTGCCGTTATTGCTGTTGACCGGCGTAGTCTATTCGCTGTTGACAACCAGCATCAATATTGGCGTTAATCGCGATTTAGAGGAGGTGCTGAAAGCCGCTCTGGCAGTAGCCAATTATACGCACCAGGAAAAGGTTGACAACGTTTACTTTAAGCTCGTGGATTTGACCTTCCACCCGTTGCTGCAAAACAATAAAGTCTGGACCGATGCTATTATCGAGGAGTTGCTCAATAAAAGTGATTTTGACGGACTCGAATTATATGATAAAACCGGACGGCCTCTTATTTATCGTTTCAAAGAAAACTTTCAAGATGTATTCCCACTGACCGACTCGCTGATCGTCAAAGCCTGCCTGCCCACTAAAAGCGATTTGAAGCAGCGGGTTGGTCCAAATCAAAACATTTTAAAAACCGGCCACGTTATCGAAGACGAACTCGGACGTGTTCAGGGTATGTTGGTTGGCAGTAATCTGCTGGACTTGGAATACATAACCAACCTAAATATTGTGGAAAGAAATGCGGGATTTTATGAAGAAGTTGAATTAATGCGCCGCGATTATCGGTTGGCCATGTTTTTAGCCTTTCTGATTATTGCCGCGGCGATGGCGACGTTAACCGCCGGAATTGCCGGTTTTTTTGCCCGCAAGTTTGTCAATCCTATCGGCAAGCTGGCGGAGGCCACCCATGAGCTGGCTCAAGGCAATATCGGCTTTCAATTAGCCGAACTGCCACAGGATGAAATTGGCGATTTGATGGCGTCATTTAATAAAATGTCACGGGATTTGGCCGAGCATCGCCGGCTTTTGATCCAAGCCGAGCGTATTGCCGCCTGGCAAGGAATTGCCCGGCGTTTAGCCCATGAAATCAAGAATCCGTTAACGCCGATTCAACTATCTATTCAGCATTTGCGCGATGAATATAAAAAGGATTCACCGAATTTTGCCCAGACTTTTGATGAATGCACCGATACCATCCGCCAGGAAGTCGAGGCGCTGCGACGATTGGTGCAGGAGTTTAGCGAGTTTGCCCGGATGCCGGCGCCGTCGTTTCAAAAAACAAATATCCCGGCCATTTTGACAGAATTAGTCTCATTCAACACGACCGCACGGCCAACCATTCGCTTCATCCTGCAAATCAACGGGGAAACGCCTTTGATTGAAGCCGACGGGGAGCAATTGCGACGGGTTTTTACCAATTTGATCGAAAACGCCGTGGATGCGATGACCGGACAAACCGTACGTCAGCTTAGCATCATCGTCACACCGATAAATGACATGCTCGAAATAGCAGTAAGCGATACGGGTCAGGGCATCTTGCCCACGCATCTTGCGCAAGTATTCCAGCCATATTTTACCACCAAACAGAACGGCACTGGCTTGGGTTTGGCCATCGCTGAGCGGATTATCCGCGACCATCAGGGTCAAGTCAAAGTCGAAAGTCAGCCCGGACGCGGCGCGACTTTTCGAATTACGCTGCCGGTTTACCAACCTGAACCGGCTGAAGCAGCGCTTCGCCTTTAAACAGGTTATTCTGGCAGATATTTTTTGACCGGTGGCTTTTTTAGGTGTCACTAATCATTTATTCGTATATTTTTACGCGCTTTATATCCATTTAGCAAGATAACCTTGCGAAGGTTCACACTGTCGAGTCCGAGAAACCTTGAAGCTGTTGACTCCCACGCCAAAGATAGCCTTCGCAAGGTTGGCAGGTTTTCTACATCCATTTAAAACCGGAGTAGCAAGCTTCAGCTTGCAATTAACTGCTTGGTCTTTGTTTACGTAACGCAAAGGCAAACTAAAGTTTGCTACTCCATCCCAGATTATTAGCTTCGTTTTTTCGCCGCGCATTCCGCGCTGAAAATCCAACTTTAAGTCGCCGAGCAGAACTGTTTTAATATTTCATTATCCTTGTAAAAAGCGCTTTCTGCTTTGTCCGACGATCCAGTAATAACATAGCGCGGTAAACTGCAAAATTTTTTTTACCGCAAAGTTCGCAAAGCCTTACGCAATGAAAAGAAAACGCTGTGAAGCTTTGCGATAAACTTTGTAAACTTTGCGGTTAAGATTCTCGCGGATAGGGCAAATGTTTGGGTGTAATTTTATAGCGCGCTAAAGCGCAAGTGTCTAAAGTGAACTAAAGCGCACTAAAATTTGGCATTCTCGCGTATAGCGTAATTGTTGGGGAGCAATTTTATAATGAGAGCTTTAAAAATGCCGTATGATTTACTGAAAGATGCCGCTGCTCAATACAGCCATCAACCGGCAATCATGACCGGCACAGAAGTCTTTACCTACAAAGACCTGGATCTGCAGGCTCAATCGAGCGCCGAGCATTTGGCTGTGCGCGGGGTGAAACGCAGCGACAAGATCGCCCTGTTGCTGCCGAATGACCCGGCGTATGTTATTTTGCTGAATGCGATCTGGCGTTTGGGGGCCATTGCCTGTCCCATCAGCACATTCTTTCCTAAAAAGCAGGTTGACGCTCTCCTGCGTCAGATTCATGCCGATTGGTTAATCGCCGCGCCAGAGCTGTATACGCCAGGCAAAGAGTCCGTTGCCACATTTTTGAATCCGGCCGAGTTAGTCAACGAAACGCATCACACGGGTGTGCGTACTTTCGGTACCGTCGCCGAAGATCGGGCGGCGACAATCATCCTGACCTCCGGCAGTTCCGGGCAGCAAAAACCGGTATTACTTTCATACGCGAACCAGTGCCGAAGCGCCGCGATCTCCATTCAAAATATGCCGCTCGAAATAGGTGACCGCTGGCTATTATCACTGCCACTTTATCATATTGGCGGGCTGTCTATTATTTTTCGCTGTCTGACCGGCGGAGCCACCGTCGTTATTCCGGAAAAGAAGGAGAACTTACCGGATTCGATGCGCTCGTTTAAGCCGACCCACCTTTCACTTGTTTTGACCCAACTGCATCGGTTGGTCAACGAGTATCTGTTATCATCCCATAATCTTAAGGCCGTGCTGGTTGGCGGCAGCGGTTTGCCGGCGCTGGTTGTCCGGCAAGCGGTGGAGCGCGGTTTTCCGCTATTCACCACTTACGGCCTGACCGAAATGACTTCTCAGGTAACTACGACCGCGCCGGGCGATAATCTCAGCCGGTTGCACACTTCCGGCCGGCTATTACCCGGCAACGAACTGATGATCGACGACAGCGGTGAAATCTTGGTTCGCGGCGAAACGCTCTTCATGGGCTATGTAGAAAATGACACTATTCAGCGGCCGTTGGACAAAGACGGCTGGTTCCATACCAACGATCTGGGCCATTTGGATGCTGACGGCTATTTGACCGTGCAAGGCCGGCGGGATAACATGTTTATTTCCGGCGGCGAAAATATCCAACCCGAAGAAATCGAGCGCTATCTCAATGATGTGGCCGGCATCCATCAGCAATTAGTCGTACCGGTATCGAACTGGGAGTACGGAGCGCGACCCGCCGCATTTTTAGAAGTTGATAATGTAATTGATCCCCAACATATCAGGTCCGCTCTGGAAAATCATATCGCCCGCTACAAAATACCGGAACGCTTCTTCCTGTGGCCGTCGCATATACAGCAGCGCGGATTTAAACCGGATCGTCGCCGCTTTAAGGAATTGGCCGAAAATTACATGCGGTATATTCCGCGCTTTAATCACAAATGCCTGCTGTGCGAGTCAAAAAATACCGGCTTTATTCATTATGAACATGAACGCGGCTATTGGCGTTGCTTTGAATGCCGGCTAACGTTTTTACCGCCACAGCATCACCCCGATAACCTGACAGAACGCATTCGCTACGAAAAGCACCGGAACACATTTGACGACCCTGGTTATTCGACTTTTTTGAATCAAATTGTCGAGTGCCTTGCGCCACGATTAGTGTCAAACGCGCATGGCCTGGATTATGGCAGCGGGCCGCAGCCGGCGCTGGCCCGCTTGTTTGAAGCGCGCGGTTTGAAGATGCAGGTTTATGACGCATTTTTCGCGCCGGACAGCGCTACCCTCAATCGGACGTATAGCTTTGCCGTATCCACAGAAACTGCTGAACACTTTTTTGAGCCGCTGCGCGATTTCAAGCACCTGGACAGCTGCCTGGAGCCGGGCGCCTGGCTGGCGGTTATGACCCAACTTGTTGAATCGGACGCGCAAATTCCCGGCTGGTGGTATCTGGGCGACTTTACCCATATCTGCTTTTACCGGCGGGAAACAATGGCCTGGATTGCCCGCTACTTTAGCTGGGATATCGAATTCCCTCAGCCGAACATCACCCTGTTCCGCAAACGGGCTAACAAATCGCCGGAAGTCACCAGCATCGAGGAAGTGACGCGGCAATACCCGGAGTATTTGTAAGCGTTGGTTCGTTAGAATGGCCTCTACTTTCATGCCCTCGAAAAAGCGTATCTTGACAACGATGACCGCGTCTTTATCCGCAGATCTCACCAAAAATGTGGCCGCTCTGACCACCCGTCTGTCGTCAGCAGTACAAAAACGAGAAAGAGGACGATTTTTATGCACATTCGCAGCTTAGCTATCCTGGGCGCGCTGGTCATTTTGACCGGACAGCCTGCCTTTGGACAAGATATCATCGAAAAGCTTGACGAGCTATCGCTGGAAGAGCTGCTTAACATAAAAGTCTCGGTAGTGACTAAAAAGCAGGTTTCTTCCCGTGAAGCGCCGGGTATTGTCACCGTCATTACCGGTGAGGAAATCGCTAAATCCGGAGCGCGCGACCTGATTGATGTCCTGCGTCTGGTGCCCGGTTTTGAGTTCGGTCTGGATGTACAAGGAGTGGTCGGTATCGGCACCCGCGGCTTGTGGGGTCATGAAGGCAAAGTCTTGTTGATTATTGACGGGCTGGAATATAATGAGCCGATGTTTAACTCCCTGCAATTTGGCAATCACTTTGCCGTCGAACATATCAAGCGAATTGAGATCATACGCGGACCGGGCTCGGTCATTTACGGCGGTTATGCCGAACTGGCGGTCATCAATATTATTACGGATAGCCCGGCGGACATCGGTGGGTTCAAAGCTTCCGGCGTATATGGTTTGACAGCGCACAGTTTTAATCGCCGCAATCTGAATATGGCGTTTGGCCGACAGCAGGAAACCTGGGGCATAAAAGTGCTCGGCTTTATCGGCCAGGGCAACCGCAGTGATCGCCAGTACCGTGACTTTTACGGACACGAATATGATATGGACGGCAACAGCGATCTGAATCCCGCCAACCTAAGCCTGGCTTTAAATTACCGCTACTGGCAATTGCAATTGACCTACGACAATTATCGCACCACCAGCCGTGATTTGTATGATGAAAGCCAGGACGCAGCGTATCAGGAAAACTTTAAAACATACTTTGGCGAATTAAAATATGATCGGCCGCTGAGTCAAAAATGGACGTTAAATGGCAAGATCAATTACAAACGACAAAACCCGTGGTTTTCCCACACGCCGGCCGGCAAAGCGATAGAAGCCTATTATGACAATACCGTGCAGCGTTACGGCGAATCACTAACGCTGACCCATGAAGCTTCGGATCAACTGTCACTGCTGATAGGCCAGGAAATTTATCATGACCGGACGAATATTTATGACCTCACGGCCGAGGACATCTATACCGTGCCGAAATTACCGGTTAACTATACCAATCTGGCTTTTTTGGGCCAGGCTTTGTTGAAGTTGCGCTATGTAAACGCCGCGACTGGTTTTCGTTTTGACGCGCACAACCAATACGGCAATTCATTTGTCCCGCGATTTAGCGTTACCCGAGCCACAGACTTATATCATTTTAAATTGATTTACAGTGAGGCATTCCGTGCGCCGGGCATCGAAAATATTCATTTGAACGAAGCGATCAAATCCGAGCGCACCCACGTTTTTGAGATTGAATCCGGCCTGCACCTATCCGCTAAATGGTTTATGTCCTTGAATCTTTTCAACATCAAAATTACAGATCCCATTGTGTACTATTATGACGAAGTAACGGAAGGTGACGCCTATTTGAATTTTGCGCGTACCGGCAGTTATGGTCTGGAAGCCGAGGCTCGCGTCAAGTTGAAGCACGTTTCCGGCATGATGACCTACTCGTTCTACCATCCTTACCAAAACAAAGTCGATCTGTACGAGACCGGGCACGACGGCTATCTTCTGGCTTTCCCGGCTCATAAAATCACCGGTGCGGCCCACATCAGGCTGCCCGGCGCTCTGACGCTTAATCCGTCGTTTGTCTGGTACGGTAAGCGTTATGGCTATACCGATGTTGATGACGAGGGAACGCAGTTGATTAAGCCGGTCAGTTCGGAGCTGTTGGCCAATCTCTATTTGGCGTATCAACGAAACCGCTTTACGCTTGGCGTCGGCGTTTTCGATTTATTGCAAAGCAATTATGAATTTATTCAACCGTATGACGGTTACCATGCGCCGTTACCAGGGCCTTCGCGCGAGTTTTTGTTAAAGCTCGGCTACGATCTTAAAAAATAACCCGCCGCTTCATTTTTAACTAAAAATGCTATCGGCAGTTGCAAGCTATGGATTCACATAGCCTTCTGTAACATCGACAAAACGCTTGACTTTCCCCGATCAAAAGCCGAAATTACACCTTGTTATGTATGAATTCGTAACCTGAATTATTCACAAATCTTAACGCAAACGTCGCAATTGACGCTAAAGACGCAAGTTGCGAATTTATATCTTAAAAATGGATTATGAGGCAACCTAATCTTTTTAAATTCAGCTAATTTAAAACAAATCAAGCGGTTGCGTCGTTTGCGCCGTTTGCGTCTCTTGCGTTTATGAATTATTCAGGGTAAGATTTCAATTTATTTATATTGAGGAGGTTCGCGTGATTTTAATTGTCATCTGGGCAATACTTGTTTTGACGGTGATGCCGGCTTCGGCTTCAAATTCCAATATCAAAATTAGTAATGTGCGCCCGGGTAGTTTTGCTGTTAGTTGGATTTCGACAGAATTTGAGAAGGGTGAAGTTTGCTACGGCATTGATGAAGCCAATCTTAATAAGAAAATCCAGGATGTTCGGTTGAGTGAAGATTTTAAAGATCCGTTGTTTTATCCGGACTCGACGCAGACGCATCTTGTTCTGCTTAAGGGTCTGGAATATGACACCCGTTACGCTTACAAACTAAGCTACTGCGAGAACCGCAACGCGCCTGTTTATACATTTCAAACACCGCCGGCGCCATCATCCGTGCCGTCGCCAAGCATTATTCAATTGCTGGGTCGGGTCACTGCCGCCGGCAACGTAGCCAAAGGGGCGCTGGTTCATTTTTACTTCAAAAAAAACAGCGGCTACCAATCCAGCCGTCAGACCGCATTTGTATACCACAATACTGTCGGCACACTGGCCCAATATCCGATTTATGCCGATTTTACCTCGCCCATCTATTCGGATGATCTTAGCCAATTTTACTATGTCGATTTACAAGCCGACAGCCTTTTTATTGAAATTTTAGGCGGGGATTTTGGCACTTATAAAAGCGTGGCCACAACTGGACACGGCTTTCAGAGTTTTGTAGATCCGAACTTCTCGGTCCTAACTCTGGATGAAATCACGCTTTTGCGCGGTGACATTAACCTGGATGGCGTGATTAACGACATGGATGCCACGCTCATTGCCGGGCATATATTGGGTATGACGAGCCTGACCGGGCAGCAATTCATTGAGTCCGATCTCAACCACGACACGCGGGCAGACATCTATGATTTATTGCTTTTTACCAGCCTCTATTTGAATCGCTAATTGGGCTATTATGCCACTTCTCAGCCGTTTATTTATTAAGTCCGGTTTCATCTATTTGATCATGGCCTTACTGATGGCCGTCGGCATCGAAACGTGGCCTTTCATGACGCCGGCCTATATTCACGCACTGACGGTGGGTTGGATCTCGCAACTTATTATTGGCGTTTCCTTTTGGTTTTTTCCACGCTATTCCAAAGAAGAGCCGCGCGGTAACGAACGCCTCGGTTGGGCTTGCTTTTGGCTGCTCAATTGCGGGTTGCTTTTGCGGATTGTGATCGAGCCGCTGTCGGTCATTTCCACCACCCGGCCCGGATCGTATTTATTGGTCACTTCCGCGGTAAGCCAATGGCTGGCCGCTCTGTTGTATGTCATCATGATCTGGCCCCGCGTGAAAAAAACCGGCCCCGAATAAGAATAAGAACCTGGATTATTCGTCCGTTTCGTCACTAAGACACGAAACTGAAACAAGATAGACGATTGAAATATCTTGACGATATTTTTTTGATCTCAAGCAATCGACCTGTATCAAAGCTAACTTTGTGACTTCGTGACTTTGTGGCCTGAATTATTCAGGAGAATAACCAAAGACACAAACATGCCCTCACATGCCCACATCTTCAACAAAAATGAACGCCTGATAATCGGTATCATGAGCGGCACATCGCTGGACGGGATTGATTTGGCCTGTGTGCATCTGCAGGGTAGTGGCCAACAGTTGAAGTTTACGCTGCGCCATTTTGTCTGCTACCCGATGCCGGAAACGCTGCGGCACCAAATTCGGAACTGCTTTAGCGGCACGACGGAAGCCGTATGCCGCCTGCACTATGATTTAGGTCGCTTCATCGCCGATCTGATCCTGCAATTTTGCCATGAACAGCAGCTCAATCTTGCCGATATTGATGCTGTCGGCTGGCACGGACAAACCGTATTCCATTGTCACGGCCACAGCACACTGCAAATTGGCGAAGCCGACTGCATCGCCAAAAAAACCGGCCTCATCGTTATCCACGACTTTCGGGCCGCGGATATTGCCGTTGGCGGTTGTGGCGCGCCATTAGTGCCGTATTTTGACCGGCTTATTTTTGCCACAGAGAAAAAAGCGCTGGCATTGCAAAATCTGGGCGGTATTGGCAATGTCACCTACCTACCCGCAGATCCGGAAGACCCAATTGTCGCTTTTGATACCGGACCCGCCAATGTAATCCTGAATGAATTGGTCGAAATTTATACTGATGGCCGTCATCACTATGATCAGGACGGTTTTTTTTCGCAATCGGGCCGGCTAAGGGAAAATCTGCTACACGACTGGCTTACCCATCCGTTTTTTTCACAGCCTTTGCCAAAATCCACAGGGCGGGAAGATTTTGGCCAGGCTTACACCCGAAAAATGATTGCGGCACATTCCGACATTCCCCTGCCCGATTTAATTCGAACTACCGTTTCTCTAACAACCCATAGCGTTTATCAAGCCTACCAACGTTACCTGCCGGACATTGACAAAATCTATCTGAGCGGCGGCGGAGCGCATCATCCGCTTATTTGGCAGGAAATGGGCGAGTTGTTTGGCCGCGATCGGGTAGATTTACTGTCAAATCGACTGACAATACCCATTGACGCCAAAGAAGCTGTCGCTTTTGCCGTCTTTGCCCACGAACGACTGAACGGCACGCCCACAAACGTCCCCAGTGTAACCGGCGCACAAGCCAATGTCTGCCTCGGCAAGATTGCTCTGCCTTGATCGCTGAATTAAAATTTCTTGACATCGCCGGTTTTTTTGGGTAGGTTGAATTCAAACTTTGACGCAATTTAAACAGCTTGAAAATGGAGCGCTACATGAAGTTTGCCAATCCGCGCAATGATGTTGCCTTTAAAAAAATTTTTGGTGACGAACACAAAAAGCACATCCTGATCTCGTTTTTGAACGCTGTTCTCAATCTGCAGGACGAGCGGGAAATCGCCGATCTGACGATCGTCAACCCCTATCAACTACCCAAAATCAGCATTTTGAAGAATAGCATTCTGGATATACGCGCTGTGGACAGACGCGGCGTAACTTTTATTGTAGAAATGCAGGTTGAGGACATTATTGGTTTTGAAAAAAAATTCCAATATTACGTTTCCAAAGCCTATGCTTCTCAGATTCAGGTCGGTGAAGATTATCCAAAACTGAATCAGGTTATTTTGGTAGCGATATTGGATTTCTCAGCTTTTCAGGGGGATCACTATCTAACCCGTCACTTGATTCTAAATGATAAAACACATCTTCAGGAATTGAAAGATTTGGAGTTTAATTTTATCGAACTGCCCAAATTTACGAAAACGGAAAACGATTTAACAACCGTGTTGGACAAGTGGATATATTTTATTAAATATGCCGACGATCTGGAAGTAATGCCGGTGACCGCAGATTTTGAAGCCTTGCAAGAAGCCTATCAAACCGCAAATCAGTTCGGCTGGAGCGCTGAGGAGCTTGAATTTTATGAAAGCCGCGCGATCAAGATGCAGGACGAACGCGGCGCATTGGAAAAAAGTGCGCAAATCGGCGAAGAACGCGGCATCAAAATCGGCGAAAAACGCGGCATCAAAATCGGCGAAGAACGCGGCAGACTCATCGAATTATGGGACGCGCTTGAGATGGGTCTGGAACTGAAGTTTGGCGCTGATGGCTTGGCGCTAATGCCGAAAATTCGCGCCATTAGCGAAATCCAAATTCTGAAGACACTCCAGCAGGAACTCCGCCGGGCGACCGCACTGGTATCTGTACAAGAAAAATTATATCGAAATTAAACACCTGAATTTTACGGCGCTTCATGAAAAAATTGCCCATCCCGATTATTTGCGCGTTAACGGTCATCCTGGTTACCGGCGGCTTAACCGCGCTTTACAAACTCACCATTATTCGGGTTAGTCTAAATGCGTTGGAAAATAAGATCTACGATCAGCGCCTGCTATTTCGCTATGTTCTTTCTCAGGGATCGGCTAACACGCAGCGAATTATTGATGATGTGGTCGTCATTGATATTGACGAAAAAAGTTTGCGCGATCTGGGCAATTATCGTCAATGGCCGCGGGCCTATTTTGCCCGCATGGTCGACACCTTAAGCCTGAAAGGAGCGACTGCCATTGGGTTTGATGTGCTCTTTGCCGAAACCGATAGTTTGTCCGATGACATGATTCGGCTCTATCGCGACATCATTGGGCCTTCATCGACGGTGCCTCCATCGGAAATAGAGAAGATTTTTCGTAGCTTAAGCACGGATACATTGCTGGCAGCAGCTATTGCGCGTGCGGGTCAGGTCTATCTGTCGGCGCATATTATTCCGAGCGCCCAAAGCACAATTTCAGCAGAAACCACACCAGATATAACGGCATTCCGCGATAAGCTGATTGCCTATCCGCTTGAAGAAACCGATATAGGCCGCTTAAATAACCGCTATGACGAAAATTATCAGCTTGTTCCCCCGGTAACAATGCTAAGCCGGGCATCCAAACGTATCGGCTTTGTTCATGCCGACCAGGACAGCGACGGCGTAATCCGACGGTTCCCCCTCTACCTTCATTATCAAGGCCAAAATTTTGTCAACTTCAGCTTCCAATTGGCAATGGATCTGCTCGGCGAATCCCCCCAAACACTTCGATTTAAGCCGGATTTTGGAGTCATTGGGAAAAGTATCGCAATTCCAACGGATGAAAGCGGCAACCTGTTTATCAACTATCAGGGCAAATCGCGTGCCATTCGGACCTTATCGTTTAGTGATGTGCTGCAAGGTCGCATCCAGTATAATTTCACGGGGAAAATTTATTTGATCGGCGCATCAGCAGCCGGTCTTGAAGACTTAAAAACCACACCCTTAACCACGCGGAACTATCCCGGTGTTGAAATTCATGCGACAATTATTCACTCACTGCTGAACCATGATTTCATTCGCAAACCGCGTTTTTATCCTACCACGTTTTTGCTGACGCTTGGCTTGTGCTTTATTATATCGCTCATCTCATATCGTTTTAGGCCGGTCGGTTCGGCGGGCATTTATTTTATCGGCATGTTGGCGTATTGTGTTTTTGCATTTATGTTATTTGCCACGGCTCAAATTTGGCTGGAAGTTGTTTTTCCTGTCGCCGGAATTGTCTTAACATTAATATGTATCCTAACTTATCGTTTCCGGATGGAAGAACGTGATAAGCGACATATTCGCTCGCTGTTTAGCTCGTATGTCTCGCCGCAAATTGTCCAGCAAATGATCGAGGACCCGCAGCGCGTCGGTCTTGGCGGCGAAAAGCGGGAGCTGACCGTCATGTTCACCGATATTCGCGGTTTTACCACCATCTCCGAGCAGATGGCCTCAGATCAATTGGTCATGTTTATGAACGAATATCTGACTGCCATGCACGATGTGGTCAACCAGTATGACGGCACGATTGACAAATACATTGGCGATGCCGTCATGGCTTTTTTTGGCGCGCCGATTGCTTTGCCGGACCATGCCGAGCGCTGCTGCCGCACGGCTTTGGGCATGATTGCCCGCCTGAATCAGCTCAACATAATCTGGCGCGATTTGGGCCTGCCGATGATCGAAATCGGCGTAGGCATAAACACCGGCGAAGTGCATGTGGGCAACATGGGCTCCATCAAGCGTTTTGACTACACCGTCATGGGCGACAATGTTAACTTAGCCTCGCGATTAGAAGGGCTTAATAAACATTATGGCACAACCATTTTAGTCGGCCCAAACACTTACGCAGCAGTAAAAGAACGCTTTTTATTCCGGCAATTAGACATGGTGCGGGTCAAAGGCAAGCATAAACCTGTCGTTATTTATCAACTGCTGATCGATCAGGCCGAGACCGCCCAAACCCGTGTGCGCACATTTGAGGCTGGCTTGATTGCCTATCACCAGCGCCAATGGTTAACTGCTTTAGCGCATTTTGAAGACTGTTTAAAAGTAGACACCGGTGATGTTCCCGCAGAAATCTTCTGCGAACGCTGCCGACATTATCTGGTAGCGCCGCCATCGGACGACTGGGATGGCGTGTGGGAAATGACGGAGAAGTAAAGCTTTTAGGCATGGTGGCTTTCGTTTTTCACAACTTTATTCTGTGTGCGATCATAACTAACAGACATTTTTCTGAATTATGGAATTATGGAGAGTAACCATGATGACGACCGCTGAGATTAAAGACATCATCACCCGGGAATTACCGGAAATCGTGCAGCACGACCTGGAAGTCCGGCAAATGATTATAGACCTGTCGCGCCGGCATTTTGCCGATAAAGCCGAGACCGAAAGCAGGTTCGACCGCGTCTTGGACGAATTGCGCCGTGACCGTGAGGCCAATGAGCGGAAGTGGCGTGAATGGCAAAAAGAAGATCAAGAGCGATGGGCTGAAAATCAAAAAAAGTGGGAAAAATCGCAAAAACAAGATCAAGAGCGATGGGCTGAAAATCAAAAAAAGTGGGAAGAGTGGCAGATAAAAAGTGCTGAAGAGAAAAAGGAATCAAACGAAAAGTGGGCCGAAAATCAAAAAACGATCGAGCATCTTTTTAGCAAAATGGGTGATATCAAAGCCGAATGTAAACAGGATATCAATAGCGCGTTCGGTGCTATCGGCGCACGGTGGGGTTTTCGCTCGGAAGCTGCCTTCCGCAACGGCTTGCGCGCTATTTTGGAAAAATCCTTTGCCGTTGAGGTGTTGAACTACGTCGATCTCGACGAAGCCGGCGAAGTTTTTGGCCGTCCCGATCAAATCGAATTGGACATTATTATCAAAAACGGCCTGCTGATCATTTGCGAAATCAAGTCATCCTTATCCAAAGGCGACATCTATTTTTTCGAGAAAAAAGCCCGTTTTTACGAAAAGCGCCATCAACGTCAGGCGCAGCGCTTGATTGCCATTTCCCCCATGATAGATGACAAAGCCAAAGAGGCCGCCCAAAAATCGGGTGTTGAAATCTATGGCTATGCCGAAGCTGTTAAAGCGGAATAGCCGCCGCGTACGTGGGTGTCGATAATCACAAACATCGCTTTTTGATCTAAAAACACGAAAGGACAAAACAATGGCGATTCTAATTGATGAGACAAAAAATGTATTGGTGCAAGGCATTACCGGCCGCGAAGGCATGACCCGCGCCAGGTTGATGATGGAATACGGCACAAAAGTCGTGGCCGGCTGCACTCCCGGCAAAGGCGGGCAGAACGTGTTGAATGTGCCGGTGTACGACACGGTGGAAGAAGCGGTCGAAAAAATCGGGCGAATCGACATCAGCGTCATTTTTGTGCCGGCGCCGTTGGTGAAAGACGCGGCTATTGAAGCTTTGGAAGCCGGCGTTAAGCTGCTGGTCATCGTGCCGGATCGGGTGCCGATTTATGACGTGCTGCAGATTTCCAATATTGCCAAAAAATGTAACGCCCACTTTATCGGACCCAATACGCTGGGTCTGCTGAGCCCCAACCGCGGCGTTTTGGGCATGATGGGCGGGCAGGCCAAGTCGGCCAAAGAATGGTTTATCCCCGGCCCGGTCGGCGTCACCTCGCGCAGCGGCGGCATGACGTCTTCCATGGCCTATTACTTGAGCAAAAGCGGCATCGGCTTGAGCAGCATTGTTCACGTCGGCGGCGACGCAGTGGTCGGAATGCCGCATCCGGAAGTCGTCAAGCACTTCGAGGCCGACCCGGATACGAAGGCTGTGGTCATGTTCGGCGAAATCGGCGGCTCGCAGGAAGAGCGCGTGGCCGATTTGATTGAAAGCGGACAATTCACCAAGCCGCTCATCGCCTATATCGGCGGCAAGGCGGCCAAAAAGGGCACCCGCTTTTCCCATGCCGGCGCCATTGTGGAAGGCAACCGCGGCACCCACGAAGGCAAAGTCAAGCGTCTGCGGGAAGTGGGAGCGCAGGTCGTCGATTCCTTTAACGATATTCCCAAAGCGACGGCGGCCGTTTTGACGAAGCACGGAATTCCGTTTCAATCTTAGTCAAGACTATTCAGGTTGCATGACGCCGTTGGCCGTGCTGGATCCTTGGCACTTGTAAAGCTTCATGAGTTAAGAAGAAGAGGGTAAATTATGCACAAAATGCTTTTACTGTTTGTTTGGATATGTTCGCTATTTGTGTTTCCCTGTTACGGAATGAATGCAACCTCTGCCCGCCAAGCACTTGAGGTGTTTTGTCAAGGCGAGCTTTCGGGCAGTAAAGAGTTGCGGCGTGAAGCGATATTTAGTCCTGAGTATGAGCGAAAGGTGGCTCTTAACGAATTTAAGGGCAGAGTTATCCTTCCATTATATGTCGATTCTCTTTTTGTAGTAGACAGCACTTTTTACATCCAAAAAGTAGAGGTGGATTCAGATACAAGCGCTTTTGCTGTTGTCGTATACCAGCGACTTGCCCGATTTGTAATGTCATATAAAACTGCCTATGGAAAAATTGTTGAAGATGCAAAGGCGGATTCGGTTGAATATCGTCTGGTGAAAAAAAAAGGAAAATGGTTGATTTTTGATCCACCTGCGCTTAGAATTTCCAAAGACATTTTGATTGAGGTGTATAAAGACGACCTTTACTCTTTTACCGACAATTGGTTTGTTCATGCAACTAAGGATCAATTAAACTACTACAATAATCAAAAAATAATATTGGAATTTCTTAAGAAATTGTAGTCTGTTTAAGTTCACATCGAGGGGAACCCTGCGTATTTACTATTGAACCATAAACATGTCCCGCTAACACAGTTTGTTCAAACACACGTCGTATTTATGCAGACCTATGATTTCTTGCCGAGGTGCTTTTTGTGACTCCGTGGCAAATTCCAGAATTTATGGAGCGACTAAACCGTGAATACTGTTGACATTCTGGCCTTTGCCGCCCATCCCGACGATGTGGAGTTGCATTGCAGCGGCTTTTTGCTGATGATGAAAAGACGCGGCTATCGCATCGGCGTAATAGACCTGACGCAAGGCGAGCTGAGTACACGGGGCGATCTGCCGACCCGGCAGGCCGAAACCGTTCAGGCCTCCGCGATTTTGCAACTGGATATCCGTCAGAATCTAGGCTTGCCCGACGGCTATCTGGAAATTTGCGCTGCGCACAAAGCCCCCATTGTGAAGGCGATCCGCGCCTTTCGTCCGGCGCTGGTCCTGACGCCGCACTGGCACGAGCGTCATTCCGATCATGTCAAGACCAGCCAATTGGTCACCGAGGCCGCATTCCTGGCCGGCGTCAAAAACTATGAGCCGGAAGCCGCGCCGCATCGGCCGGAGCGCGTTTTATACTATCATTCCCACTATGATTTTACGCCGTCGTTTTTGTGCGATGTAAGCCCGGTGTTCGAGCAAAAAATGGCGGCTATTCAAGCCTATCGCAGCCAATTTGATCAAAATTTTACAGGCGAGCAAACATTTCTCAGCTCGCCGGATTTCCTGCAAAGCCTGACGGCGATGATGCGCTTTTGGGGCTCAAAAATCGGCGCGGCCTACGCCGAACCGTTTTTTATGCGCGAGTCCATTCGAATTGATGATCCAATCGAAACCTGGATTCAAAAATAGGTGGATAGGCTATAGGTTTTTAGGGTCAGCCTACAACCTAAAAGCCTACAGCCTAACAGCCTAAATGGAGGCTAAAGTGAAGATCGGTATAGCTTGTTACTCAACTTACGGCGGCAGCGGCGTCGTGGCCAGCGAATTGGGATTGGCGTTGGCCAAGCGCGGTCATGATGTTCATTTTATCAGCTTTTCGCTGCCTTTTCGGCTGGAATCCTATCAAAGTCATATTTATTTTCATGAAATTGAGCGGATGTCCTATCCCTTATTTGACAGCGATCCGTATTCACTGGCCATTGCAGTCAAAATGGCGGAAGTGGTTAAGTACGTCGATCTCGATATCTTGCATGTGCATTATGCCATTCCTTTCGCCGTGTGCGCATATTTGGCCAAACAAATGCTGCCGGCGCATCCGTTTAAGTTTGTCACCACATTGCACGGCACGGATATTACCGTGGTCGGCAATGATAAGTCCTATTTCGAGATCACCAAGTTCAGCATTGAACAAAGCGATGCCGTTACCACGGTTTCAAAGGCTTTGCAGCAGGCGACCGTTCAAAATTTTGGCATTACGCGACATATTGACGTTGTCTATAATTTCATCAACCCTGACGACTATCACCGCGATTTTTGTCCGCAGCGCCGTTCCGACTTTGCCGCGCCCGACGAGAAAATCCTGACCCATATCTCTAACTTCAGGCCGGTCAAGCGCTTGGAAGACGTGGTGCGCATCTTCCATTTGGTACAACAAAAAATGCCGGCAAAATTATTGCTTATTGGAGATGGCCCGGATCGCTCCAAAGCGCAGGAATTAATCCGTCAATTAGACTTGCAAAACCACGTTTATTTTCTGGGCAAGCAAAACTGTGTCAGCGGATTGCTGTCCATCAGCGACTTGTTTTTACTGCCCAGCGAGAACGAAAGCTTTGGTCTGGCGGCTTTGGAAGCCTGCGCCTGCGAAGTGCCGGTGATTGCTTCGAACTGTGGTGGAATTCCGGAAGTTGTGATACAAGGCGAGACGGGTTTTCTGCGTGAGGTTGGCGATGTACAGGGCATGAGTGACGACGCATTGCAAATCCTGTCCCATCCGGATTTGCATCAGAAAATGCGCCAAGCAGCGCGACAACGTGCAGTTACTAATTTTTCAGAAGAGAAAATGATTGGCCATTATATGCAGATTTATGATCGGCTCATTGCCGGGTGATAACGCATCATACGCATCATAGAAGAAAGCTTTAGCTTGAAAAATTTAAAACCCGCCACAAAGCCACGAAAGCACTAAGTTTCACGAAGCTTGTTGAAAATTTGAATTTTTAACACTGATATAACGCTGATATATTTATTAGCCACAAAGGCACTAAGAATCATTAGCTTATTGCCTTTGTGGCAAGCATAAATCACTCAAAGTTTAACAACAACTAATATTTATCATCATCATCATCTTTATAGTTGTTATTATCGAAATCGTCATCTTCATCGTCTTTTTCATCGTCATCGTAATCATCCTTATAATCATCATCAAACTCATCCTCAAACTCATCCTCATCTGCATCCGGATCTTCGCCAAACACCTCATCTTCGACTTCTTCGCTCTTCGCGCTAAAGTCATCATCAAGGAGCCCCTGTTGAGCCTTATATTCCTTAATAATAAGCAGGGCTTCTTCCTGCATTAACGTCGGAACAAGAATACCGACTTCACCGGAAGCGCCGATATGAGAGAAAGGATGGACAATATGACTATATTGTGAAGTCATAATGCAGGGAATATGGTTTTGATGCAGGATGCCTTTCACGATCTCCGCTTCGATTTCATCTTCCGCGATATAGCATTCTGCAGTTTCAAGGTCGTCCGGAAATTTTTCAATCTCCAGTTCATCCACCAATTCTGCTCCGCAATCACTGCAATTTTCTGTTCCATCCACATATTCCCAATGGCAATTTGGACAAGACGGCATAGAACCACCTCCATTTAAATGTTCATAAATATAATACGCAACTTAACTTGGTCTTCAAACTCAAGAAAATTGTAGCAGTTCAAACTTAAGGCGTCAAGAAAAAAAACTTATTACTTAAGTTGAGCGGTTGTTTTACCAGAATCCATCTTAAACCCGCATAGCGTCTACTTTTGCGGATAAAGCGGTTTTCACTCATTAAGTGAAAATTCTTTTTTCGTAAAAACCAATGCCCATAAGGGTTTGATGCACTTTTCGAGAAAACAACCGCTCAACTTAGGTATTAATTTTTGATGTTATCCTATGTAAAACAGGCGGTAAGAACTACCGCGACTTCCATCCAGAAATTCTAATTTTGCTGTTTGTCTAACTGCAAGATGGCAGATAAATACCGGATTTATCGTCGTTTAAATGCCGCAGTTACTACATTTGTGACCCAACGTGCCGATGCGTCTGCCAACGAATTGGCACAGAAAATCTAAATCAATTTTACAGGGTTGCGAATGTAACATAAAAGAAAAAGGCCGTCAAGAAAAAAGTACGTAAAAATTGCCTTGACTTCAGTATGTAGTACAATCTATTTTCATAACTCTTAATTAATTTATTGATGGTGATCAACAGGTAATGCTGCAACGACTGCCACTGCAAGGAGCGTTTCCTTTGCGATTGCGAGGGACGAAGCAAGGCTGCCCCGGCTTTATTCCGCAAGATTGCTTCCAATGGCGGTTTGCAATGACGGTCGTTTTCAAGCATTACTATTGAGTTGTTGAGTTGTACTACCAATTTATTCATCCAAAAATTGTTGTATATTGATTAAAAGGATTTGCAAAAATGTTGAAAACCTATGAGATGTTAGAGCAAAAAATAAAAGACCAACAGGCCACCTTGGCCGTAGTTGGTTTGGGCTATGTAGGCCTTCCACTGTCGCTGGTGTTTTTAAAAGCCGGCTTTCAAGTCGTCGGAATTGATATTAATCCGAAAAAAATAGCGCATATCAGTCAGGGCAAATCCGATATTACCGACATCAGTAACGCTCAGGTTGCAGAGGCTATTCATAGCGGTCGCTTTAAAGCAACCGCCGATTATGCGGCATTAGCAACAGTGGATGTCGCTGTAATATGTGTCCCAACTCCACTCAATAAGACCAAAGACCCGGATGTTTCCTATATTTTAAGCGCCGTGGAAGGCGTTAAAAAGTTTTTAAAGCCGGGTCAGTTGATTGTCCTTGAAAGCACGACTTACCCGGGCACAACCGAAGAGCTGATTCTGCCTATGCTGGAAGAAACGGGTTTGAAAGTCGGTCAGGATTTTTTTCTGGCCTTCTCACCGGAGCGAGTTGATCCGGGCAATCAAAATTTTGCTACCCATAACACGCCCAAGATTGTAGGCGGAATTACGCATAATTGCACGGTGATTGCGCAGCTTTTTTATGAACAATCCATTGAAAAAGTGATTGCAGTTTCGACCAGCCGGGCTGCTGAGATGGTTAAACTGCTGGAAAATACGTTCCGCAGCGTCAATATTGGTTTGGTTAATGAAATTGCCCTCATGTGTGACCGGCTTAAAATTGATGTCTGGGAAGTTATAGACGCCGCCGCGACAAAGCCATTTGGCTTTATGCCGTTTTACCCGGGTCCGGGACTGGGCGGACATTGCATTCCAATCGATCCGTTTTATTTGTCCTGGAAGCTAAAAACACTCAATTATTTTGCGCGTTTTATTGAATTAGCCGGGGACATTAATTCGAATATGCCTCTTTATGTCGTTCACCGGGTCAGCGATATGTTAAATGAACATACCAAGCCGATCAAAGGCTCGCGTATTTTAGTTCTTGGCGTCGCGTACAAGAGTGACATTAATGATTATCGGGAATCGCCGGCATTGGACATCATCAATCTGTTGTTAGAAAAGGGCGCAGCGGTTGCCTATAATGATCCGTATGTTCCAACTTTGAAACTGGAAAACGGGCATGAGCTTTTGTCAACTTCGCTGAGTGAAGAAGATCTCAAAAGTTTTGATTGCCTGATTGTTACAACGGCGCATTCAAGCTACGATAAGGAAGTCATTGCCCGTCACGCCCGGCTTATTTTTGATGCGCGTAACGCTTTTAAAAATATAGCTGAAAACCGCCAAAAAATCTACAAACTATAGCGATTATTAACTGCTGGGATGGGTGGCTAACAAAAAGCGGTGATTACCCATGCGAAGGTTACACTTCCGAATTGCAAAAATCTTAAAATTTCGCAAGGATGGGCTCAACCTGCGCCATCTACTTCAATTTCAATCGGCTCGCCCAAAAACTTTGGCTGCGTATTGATAAAATACAGATCCAGTACCGCCCGCACCCGCGCCAATATTTCCCGCGCATACACTTTGAAAACCCCGGAAGATTGGTCGGCCGTTACGTCCTGAGCACAGTAGGCCACAGCGTCAATCCCATAAAAATTGCAGATGAAAATAGCCCGATAGTTATGAAATTTTTGGGAAATGACTGTGATTTTATTCTGACCAAACACGAGCTTGGACCGTGCAATTGAATCCAAAGTGCGAAAGCCGGCATAGTCCAACGTCATAACGCTGTCAGGCAAGCCCAGCGCGTTGAGCGCTTTTTTCATTTCGATTGGTTCATTGTAAGAACGATACTGATTATCGCCACTGACCAAAATATGCTTGATCTTGCCGGATTTGTACAAATCAATGGCCGCTAAAATTCGATTGTCAAAATAGGGATTGAGATGTGTCGTCGAAAGCCGGCGGCTGGTGCCAAGAATGATGCCCACATTGTTGGCCGGAATCGCCTGCAAACTATCATAAACTTGCGGCTCAGTCTCTTGCACAACCCAGATGTTACAAAAAACAACTAATATGAGTGCAGTAAACACGACTGTTCCCATCACCCGTCTAAACCAGGTCGGGACAAGTCTTTTAAAAACTGTTTTGCCGTGATTGCGCATCATAATAAACCGCTTTGAAATGTTTGATAAACCGCCGCTAAAACATTTGCTATCTTGCAATTAATTCCGCCAGCCACCATTCTTTTGCCACGGACTATAAAAATCGCTATCTTTAGCCGTGTCAATATGATACGGCAAAGCAGATTCCCGTTGTTGCAATTCTATAGCCGCCGCGCAGATAAGAACTTCGTCGGAAATTTCCGACTGACTTTCGTGCCAATCGGCCATGTGCTGTTCAATAAAATGCGTTGTTGCCCGCCCTTCCAGAAAGATCGGATGAACCAGCACATCCCGCAAAAAATTCATGTTATGGCGCAAACCAAGAATTGAATAGTTGCTTAAAGCCCAACTAAGGCGGCGAATCGCGTCAAGACGCGTCGTGGCATAGACCGTCAATTTGGCCAGCAACGGGTCATAATACACACTGATTTCACTGTTAGCATGAATGCCTAAATCATTGCGAATATGCGGGCCATCCGGCGGCTCCAGCACTTGAATAATGCCGGTTTGGGGCAGAAAGTTGTTAGCCGGGTCTTCTGCATAAATCCGCACCTCGATGGAATGACCATGCTGCGGGATAACGGCTTGGGCGTAGGGTAATCTTTGGCCGGCGGCAATGCGAATCTGCCAGTGTACCAGATCAAGACCGGTGGTCATTTCCGTTACACTGTGCTCAACTTGCAACCGCGTATTCATTTCCAAAAAATAGTAAGAATGCGTCTGGTCGTCAAAAATAAATTCAATAGTCCCTGCGTTAGTATAGTTGACGGCTTTGGCGGCGCGCACGGCAATTTCACCCATCTTGCGGCGCAGCTCCTGCGTTAGAACAGTCGAAGGCGCTTCTTCCAGCACTTTTTGATGACGGCGCTGAATAGAACATTCTCGTTCATGTAGATGCAGAGTATGACCAAAACTGTCGGCCAGAACTTGAAATTCGATGTGCCGCGGGTTTTGAATGTATTTTTCAATAAACACCGTATCATCTTTAAAAGCCGATTTAGCCTCACGTTTGGCCCCGTCAATCGCTGCGGGCATTTCAGCCTCCTGCCGCACGATGCGCATGCCCTTGCCGCCACCGCCGGCGGCAGCTTTGATCAACACCGGATAGCCAATGGCATTGGCAGTTTCAATAAACATTGCTGCGCTTTGATCCTGCCCATAATAGCCCGGCACGACCGGCACACCGGCAGCTTCCATCAAAGCCTTGGCCGAGCGCTTATTGCCCATCTGACGGATTGACTCCGGTGATGGGCCGATGAAAACCAGACCCGCATCTAAGCAGGCCTGGCAAAAATCTGCATTCTCCGACAAAAAACCATAGCCGGGATGAATCGCCTCGGCCTGACACTGCCTGGCAACTCGAATAATGGCTTCATGATTGAGATAGCTCTCTAACGCCGGCGCCGGGCCAATGCAATAGGCCTCGTCTGCCCGCTGCACATGCAGACTAAAGTTATCCGCTTCTGAGTATACCGCCACAGTTTGAATACCCATTTCCTGACAGGCTTGCATCACTCGCACTGCGATTTCACCCCGATTGGCGATCAAAATTTTTTTGAACATCAGAACTCCTCTTTAATTATATCTGCCAGACAGACAAAAAAATTCGCATTACAAATCAAATTTTTTGTGAAGCAGAAGGCCGATTAAAATACGCGAAAATAGGGTGCTAAAACACAAAAAACTATTTCTGTTAATGATTTTTATAACCAGGATTATGCTCTTCGTTCTGCTGCAGTGGGTTACGTGTAATTGCTCAAAAACTGTGGGCAACCTTGCGAAGGCTTCACCGCAAAACTTGTGGCATTGTGCACCAAAGCCTTCGCAAGGTTTGATCCGCAGCTACTTTTTGAGCAATTATGGTTACGCTGCCAAATTAAGATGGTATTGACTTTTGTTGAAAAAAGAGAATCTTAATGAGTCTTCGCAACTTTACTCTCAGGTGACCCAGGCGTGAGTACGCGTTGGAAAACCTGCATTATAAAACCCTTTTTCAAGGAAAGGAACTTATTTATGAAGATTCAAACCCTGCGCCTGATTTTAACGGCGTTGTTACTGTCGGTTGCCGCTCAGGCTCATGCTTTTGAAGGCATTTTGACAATGCAGACAACCCGGCACAGCGGTTCGGCCATTCCCGGCATGGATCAGGCCCAACAAGCCCAGATGCAGGACGCCATGAAAATGATGGAGGGCCAAATGGCAAACCTGACCCCGGAGCAGCGCGCAATGATTCAAAAAAGCATGCCCGGCGCAAAAGATGCCGCCCAACAACCGGAAAAAGAAGTCAGCACGATGAACATTTATCTGAAAAGCGGCATGGTCAAAGTTGTCGACACCGATAAGGATAATCCTGAGGCCATTATTAAGCAAGAAAAAATAACGCTGGTTGAGCATCCAAAAAAGACGTACACCGAAATAACAAAGGCCGAATTGGAAAAAATGATGCAAAGCGTTATGGCCAATATTCCCAAAGAATTTCAAAACCAGGCAAAGCCCAAGCCCGCTCCGACCGCCAAACCGGATGTCAAAAAGACAGGCAAGACAATGATGGTCGCCGGCTATAAGTGCGAGGAATGGATTGCCACAAGCGGCAAGGAAAAGACGGAATTATGGATTTCGCCGGAATTTGCCGATGTTTATCAACAATTTGCCGAGATGGAAAAGACCATGCGCAGTATGGCCAAGCAATTTGGCCACGAACCGCAGGATTTGCAATACACCGCTTTGACTGAAATTAAGGGTGTGCCCATGAAAACCATCCATTACGCGGATGGCAAGGTTACTGAGGAAATGGAAATCACCAAAGTCGATAAGAAAGCGCTGAATGAGTCAGATTTTCAACCGCCGGCCAGTTACAAAAAGACGGATTTTATGGCCGGGATGCCTAAATAAGTTGACGCGCTTGCTCCGTTCCAGTAAAACCAAACCTTGCGAAGTTCGCAAGCTTCGCAAGGTTCTTAACATGATAGCTGTGCGCTATCTTGCGGAAAGAGTATCAACCGCCCAATTCCTCCACCGTTGCCATAATGGCAGTGGGTTGGACAATATAACGACCATTATTCCCGCCGGTTTTATGGATCGAATTTTCCGAATTAAAATCCAGCTTGATTTCAAACTCTTTACCGGGCTGGATAATCAAATTCGGTTGCAAATTGATCTTTAACCCGGTCTGCGCGCCGCTGGGCACAAAAAGCGCATATCGGACGCTATCGCCAGGAAGCGTCACATACGAGGCGGGGTTTGTCGGCGCGCCCTGGCCTTCTTCCGGCGCACTGAGAATCAACCGAACTTCTTTGTATGTTCTGACCGCCACACTGTCATCATTAAACAGCGTCAGACCCGCATCGCCAAGGGTAACTAAATCAATCGCCCGCGGCGAGGCGCTATAGTCATGCAAAATTTCCAGGCCGTTATCGCCCTTGATTTCAATCCGCTGAATGGCCACAACAACGCCGGCATAAGTCATAACCGACGTAGCAGACGCCGTAACTCGCCGCGAAGACAAATCCAGCAGTCGAACCTGAACTTGCCCGGCTTTGACATCATCTCCGTTATCGTCGGAACAACCTGAAGCCAAAATCAGGATAGATAACGTCAACATAAAAATGAAACTCTTTTTCATAATACGACTCCTCATGGTTGGATTCTCAGAACATTAATTAAATAGAACTGCTTTATTGATTGTCAGGCTAACAAACGGGAAGTTATTTTTAGATAGGACTGCACCGCGTCGGCGTGAGTTAACGCGGTTTCGATGTTCGGGTGCAGGATGGTGAGGTGACCCATTTTGCGGAAGGGCCGTGTTTCCGCTTTGCCGTATAGATGAAAGGACAAGCCGGGCACGGCTAACGCTTTGGCCAGATTTTCCACAGCGGGTGGCCCGGCCTGGCCCGGTTCACCCAATAAGTTGATCATTACCGCCGGTTGCAGTTGCGCGGTCGATCCCAATGGCAAATCGGTAATAGCCCGCAAGTGCTGCTCAAACTGGCTCGTCACGCAGGCTTCGATGGTGTAGTGACCGGAATTATGTGGCCGCGGCGCAATTTCGTTAATCAGGATTCGTTGTTCCCGCGTCAAAAACAGTTCCACGCCAAAAATACCCACGCCCTCCAGCGCTTCGACCGCGCTTTTGGCAATGGCCTGGGCCTGTTCGGCTATTGACGCCGAAATTCGGGCCGGCGCAATTACACGATCACAGATATTGGCGCGGGTATCAAAAGCCATTTCCACAACCGGATAGACGGCGGTTTGGCCGCTTACATTACGAGCTACCATCACCGCCAATTCTTTTTCAAAATCGACATAAGCCTCGGCATAGGATGCGACTTGCAAGGCTTTAGCGGCATCAGCCCTGCTGTGCAAGACCGCCACGCCACGCCCATCGTAGCCGCCGCGACGCGCTTTCTGCACCAGCGGGTAACCCAACCGCCCGACAACTTCTTCCAGATTTCCGTCTACAGCTTCAAAGCTCGCCAACGGCAAACCGTGCGCGGCCAATATGTGTTTTTGGCGCAACTTGTCCTGAATAACCGCCAGCACTTGCGGCGACGGGTGAATGCGATGACCAAGCGCTTGTAAAACAAGCAGCGCATCCGTGTTGATATGCTCGATGTCGTAGGTGAGCACGTCGCTGCAGTCGGCTAAGGCATTAATTTTTTCCGCGTCGGTCAGGCTGCCGATGATCAGATGATGCGCTACAGGCGCCGCCGGGCAATCGGCGGTGGCTTCCAGGATGTTGATCCGAAAACCAAGCCGCTGACCGGCCAGGGCCATCATTCGCGCCAATTGGCCGCCACCAATAATTCCTATGCGGCTAAGCGGATATGGCCATGTTGTATGCGTAATAGCAGATGTCATGCAGTTCACTTAAATCAGCAGTTTGTCTAACTTATCCGTTAGTTGTTTTTTGGGAACGACTCCGACAATACGCTCACTAATCTCTCCATTTTTCAGAAACAGAATAGTCGGCACGCTCATCACGCCAAAAGCCTGGGCCACAGCGGGTTGGGTGCTGATATCCACTTTGCCGACAAAGGCGCGTCCGTCATATTCGCCGGCTAATTCATCAAAAATAGGCTCATACTTCTTACAGGGACTGCAGCCGATCGAGCTAAAGTCGAGGATGGCCGCTGCCGCTTTTTTGGCTTCTCTTTCCAGATTTTCCATGGTGACTTTGACCGGTTTACCCATTATACACTCCTTCTTGTTTACCCATTAGCCACAAAGGCCCAAAGACGCTAAGAATCATAAAATACAGAAACAAAATAGGCTACACCGGCCTGGCATAACTGTTCATTTACTATTTACATGGATGAACAGGATGCACTGGATAAAAATAGAGTCTCGCTTAGATTTACCATATTGTCGCGCATAATCGGCGCATTTTCAATTTCGTGAAACTTAGTGCTTTTGAGCCTTTGTGGCGAGTCCTGATTTTTTTTGGTCTGCCGATTTCGCTTGGAAAAAGTCCCGAATCAGCGTCAACAGTTCCTGCTCATTGCGCGCATTGCGATAGCCGGTCGGCAGCGATTTCATAAAAACCTCACCATAGCGGGTATGCACAACCCGCGGATCGGCGACGATCATCACGCCAATGTCGTCTTTGCGCCGGATCAGGCGGCCAAAGCCCTGTCGGAATTTGAGCACGGCTTTGGGCAGCATATAATGCTCAAACGAGTTGATGCCGCGCTTGACCAACGCCTCCAACTGCGCTTCGACCAACGGCTCGTCCGGCACTAAAAAGGGCAGCTTGACCACCGCCAGAATTTCCAGTGAATCGCCCGGCACATCCACGCCTTCCCAAAAACTGTCCGTGCCGAACAAAACGGAAGCCCGCTCATCTTTAAAGCGATTCAGCAGATTGGAACGCGAGCCGTCCTGGCCCTGGGCCATCAGCATCAATTGGTGGGTTTCAAAGTCGTCGCGCACCAACTGATAGGTCTTGTTCATCATACCATAAGCGGTAAATAAAACCAGCGTCCCGCGCCGGGTCAGAAAGCAGGCGCTCTTTAGCATGTTGGCCACTGCTTCGGTAAATTGGGTGCTTTTGGGATCGGGCAGATAGGAGGCCGCAACGATTAAAACCTGCTGATCATAGTTGAACGGCGAGCCAACCTGACGCGCTATGACACGCTCGGCCGGCAAAAGCGAAACACCATTCCGTGAATTAAAAAACGCAAACGAGTCGCCAACCGTCAGCGTGGCCGAAGCAAAGATGACCGTCTTTTTGCCGGTGTAAAGCTGATCTTTAAGCAGGGTTGCCACTTCCAGCGGGGCGCTCCGCCAGCGGGTATCGTAGGATTCCCAGCGCTTCGGGCCTTCCAGCCAATATACTTGCGTTTCATGATTCGGGGTCAGAAAAAAGTCGATCGTGTCCATTACAGCTTGTGCGTCAATTAGCCGACCGCTAAGCTCCTGTTTGATGCTTTCATAGCCGGGCACCCGTGAACCATCGGCATCTTCCAGTGTTGTTTTGAGTGATACGATCAAGCGTCGCACGGCATCCGTGCTAAGTTTAAGATCGGCGGTCATGTCCGTCAGATCAAAATAAGCGCGGTCGCCCGGTTTTAACCGTATTTTTGGCGCGTCGGTAAAGGGCTTGTTGGCGCTGAGCTGCCGGATATAATCGGTCAGGTATTTAAAGTATTGATGCACGCGTTCCCACAGATTCTGAGCCTCAGCCATCAAGCCGGTGATTTGATCCTGCACCCGGCCTTTCCAGGCCAAGTCCGTTTGCGAAACGCCGATGAGTTGGCGCATCTTCAATAAATGCCCGGTTTCGCCCTGATTCGAGCGGTGAAACAGGCGATGGGTAACGGCACGAAATAGCCACACCGACAAGGTTTGTCCAAGATATTCGGTTGCCACACGTTCCAGATTATGGGCCTCGTCAATCACCAGCCGGTCATAAAATCCGATAATTTGATTCTCGGCCTGCACATCGGAGAACAGCAGCGAGTGGTTGACCACCAGCAAATGGGCATCCTGCGCCTGCCGCCGGACGCGGTGCAAAAAGCAGCCGTTTTCCTGAAAACGGGCGCATTCCTGACCGGTGCAATTGCCTTGATCAGCGCTAATTTTATTCCATAGTGACGGGCTGTTTTGACTTTTATAGCCGTTGCATTCGGCAATGTCGCCGCTTTCGGTCTGCTTGATCCAGGGCACCAGGGGCAGGATGTGGATGCGCTCTTCCGGCGTCAATTCCACGTCGGGGTTATTCAGCACGTCTTGAAAACGGCGCGGGCAGATATAGTTGCTGCGGCCTTTCAACAACACGGCTTTGAATTTGAGCCCAAGCGGGTCGATCAAAAGCGGAATATCGTGATAAAAAAGCTGTTCTTGCAGATTTTTGGTGTTGGTGGAAATGACCGTGCGTTCCCCGTTTTGGATGCTGTTCAAAACCGCAGGAATCAGGTAGGCGATGGATTTGCCGGTGCCGGTACCGGCTTCGATGACGGCAAAGTTGTTGCGGGCATAGGCTGCGCCCACGGCCATGCACATCTGCCGCTGCTGCGGACGGTCTTCGTAGCCGGACATCACCTCGCTCAACCGGTTCAGCGCCGGGGCAACGAGTTCCGATGTAATGGGTTTGTGGGTTTCGGGCGGGAGGCAACTGCCCTGACCGATCACATTGCCGGCTTCGATCAAGTGCTCCTTGTTATAGCCGCGCTGACCGATCTTGCGCTCCAACGCCCGTTTGACGACGTTGGCTTTAATGGTCGGCAGGAGGTCTTCATACGGCCAGTCCATATATTGCACCAGCCGTTCGATGTCCTCCAACATGGGCAAATCAAAGCTTTCCAGGCCTTCCAACAGAGCCAGGAAAAGCTGCGCCGCCCCGCGCGCGTCGTCAAAAGCCTGATGTGCGTCTTCCAGATTTAAGTTACAGCAGGCCAGCAAGGCCGAAAGTCGGTGATAACGGGCGCGCGGCAACACAATTTTGGACAATTCAAAAGTATCGTAGACTTTGTTTTTCAGCGGGCGCGAATGCGGGGAACGCTTGATGACCTGTTCCAAAAATCCGACATCAAACGGGGCATTATGGGCCACCAGCGGCAAGTCGCCGATAAAATCTAAAAATTCGGGCAGCACCTCGTCGATTAATTCGGCGCCGGCCACATCGGCCTTGCTGATGCCGGTTAATTGGGTAATCTGATACGGGATGGAGGTTTGCGGATCCACCAGCCGGTCAAATTCTTCCACAATCCGGCCGTCAATGACTTTAACGGCGCCAATTTCGATAATGCGGTTCTCAGCCGGATTACGGCCGGTTGTTTCCAGATCAAACGCGACAAAGCTATACATGGAAGCTCTCGTTAGGTGGATAGGCAATAGGTTGCCTGGCTGTATGAACTTCGATCTGACGGGTTTTGGAAACCCCTCAAGTCGTCTTTTTTGGATATGAAGCTTTTTGACTTTTCCGGGTTATGCGACGTATGAAAAACAGGTATCCGCTCAATAATCTAAGGGTACGAGATGCTATCTTTTGGAACGAAACCACACCAGATCAAGCAGTTGTGCTCGAAAGATAGCATCTCTCCCGCACTTTTTGAGGAGATGCGAAAACAGTATAAACTCGTAAAGTCATTGTGCACCGCCTTTGAAAATCAGAATTCGGCTGCCGAGCCATACATTTGAGTCGGGCTCGTAGACAGTAATTACTGGTATTGTCGCAATTCAGCCTTAGCGCTTTCGACTAAATGTTCCGCAATCCAAGCGGTTAAGCTTTTATTTGCTAATTGCGCCGCAAGCGAGACTTCACGATGTTGCTCGGCCGGGAGTTTCAAGACAAATTTTCCTGAATACGGTTTTTCCGGCGTCTCACCCAATTCTTTGCAAAATGTCAGATAGGTCTCCACCGACACATGAAATTCGGCTTCCAATTCTTTGGCATTATCCGATTGGAAGGTGATCGTATCACGGGTATTAATAACACGGCCATAAAAAACTTTGGCTTCGGCGTCAAACGCAATTTGACCAATATATCCTTTGTAGGATAACAAATTCTGCTTCTTCATGGCTTGATTCCTTCACGTCGTAAAAATTCGCGAACATCTTCAGCCGCGCCTTTGACCGTTTCTTTACGCGGATGAGGCGCATGAAACACCGCTCGCTGATTACCTAACTTGATGCAAACTCGCGAACCCTGACCCGGTAAAATTCGTGCGCCACACGCCTTAAGCAAGGCAATAATATCTGCCCATTTAATGTCCGCACGCGTCGGTTTTTCATACAACTTTTCGAGCGTCTTTGTATGTCGGGAATTAAGCTTCATCGCTTACTTATAGCTCCGCTGCGTCAGCTTCACATTCTCAAACTCCAGCGGTTCTTTTTCCAGCGTCGGCTTGCTCGGATCGCCGGTATAGCCCCAGGCCGCCACGTAGCGAAAGTTGTCGTCATCGCGCTTGGCTTCACCGTCGATTTGATATTCTTCGCGGAAGTGGCCGCCGCAGGATTCGTTGCGCTGCAAGGCATCCAAGGCCATCAACTCGCCCAGTTCCAAAAAGTCGGCCACCCGCCCGGCAAATTCCAAATCTTTGTTGAGACAATCATAGCTGCCGCTGACTTTGACATTTTTCCAGAAATCTTCGCGCAGTTTGGGGATTTCCACCAGCGCTTTCTTCAGGCCGTCGGCGGTGCGCGACATGCCCACATAATCCCACATAATCCGGCCCAATTCGCGGTGAAACTCTTTGACCGTCCGTGTGCCGTTGATGCCCAGCAGCTTATTTGTGGCGTCAGTCACTTCCTGCTCGGATTTTTTGAATTCGGGATGATTAGTCGTGACTTTTTGGCTCAGCACGTCCGAGGAAGCCAGATAATGGCCAATCGTATACGGGATGACAAAATAGCCGTCGGCCAGACCTTGCATCAGCGCGCTTGCGCCGAGCCGATTGGCGCCATGGTCAGAAAAGTTAGCCTCGCCCAACACATGCAGGCCGGGAATCGTGCTCATCAAGTTGTAGTCCACCCACAGGCCGCCCATGGTGTAATGCACAGCCGGATAAATGCGCATGGGGACTTTGTAGGGGTTGTCGCCGGAAATGCGATCGTACATGTCGAACAAGTTGCCGTATTTGTCACGCACAACCGGTTCGCCCAGGCGCTTGATGGCGTCGGCAAAATCCAGGTAGACGGCCAGACCGGTTTCGCTGACGCCGCGGCCCTCGTCGCACACAAATTTGGCGTTGCGCGAGGCCACGTCGCGCGGCACGAGATTGCCGAAGCTGGGATATTTGCGCTCCAGATAATAGTCGCGCTCGTCTTCCGGGATTTGCTCCGGCGAACGGGTATCGCCCTTCTTCTTGGGCACCCAGACGCGGCCGTCGTTGCGCAAACCCTCGCTCATCAACGTCAATTTGGATTGATAATCGCCGGAGACCGGAATGCAGGTCGGGTGGATTTGGGTGTAGCACGGATTACCGAAATATGCGCCGCGCTTGTGACAGCGCCACGAGGCGGTCACGTTGGAATTGACGGCGTTGGTGGACAGATAGAACACGTTGCCGTAGCCGCCGGTGCAGAGCAACACCGCGTCGCCGGCGTAGGATTCGACCTTGCCGGTGGTCAGATCGCGCACGATGATGCCGCGCGCCTTGCCGTCAACAATCACCAAATCCAGCATTTCCCGCCGGGCAAACATTTTGACGCTGCCTTTTTCGACTTGCCGCATCAGCGAGCTGTACGCGCCGAGCAGCAGTTGCTGCCCGGTTTGGCCGCGGGCGTAAAACGTGCGCGACACCTGCGCCCCGCCAAAGGAGCGGTTGGCCAGCGTGCCACCATATTCGCGGGCAAAAGGCACGCCCTGAGCCACGCATTGATCGATAATATTGGCGCTGACTTGCGCCAAACGGTAGACGTTGGCCTCGCGGGCGCGGTAGTCTCCCCCCTTGACCGTGTCATAGAACAGCCGCCAGACGCTGTCGCCGTCGTTGGGATAGTTCTTGGCCGCGTTGATGCCGCCCTGCGCGGCAATGCTGTGCGCCCGCCGCGGCGAGTCCTGGATGCAAAAATTGAGCACGTTGTAGCCCAATTCGCCCAATGTGGCCGCCGCCGAGCCGCCGGCCAAACCGGTGCCGACGACGATCAGGGTGTATTTGCGCTTGTTGGCCGGGTTGACCAACTTCATGTTGAACTTGTGCTGATCCCACTTGGTTTGAATGGGGCCGGCCGGGACTTTTGAATCGAGTGGCATGGTTCCTCCGATAATACGAGCATTTACGGATGATTATTGGGATTTTCGATAGTCATTCCTTCAGCTTGAGCTGCAATCAACAAGCGATCATCAGCCGAAATGAAGGTAAAGTTGAGCGTGATGCTTGACAACAAACCAAGCAATTTCATTGCCGCGGCCAATTGAATGCTGTCATATGCCCGCAGAAAATGTTTTTGAATGAGCAGTCCGGCGGCTTCTACAAACGGTGGATCAATCTCAACAATTTGATACTGCGTCTCCCAGTCATAACGAAAATTTTGCAGTGTCGCCGCAAAATCTGCAGCATTCATTTTGCCTTCACGATGCAACCGGGTCAGGCCGCTGATGACTTCCACCCAGGTTATTCTGGAGACAAACAGTTTGTGATTTTGCGCCGGGTCTGCCAATGTCTGCGCCCAAGCTGAACCAATTTCAACGACATAACGCTTGATCAACGCGCTGGTATCAAAAAAGTAGCAGTTCACCACGCGCCCCGATCTTCAATAATGATTTGCGACAGCGGCTTCGTAACGGCCCGACCAATCCGGGCAGCCAATTCCTGTCGTTCGGATAAGGAAGGTTGCTGAATTGCCGTTTGTGTGGACGGCAAGGTGATCGCGCCTGTTTTCGCCAGAAATTGCAGCATTTGATCCAGTTGATTCTCTGCCGGGCTTGCCACAATTTGCAGATAAACGGTTTGTCGTTCCGGCAAATTCAGCGGCTTTAGCGGGCGGAGAAACCCGCCTTCGTATACGGCGACTAACGATTCAGCCCACCCGGTTTGAATGGGGCCGACCGGGATGTTCGACTTTAACTCCATGGAAAACTCCTCCAGTTGAATCTCTTTATTTTAGCGATAGATCACGTATTTCCGAAAACCAGCACCTTATTTTTTGCCATGGCGTCAATATCCGTATCGAAGGCGCGACTAATGCCGACATTGTTATACAAAACATTGGAATAGCCTTTGAAAAAGGTCGTAAAAGCCCGCGTCATGCCGCCGCTGCCCCTTGAAAAGCGACCCGCGAATGGAATTTCTGGACATAGCTTTCCCGGCCGGCCTCGCATTTTTTGACGATAAACGAGCCGGGCGCATGCTCTTTGCGTGTGGTTTCAAAGGCCGTCAGTTCGTTGTCGTAAATGCCAAGGAGTTGGTCGTCCTTGATAACAACAAACTTTCCTTCATATTTTTCAACCAATTCGACCTGGTTTTTGATATACCAGTCCAGGGCTTTTCTTAGTTTGGTTTTCATCGAATACCTCAATTTTCGGATACCTTTGCTTTGCCTCAGCAACAATCAAAATCTTGGTCTATGCATAAAATATCGGATTCTATCTTTCGTAATGCTGCGAAATAGGCACAGCCTGCTTTGGCGTGAATGCAGCGCGTTGTCGCATAAAGGCGATAAAATCCAGCACTTCCGGCCAACGCGCCGGCTCAAGCTGTTTGAGTTCGGATAAAATTTGCTTTTGGGTGATTGCTTTAGTCGGCATAAATTTTCCTGTTGAGTCCAAGCGCCAGAGACGACAAAACCCGCTAAAACACCCGTCCCGCCGAGACAAAATGGGCCATGTTCATCTTAATATTTGTGAATAGCTGCATGAATTCCGTGACCTTTTCTTTGGTCACCATATCCCGGGTGAAGAAAATGAGACTCATAAACAGGCCATTTGTATAACAGCCGCCCACGCCAAATACGGTCTTGATTCTGTTGGCCGTCACAAAATCCTGAGCCGGCACAATTTTTCGGTTGAGATGATCCACCGTGGTGGCAGCATCCGCGACATAGAAAATGCCCGCGATCTTGCCCAGTTTATCGACAACCACATCCATATTCTGGCTATCCAGCCAGGCCAGGCCAATGCCCATGTCGCTCATCAGCCGGGCGATCATCGGCAGAGTTTGGACAAATTTTGCGGAAATCAGTGGAATGGCCAGATGGCCCTGCGATTTGAGCCGATCATTCCAAGCGGGACGAACGCCTGCCGTTCCGAGTAAAGTCAGGGTGATCGTTTTATCTGTTAATTGGGGTCGCACGCTATTGGCTTCGGCAATCCGAAGGCCAAATTTTTGCTCGGCCTGCGGCAATTGCCCGTAAGGCAGGGTCGAGTACAACCGAACCAGAACAAGTGATTCCTTAAATTCCTGATACAATGTTTCGACGCAGGATTGTGAGGCGGCTTGCATCGTCGGGAGCGAACGCAAGTCTTTATTGAATGTTTTTGTGAGTGTGGTAAAATTTTGGGTCAGATTGTTCAGATTTGACATCGAATTCCTTTGTGATTAGAATTAGCGTCATTCGAATGGGTTGCCGTTAGAATGCCGGCTGCCATATAATTTCCAGATCAAGCATGAAACCGGGCAAAACCGGCTCGCCGGAAATTTCCATGGCATTTTCGAGACATTCAACAGCCGTGCTTGGACGATAAACATAGACTTTCTTTTCGTCCGGGTCAATTAGCCAGCCTAACTGTAGCCCGTTTTCCAGGTACTCCGCCATTTTTTCCTGTAAATCCGTCAGTTTATCGGAAGGCGAGCGCAATTCAATCACAAAATCCGGGCACAGCGGCAAGAACTTTCGTTTTTGCTCCGGTGTCAACTGCGTCAGTCGCTCGCGCCGCACCCAGGCGGCATCGGGCGAGCGCACCGCACCATTCGGCAGGGTAAAACCGGTTGAAGAATCAAACGCTACGCCACTTTTGTCACGCTGAGCCCACGTCCATAACATACTTTCTAAACTAAGATTTTTGCTTCCGGAATCTCCACCCGCTGGCGCCATAAAGATAATCTCCCCAAGTTTTGAACGTTCGATTTGCCAGTCACGATGTTGTTGGCAATAATCAAAAAAATCGTTGTTAGAGATCGGCTGGAGCAGTTGACCCCGTAAATATCGAAACATCAAATGATTGCGAGACGTTTCAGTCACAAGAGGGGTGGCTTCAACAACCATACGGACTCCTTCGCACTAAGCGTTAACAAAAATCCAGATCGGCAAGATAATAAATCCGACGGCCATCGCGACTGCGAACAAAATTCCAAAGGAATGAATCAGCGGTGAGTAGCGGGGATGGCTGGCCCCCAACGACTGAAAAGCGCTCCAAAAGCCATGCCGCAAATGCGACCCTAGCGCCAACATCATAAGTACATAGCCGCCGACGTGCAGTGGGTTTTGGAAAAAAGTTATAACAACATTGTACAAATCGCGGACGGACTCACCCGAAGCCAGCGCTGTCATTTGCGAAGGGGCAAATTTAAAATGGAATTGGTGGGCGATGACAAAAACAGCCAACAGCATGCCGGTGATGATCATATTTTTGGAGAATACCGATTTGTGGCTGGGTCCGCCGGCGTCGCCTTTGACCTGATAATCATTGGGCCGGGCCTGCTTTTTTTCCAGTTGGATACCGATGCCGATACCGATATGCATCATAAACAGGACAATTAACCCGATTTCGGCCACATAAAGCAACGGGCCCATGCTTTCTAATTTGTGGGCGTACATATTGAAGGGATCAGAGTTTGGCAAAAGCAGGGTCAGATTACCCAGCAAGTGCATGACGACAAAACCGCAAAGCAGTAAGCCGCTCAAACCCATCAAAAATTTACGGAAAACGGTTGATTTTACCATTGCAGAAAATGGAATCATGGGAGCTCCTTTGCAGCGCGTAAGTTGAATAACAAGATGTCAGAAGTGTCAGTCAAATAAATTTAGGCTTTCAATGTCATTGCAAAAAGCGCTTTTCCGGTTGCGAGAAATGAAGCAAAACAATTTTGACCCGCACAGAGACTACTTCGCAAAAGCAATTTGCAATGCTTAATTTTATTTAATAAGCGGGTTGAAAGCTAGAATTTTCCGTTCAAAAAGCAAGATTTTTTTATGTCGCAGGATCGTCTGAGTTTTGGCGCTTTTAGGTCGGAGTGAGGATGTGATGGAGTAAAATAGTTATATTCATTTAGTATTACCGGGTTTGTCCGCAAGAGACGGCTGTCCTGAAATTGCCGCTTTAGTTGGGACTTCCAGAATAAACGTTGCGCCTAGTCCAGGCTCGCCTTCGCATCGAACTTGACATTGCATCGCATCGGCCAGTTTTTTGACGATAAATAATCCCAGGCCGCTGGAGTGCTCATTTCCGGTGGGCTTTGCACTCAGCCGGGAGAATTTTTGGAATAGCTTTTCTTTGTCTTCCGGTTTAAATCCGGGACCTTCGTCTTGAATTTCGCACCGACAAAAATCGCGAATAGTACTTAAACGGACGTACACATTGCGGTTTGGCGGTGAGTACTTGATTGCATTGGAGACAAGGTTATCTAAAATCTCATGCAGCTTGTGGCGGTCAACGTAAACCATGCCTTCGAAATTGGCCGGTATCAGATAATGCAGTGTGATGCTTTTGGGAGCGGCATTCATTTGGTAGGATTCTACTACTGCCGAAGTGATTATGCGCAGATCAAATTCTTCCGGTGTTAGGTTTATTTTACCGGATTCGATAGCGTTGACATCGAGCAAGTCTTTAATTAGATGGAACATACGTAGTGCGCTGCGATCAATTTGGTGCGCCAGATTCGTTGTCATTTCCTTATTTAAATGCTCTTGCTGAGAGTGGATTAACTCGGCGTAACCGCGGATAATCGACAACGGATTTTTCAGATCGTGCGCGGCGATGCTTAAAAATTCATTTTTTTCCTGATTTAATTGGATGAGCTGCATATTTTTTTCAGATAGTTCTACATTTTTTTCCGAAAGCTCTTGCGTACGTTGGCGGACACGCTCCTCTAATTCTTGATTTTTTCGCTCTAACTCTACGGACTGATAGTAACTTTTTAAGGCCTCCTTGATTGTCAGCGTTAAATCATCTTCCTGCCACGGCTTGCTTAAATAGCGGTACAGACCGGCGTTATTAACAGCGTTGGTGACCGCAACCAGGTCTGCCTGGCCGGTCAGCATAATCTTTTTGGCGCGGGGAAACATTTCGTGCGCTTTGGTCAGCAATTCATCGCCCTTTATGCCCGGCATGATGTGATCGACCAGCACAACAATAACTTCCTGCTTGTCTTCATACCAGCCGGTCAGAATTTCCATAGCTTCTTCGCCACTTTCGGCGGCTTCAATGGCGTACTCCCGAAAGTTACGAAAAACCTGGGTGCGCAATCCGTCCAGGACTATCGGCTCGTCGTCAACGCAAAGAATTTTTAATCGCTCATCCATAATGTTAATGTCCAATCGCCACGGCGCTACCAATCACGTTGGCCGGGTTGCCTTGAATTAAACCACAAATATTTGGCTGATCCGGACGTGTAAGTAGTCGGACAAAATAAAGCCGGTAATCCTTGTAGCGCGAATTGCCTAATTCTCGGGCACGATTTGGGCAAATCGTGCTACATAAAATACCAAATTAATTCTGTCCGACTACCTAATAAAATCATCCATTTCGTTATTTAGAAAAAAGCAGGCGCCGTCAATTATAACGCCGGAGCCGTAAATTTATAAGGCGGTAAAGAGAGACCTAACGAGTTTCCGAATCTCTCTTAGGCCAGCAAAATAACTTCGAGAACACGATAGGTTTCTGCATAGGCACAGGCATCGGTAGCGTTGGCATGCCACTTTTTAATTGCCTGAGCTACTTTGGGAAAATCTGTAAATTGCGACTCGTGAAATGCCAGCAATTCCATTTTACGTTCCATAAAGTCCGATACGTCAAAAAAGAAATTCGGCTTGTTTGTCCCGAAAAAAAACATCTTTTTGACCACATGCGGGTCTTCGGGGTACATAAAGCGGTTTTTCGCGGCAAAAACTGCGTCAAAAACAGCTTCGGCGACGATGCGATGGTCACGATGAAACAGATTTAAATTACTAAATTCTTTATTGCCCGGATCAAAAGTGAAAATGATCTCCGGTTGTATTTTTTTGAGAATGCCGACCAAATCACGGCGCAAGTCCTCGGTGTACTCCAAAAAGCCGTCGCGATAGTCCAAAAATAGGACATCGCGGATGCCCATGGCCTCTGCAACGCGGAGTTGTTCACGTTTGCGAACGGCAATGCGCTCCTCTCGTGTAGCTTCAAACTTTTTAAATCCGTTTTCGCCATTCGTCACAATGACAAAATAGCCGCTATATCCTTCTTTTAACAGCTTATCAACCATGCCGGTGCACGAAAATTCTATGTCGTCCGGATGGGCGCCAAAGCAGACAAAAGATTTTGTTGCGCTCATTGTAAACCTCCTCGGATTGTGTGGAAGGATTGCCACGAAGGCACAAAGGCTCTAAAGTATCACTAAGATGTCTTCGACTTGTGTGGTTGAACGCTTCTCGCCACAAAAAAGCACAAGCGCCACAAAGAATGATGACATTTCAAGCAGCGAATTGCATAATTCGTTTTTCATCTTGCGCGTATTGCGCCTTTTCGCGGCAAGGCTTGTGTTCAGCCACACAGGTCGATATTTTTTATTTGTGAACGTTTGTAGCTATTCGGGGATGGCTCATGCGGCGCTGTCGTAAGCGTGTTTGATCCAACCGAGAAGTTCCGGGTCTACTTCATTGGGAGTCGTCAACTTGACTTTGTAATTGCACATTTTCCCGGGTGGTTCGGCCAAAAGGCGGTTGGTGGCGTCGAGCCCTTTCATATTTAGGCCAACTTCCACGCGGGTATTGGTGGCTGGTCCGATCATGGCAAACTGCTTCTTCCGCCGCAGGCTGATATAGCCTTTTTTAGGGGCAATCTCAAAAGATCCGAAACCGTTAATTGATGTCATCAGGCTTTCATGAATAGGACGGAGGGCGGCCTTCGCGCCGGAGTATATCTCATCCAATACCTCGTTGGCGCCAAGACCTTTTTCCGCTGCGGCGCGTTCGCCATCGGATTTTAATGCGAAATGAACCAGCGTGTTGGCATCCCCATATCCGAGATTCAGATCGCGTTTAAGCATCTCACGGATTTCACCGTGCTTGCTCAAGCCGCTGTTCCGGACGATATCGTATAACTCGTCCAGCGTCTTCCCGGTTTTGGTCTGAATATTTTTTAGCTGGGTCTCAATCGCTTTATTAACGTCACTCATCTTTTTATTCTCCCAAGAAAGTAGATTTTTAAAATAATTCGCAACATTATATTTATAAATATGTTATATTCAAATTTTCGTTTTGCCGCATATCTCACTTTCTTGTGGAATGGGCATCACGTCAGGGATATGGGCGGCTCTTTTAGGGAAAAAGCATGCTCGAAATAAAAATCCGTGTGAATCCGTCGAATCTGCGCGGCAAGTTATCGTATTAAGTTCATCCGACGTGTCTGGCAATAACTTTTCCCAGCGTTGGCTGACATCTCGATTCGATAGAAATAGACACCGCCGGCAACCGGTGCGCCATCTGCATTGGTACCATTCCAGGTCATAGCGTATTGACCGGCTTGCCGCGAACCATCCGCCAGTGTTTTAACCAATTGTCCGGCAGTGTTAAATATCTTTAAAGTAACATGTTGCGTCGAAGGCAACTGAAAACTGATAATTGTTTGATCACTAAAAGGGTTGGGCCGATTGTAGGCCAAGTCATACGTGAAAGTCGGCAAGGTCAGCGAAGCGGTTTGAGCGGCCTGTTTCTCATTGTCTGGTTCGGGGCGATATTGACTGAGCGTGAAATTGTTCGACTGACCTGTCCAGCCATAGCCGCCGGTGACGATCGTGCCGTCGGGTTGAATAGCCGCGGCATAGGCGAGATCGTTGCCATTGCTTATTTTCGTCAACGCCTTGCCTTGTTGACAAAAACTGGCGTCCAGGCTGCCATCGGCATTGTAGCGAGCCATCGCAAAATCAAATTTATCTCCGCTTTGACTATGGCCGGCGACAACAATTTTGGCGTCGGATTGGAGAGTAACCGCCTGGCAAACATCGGCTTTGCCGCCAATATCGGTGATAACAATTCCGCTTTCATTAAAAGCTTGATCTAACTGGCCGGTTGATGTATAACGGGCAAGCGCAAAGTCAACACCGCTTTCGGCGCTGGAAAACCCAGCCAGAATAATTCCGCCGTCCGGTTGCAGCGTGACGGCGTTGGCGCAGTTATGACCATCACGAATATGGGTGATGACTTTGCCGGCTGTGCCGAATGTTGTGTCCAATGTGCCATCCGGGTTGAGTCGCGCCAGGGCAAAATCATTTTCAAATCCTTCGCCGCTATATCCGACAATCAGAATTTTGCTATCGGGTTGGAGCGCTATTGCTTGACAAATATCGGCCTGGCGGCCCAGACTGACAAAAGCTTTTCCGCTTGCCCCAAAAGAAGTATCCAGGCTACCATCACTATGATAACGAACGACGGCTAAATCAAAATCACCTTCATTTTCGCTATGCCCTGCCGCCAAAATTTTGCCGTCCGGCTGAACCGCAACGGCATACGCAAAATCGTTACCTGCGCCAACAGCGGTCACTACAATGCCTTTGCGATTAAATTGCTTATCCAGACTGCCATCAGAATTATAGCGAATGAGGGCAAAATCAGAGTGATTGTTATTCCAGACAAATCCGGCCAGAATAATTTTGCCGTCCGGTTGAATTGCCATAGCATGGGCCAGATCATTTTCCTGGCCGATGGGTGTCAAGACTTTGCCCACTCCGGCAAAGGATTTATCCGGTGTTCCATCTGTCAGATATCGCGCAGCAACAAAGTCATGATTCAAGCCGTTAAAGCCATAACCGGCCATCACAATTTTACCGTCGCTTTGAATAGCCAAAGCGCGCCCGTAAGCTTCGCCGGTAAATTCATTAGCAGCTTCAATGGGTTCAAGCACTTTGGCAGGGATAGCCGGGCCGGCTAAACCCGTAGTATATAATCCAAGCAAGAATACAAGGCTGATTAGTTCAAAATGTAGGTGTCGCATTCGTAGAGTCCTCCGGAATTTTATTAAAACGCAAATCCGTGCTATTTTAAGAAGTCATATTTTCATAATCGATTGCTCAATATACAGTTATATTATTTTATGGCTTGGCATAAGTCGGGCTTACAATTAATAAGTGAAACTTTTGTTTGTCAAGAGATTCTTATCTGTTATGCTTATTTTAGAAGGTGTGCCCACAAAAGGCGGTTGACAGAGGGAGGATTTCAAGCTAATTTAATGCGTACAAAAATTTAGTCTTCAACCACAAAAACCACAAAGTAAAAAAAGGATATTCTTATATGAGCCAACCGCTGACGACATCGCTAACGCGCATGTTTGACATTCAATATCCAATTATAAGCGCCCCCATGTTTCTGGTTACAACGGTTCGAATGGTTGTTGCCACCAGCGCTGCCGGTGGAATTGGCACCTTTCCGGCGCTCAACTTTCGCCCTATCGAAAAATATCGTGAGGCCATTCAGGAAATTAAGCGTCAAACCCAAAAACCGTTTGGTATCAATATTATTGTGCAAAAAGCCAATAAGTATCAGCAAGAGCAGTTGGATATCGCCTTAGAGGAAAAAACGCCGCTGCTGATTACGTCGTTGGGCAGCCCAAAAGACGTGATTAAGCGTGCGCACGAAGTCGGCACAAAAGTTTTTTGTGACGTGATTGGCTACGAACATGCTAAAAAGGTAGCTGATATGGGCGCAGATGGTCTGATTGCTGTTGGCAGCGGCGCCGGTGGACATGCCGGACCTGTTTCGCTTCTGGCGCTGATCCCTGACCTGGTGGAGCGGGTTAAGCTGCCGGTCGTGGCGGCCGGCGCTATTGTTGATGGCAAGGGTATGGCGGCGGCCTTTAGTCTTGGCGCAGTCGGAATCTATATGGGGACACGCTTTATTGCCTCTACCGAAGCCGAGGTGGATGAAGCTTATAAGCAGGCAATTGTCAACGCAAAATATACGGATATCATCAACACGGAGCGTGTGGATGGCTTTCCCGGCAATTTTATTTTAACACCGGCGCTGGAGCGTCTGGGCTTGCAAAATAGCGTATTAGAGGAAGCGATTAGCCGCAGCCCCCGCGTCAGGCGCTGGATTTCGATGAGTCGGGCGGCGCGCTCGTTATTGGGTGATCCCCGCGGCAAGGCGTCTTATAAAACAGTATATTCAGCCGGGCATGGCGTCGGACTAATCGATGCTGTTAAGCCGATTCGTCAGATTATCGAAGATACGATGCAGGAATATGCTGATATAAAAACGCAGCTGCCCTGACATTAACCTGAAGTATGTGGTCGGACAGAATAAAACCAGTATTTCCCGAAGAATGGTATGGCACCGGGCCGGTTATTGGCTAGTTTGGAAATCTCCTTGCAGATCGACTTCACTTCCTCCCTGTCACAAGTCTTTTTTCAGGCGTTTGTAGTAGAGGGGTTTGCGCTTTTTCTTGGTCAAGTGGACGAATTTGTTAATGATCTTCCACAAGTGTAGGCTGGCATGGTAATAATCATACAATTGGGCCACAGCCTGTCGGTCATTATAAATTACGGGTATGTGTCCAGGGTATGTCCCCGGCGCTTGAAGCCCGACAAGCTTCAGAATTGGCGCAATGTTTAAGTGCCGGGGACGTTACCGCAGTAAGGGTATGTCCCCGGCGAACCACCCTTTTTGCGGGTGTTTTCTCTTTGCCATTTCCCCTCTATATTGACGTAAAATATTGTACAACCCGCTGACCATTCCTATCCTAAGTGACTATAAAAAAAGACCCTAAGGGTTTTTGTTTGCCCACATCAAAAGGAACGTTCAATGAGCGAGAACCATCAGAGCTATGTCAGTTTTATTTGGTCCATTGCCAACCTTTTACGCGGCCCGTACCGCCCGCCCCAATATCGCCGGGTCATGCTGCCGCTGACGGTGCTGCGCCGTCTGGACAGCGTGCTGGAACCTACCAAAGAGGCGGTCATCGCCAAGCTAAAAGCCATTGAGGGCAAAGACCACAAGCCGGACGCCATCGAACGCATCCTGAAGAAAGAGGCCGGACTGGACTTCTACAATACCAGCCCCATGACCTTCAAAAAGATGGTGGATGCCCCGGATAATATGGCCGCCGATCTGAAAAACTATATCCAGAGCTTTTCGGCCAATGCCCGCGAGATTATTGAAAAATTCGGCTTTGAGCAGCAGATTGACCGGCTTAACGACTCCAACCGGCTGTTTCTGGTGATGAAAGAATTCGCCAAAATGGATTTAAGCCCGACCACAGTCAGCAACCATGAAATGGGCAAAATTTTTGAAGAATTGGTGCGGAAATTCAACGAACAATCCAACGAAGAGGCCGGTGACCACTTTACCCCGCGCGAAGTCATCAAACTGATGGCCCACGTCCTGTATGGCTACGACGCCGAGTTTTATCGCACACCCGGCCTGCGCGTCAAAATCTACGACCCGGCCTGTGGCACCGGCGGCATGTTGTCCGAATCGCAACACTACATCGAGGAACAGGTTAAAGACCTGAATATTGATCTTTATGGTCAGGACTATAACGGCGAAGCCTGGGCCATCTGCTCCGCCGATATGCTGATCAAGGGCGAAAACCCGCACCGGATCGTGCTGGGCAACACCTTTGGCGACGGCAAAACCGGCGACGGCCATCCAAACGAAAAATTCCACTACATGCTGGCCAATCCGCCCTTTGGCGTGGAGTGGAAACCGGAGGAGGAGTTCGTTAAAAAAGAGCATGAAACGCTGGGTTTTGCCGGTCGGTTTGGCCCCGGCCTGCCGCGCATTAACGACGGCTCCCTGCTCTTCCTGCTGCACATGATTTCCAAGATGGAGAAGCCGCCCAAAGCGACCACCGAAAACGGCGAGCGGCAAACGACCGACGATAGCCGGGGCGCCCGCATCGCCATCGTCTTTAACGGCTCGCCCCTCTTCACCGGCGACGCCGGCAGCGGCGAGAGCAACATCCGGCGCTGGGTCATCGAAAATGACTGGCTGGAGACCATTATTGCCCTGCCGGATCAGATGTTTTACAATACCGGCATCTTCACCTATGTCTGGATTGTGACAAATCGTAAGTCCAATGAACGCAAGGGCAAAATCCAATTGATCAACGGCGTCAACTTTTACCAAAAAATGCGTAAAAGCCTGGGCAACAAGCGCAACGAAATCACCGCAGAACAGATTAACAAACTGACAAAAATTTACGGCGCATTTACTGAAGGCGAATCTTGCAAAATCTTTGACAATCGCGCCTTTGGCTACCTGAAAATGACGGTGGAACGCCCGCTGCGGCTCAACTTTCAGGCCAGCCAGGAACGGATCGAACGGCTTAAGGATGAACCCGCCTTTCAAAAGTTGGCCGAATCCAAAAAACGCAAGGACGCGGAAAGCGCCAAAACCGAAATCGAGGCCGGGCAAAAGCAGCAGCATGCCATCCTGAACGCGCTGGCCACCCTGGACTCAAACAAGCTGTATCGCAGCCGACCGGCTTTTGCCCTGGATGTGAACGTGGCGTTGCAAAAAGCCCGGCTTAAAACGGACGCCGCCCTGCTCAAGGCCATCCTCAACGCCCTGAGCGAGCGCGACCCGGAGGCCGAGATTTGCAAAGACAGCAAGGGCCGACCGGAGCCGGACAGCGACCTGCGCGACACGGAAAATATCCCCTTGCCCGCTGAGATTGCCCTGCCCCTGCCGCTGGCCTATGACGACAAGGCCGATAAAAGCGCCCTGATTGGCTTAGTCAAAGATCATTGCGAGACATATATGCAGGCCGAGGTGCTGCCCCACGTGCCCGACGCCTGGATTGACTACGACAAGACCAAAGCGGGCTACGAGATTCCCTTTAACCGCCATTTTTACCAATACGTGCCGCCCCGCCCGCTTAGCGAGATTGAGACCGATATTAAGCGGATTGAGCAAGAGATTTTGACCCTGCTGGCGGAGGTGACCGGATGATGTTTAAGGCAACCCTTAGGAAATTCCGAATAATTGACATTCAACGTATGATTGCAACTGTCAAGTATTACTTGACAGTTGCCCTCCATGACGATCTGCAATCTAAGAATTCAGTTGTCAAGTCTGACTTGACAACTGATCTGATAACCTTGACACTGAACCACCGACGCAGGGAGGACCAATGACCTACCCAACCTATGAAAAATACAAGGACTCCGGCGTGGATTGGCTGGGGGAGATTCCGGCGCATTGGGAAGCGTGTTTATTAAAAAGGGTTGCAAACGCTTCTTATGGCGTTGGAGGAGAGTTGGATAGAACAATTACTGATGGTGTACGAATTCTTTCTTTACCAAATGTGAAAAAGGATGGAAATCTTGATTTGACAGAAGTTCCTTTTGTTGAATTGAATGATAATGAAAAAAATGGTCTGCTATTAAAAGAAGGAGACCTTTTGTTTAATTGGAGAAATGGAAGTTCTGATCATCTCGGTAAAACGGCCTATTTCAATCTGAATGATGCTGAATATACCCATGTATCATTTTTGTTGAGAATCCGACTCCTCAACAATGAGAATTATGCCAAGTATTTTCATTGGCTGATTAATGGATTTCGAGAAACGGGCTATTTTCAATCCTCCAAAGCCGGTGTAAACAACACATTCAATTTATCGGAATTAACAAATCTTTGGCTTATCCTGCCGAGTCCAAAAGAACAACGCGCCATCGCCGACTTTCTGGATCGGGAGACGGGGCGAATTGACAGGCTGATTGCCAAAAAGCAGCGGCTGATCGAGCTATTGCAGGAGAAGCGCACCGCCCTCATCTCCCACGCCGTGACCAAAGGGCTAAACCCCGCCGCGCCCATGAAAGACTCCGGCATCCCGTGGCTGGGGGAGATTCCGGCGTATTGGGAGGTGAAGCGGTTGAAATTTGTAGCGAGTTTAAAGAGTGGTGAGGGAATTACTTCAGCAGAAATTGAAGAAAATGGTAACTATCCTATTTATGGTGGAAATGGATTACGGGGCTATGTAAACAAATTCTCTCATGAAGGTCAATACATTTTGATAGGTAGACAAGGCGCACTTTGTGGAAATATTAATTATGCAATTGGCAAGTTTTGGGCGTCGGAACATGCGGTAGTTATTACAATTGAAAAAGGATATGATTATATTTGGCTTGGAGAATTGTTGAGAATAATGAATTTAAATCAGTATTCAATTTCAGCCGCTCAACCGGGCCTTGCTGTTGACAGAATTCAAAATCTTTACATTCCTGTTCCGCCTATTGATGAACAAAGAAAGCTGCGTGAGCATATAGAAACAAATCAGTCAACAAATCTTAATGAAAAAATAAATCAAGCCATCACCAAACTCCTGGAATACCGCACGGCGCTCATCTCGGCGGCGGTCACGGGCAAGATCAAAGTCAGCTAAGCAAAGGAGCGCTCATGCCAGCCAGTCACAAAGAATCGGCCTTTGAAACGCGCATCGAACATGACCTGATCCACCACTGCGGCTATACCAAGCTCGATCCTACAGGCTATGATACGGAGTTGGGGCTATTCCCGGAGCAGGTCATGGCCTTTATCCGCGAAACCCAGCCCACAGCGCTGGAACCGATCCAAAAATATCACGGCGCCGGCACGGACAAGGCCGTCCTGCACGACCTGACCAAAACGCTGGAGAATGAGGGCAGTTTGTCCGTCTTGCGGCATGGCTTCAAGTGTTTTGGCAAGCGGCTGCGGCTGGCCTATTTTCAACCCGTACACGGCATGAACCCGGAGGCGGCGCGGCTGTACGGCCTGAACCGCTTAACCGTCACCCGCCAACTGCACTACAGCGACAAAACCCCGACCAAATCGCTGGATGTGGTCTTGTCGGTCAATGGCCTGCCGGTCGTCACCGCGGAGCTCAAGAATCCGCTGACCGGCCAGACGGTCGAACACGCCAAAACCCAATACCGCACGGATCGTGATCCCAAAGAGTTGATCTTTAAGTTTAAACAGCGGTCGCTGGTGCATTTTGCCGTTGATCCCCATCAGGTGTATATGGCCACCCAACTGGCAGGGTCGAGCACCTATTTTTTGCCCTTTAACCGGGGCCACGAACAAGGCGCGGGCAATCCCCCGCCCCGGGGTGATGATTACAGCACGTCCTACCTGTGGCAAGAGGTCTGGCACAAGGACAGCCTGCTGGACATCCTGGGCCGCTTTATGCACCTGTATTTGGACGAAAAGCGCATCCCGACCGCCACCGGCGTGGAAGTCAAGCGCAAGGAAGTGATGATCTTTCCGCGCTACCATCAATTGGTGGTCGTGCGCAAGCTGATTGAAGACGCCAGGCGGAACGGGCCGGGCAAAAACTACCTGATTCAGCATTCGGCGGGCAGCGGCAAGAGCAATTCCATCGCCTGGCTGGCCCACCGCTTAGCCAATCTGCATGATGACAAGGATCAAAAGATATTCCATTCGGTCATTGTTATTACGGATCGGAGGGTGTTGGATCAGCAGTTGCAGGACACGGTCTATCAGTTTGAGCACAAGCAAGGCGTGGTGGAGAAGATTGATAAGGATACCAAACAGTTGGTCAACGCCTTAGTGAGCGGCACGCCGATTATCATCTGCACGATTCAGAAATTTCCGTTCATCGTGGAAGCGCTGGAGAAGCTCAATAAAGACCTCACGGATGAAAATGAAAAATTACAACTGAATTTTAGCGGCAAGCGTTTTGCCGTGATCGTGGACGAGGCCCATAGCTCCACTTCCGGCGAAACCGCAACCGAACTCAAGGGCATCCTGAACAAGGAAACGATTGCCAAAAAAGCCAAAGAGATGGCCGAAGCGGATGAAGACCGCGAAGATCTTTCGGTTAATATTTATCGGAAAATGGCGGAGCGGGGACAACAGGAAAACCTGAGCTTTTTCGCCTTTACCGCCACGCCCAAGCACAAGACGCTGGGCATCTTTGGCGTACCCGGACCGGATGGCAAAAACGAGCCGTTCCATCTTTACAGTATGCGCCAGGCCATTGAGGAAGGGTTTATTCTGGATGTGCTCAAGCATTATACAACCTATCAGCAATATTACGGGCTGATTAAGAAAGTAGAACATGATCCGCATGTGCGTCGCAAAAAGGGCGCAAAAGAACTGACCCGCTTTGAAAAGCTGCACCCGGATACAATTTATCAAAAAATAGAGATTATGGTGGAGCATTTTCGCCAAAACACGCGGCATCGCATCGGCGGCAAGGCCAAAGCCATGGTGGTAACGGATTCGCGGCTTGGGGCCGTGCGCTATAAGCAGGAGTTTGAGAAATACATCGCGAATGCGGGGTATACGGATATTAAGGCGCTGGTCGCCTTTTCCGGGTCTGTGGATGATCCTGATATTAAAGACAAGAAATATACCGAAGTGGGGATGAATAACGGCATTAGTGAAAAGGCCCTGCCGGATAAGTTTGCCAGTGACGAATATCAAATTTTGCTGGTGGCGGAAAAGTATCAGACCGGCTTTGATCAACCGCTTTTGCATACCATGTATGTGGACAAGCGGCTTTCCGGCGTTCAGGCGGTGCAGACGCTTTCGCGGCTCAACCGCACCTGTGCCGGTAAAGAGGATACTTTTGTTCTGGATTTTGTCAATACGACCGAAGAAATATACAAGTCGTTTAAACCGTATTATGAAGTGACTGTGCCCGGAGACAACCCGGAATATAACCAGCTCATCACCTTGAAATCAAAGTTGGATGGCTTTCGGGTTTATGCGGAAAAGGATATTGAGGACTTATGCCGAGACTATTTTTCCGACACGTTCAAAGATACGGAGCATGGCCATCAAAAGCTGTACAAGCATACGGCCAATGCCGTAAAGAACTTTCAGGATTTGGAGAAAGAGCAACAAGATGAGTTCAAGCATTCCCTGGTTGCGTTTCGCAATTTGTATAGCTATATGTCACAGATTTTGCCCTTTAGCGATGTGGAACTGGAGAAATTCTATACATATTCTCGCTTCTTGCTGAAGCAGTTGCCGCGCCGGGATGATGAAAAGGGCGAACCAGTTGATCGTGAGGTCTCGCTCAAGTATTACCGGATTCAAAAAATCAGCGAAGGTTCGATTATACTAAAAGAAGGTGAGACCCAACCCATAAAAGGCCCAACGGACACCGGCACCGGCAGCAATGATGATGAAAAAGTAAAATTGTCGGAATTAATCGAAATTTTAAATCAGCGCTTTGGCACAAACTTCACTCAGGTGGATCAGTTATTTATTGACCAGGTGGAAGAAACGGCATTTAACGACGAAAAGCTGCGAATGGCCGCCCATGCGAACAAGGAAGCGGATTTCATGGCCATATTTGACAAGGCCGTGGAAGGCTTGTTTTTGGATCGGATGGATGAAAATGAGAAGATTGTCAGTCGAATTTTAAACGAGGATGAGTTCAAGAGCACTATTGTTGGGCATCTGGGGTATCGGCTCTATACGCAAATTCGGAAAAAGACTTATCCCAACTTGGGCGCTAAAGCAAGCCCAAAGCAGCCCAAAAGCTAAAACAGACGCAGGAAACCGCTCGCATAAAAGGGAAAGCGTTTTCCAGAAGACCCGCCGGCCCATTCCGCGCTTGAGACTATGCGCCTGCGCTCAATCCTATCCCACACGGACCGGGTAGCTTTTGCAGCGTATAATTGCAGCGCTTGTCGTCATAATCGGGTACGCCAATTGGGGAGAGAATACATGAACAACGGATTAACTAACGCATCGCCAGCAACGCCCAATTCCGATTTCTTGATCTTCCAGACGGAAAACGGCGCCACCAAAATCGAAGTCCGTCTGCAAGACGAAACCGTCTGGTTGACGCAGCGGCTTATGGCGGATTTGTTTCAAAAAGATGTCCGGACAGTTAATGAACATATCAAGAACATCTTTAATGAGGGTGAACTGGAGCCGGAGGCAACTATCCGGAAATTCCGGATAGTCCGTCACGAAACGCAGGCCAACTTCCGGGCCGTGTCGCTATTTCTGGACATTTCCGGGTTTACGCCCTTGACCGAGGCGCTGATGCAACAGGGCAAGGTCGGCGCGAAAATGCTGGCCGACGTGGCCCTTGTGACCAGCCTTGAATTTTGCAGGCCAAACGATTTATACGGATTTTACTGTGCAAATTGATATATTCTGCGTATCAAGTTGCGTTTAACTTTCTTAATGAGGTGCAAAAAATGCAAAAATTTGTCTTTCTACTCCTGATCACGTGCGTGTTCGCATCCGTTGCCAAAGCGGCCCGACCGTTAGCGCATGTCATTACCATCGACGGGATTATCAACCCGGCCTCAGCCGAGTACATTGTTACCGCGATTGAGGAAGCCGAGGAAGCCAAGGCTAATTGCCTGATCATTAAGCTGGATACGCCGGGCGGACTGATTGCGTCAACCCGAATCATCACCAAAGCCATGCTGGCCTCGGAAGTGCCGATTGCCGTATATGTCGCGCCGGACAACGCCCGCGCCGGATCAGCCGGTGTTTTTATCACGCTGGCTGCGCATGTGGCGGCAATGGCGCCCAGCACCAATATCGGCGCGGCGCACCCGGTTTTCGGACAGGGTCAGTCCGATTCCGCCGGAGTGCTGATGGACAAAATCACCAACGACACCGCAGCTTATGTCCGCACCTTAGCCGAACGCCATGGCCGCAATGCCGAATGGGCCGAGGACGCCGTCCGCAACAGCGTCTCGATTACCGCTACGGAAGCGCTGGAGAAAAATGTCATCGACTTTATTTGCAAAGATCTGGACAGCCTGCTGACCGTCATGGATAGTCTGGAAGTTGAAACAACGCTGGGTAAAGTCGTCATGCATACCAAAGACGCCGAAATCAACGATATTCAAATGAATTGGCGGCAAAAGCTGCTGGATATTATTACTGATCCAAATATAGCCTACATCTTGATGATGCTGGGTTTCTACGGGCTATATTTTGAACTGTCCAATCCCGGCGGAATTTTTCCCGGCGTAGTGGGTGTGATTTGCTTGATTCTGGCTTTCTATGGTTTACAGACACTACCGGTCAACTATGCCGGATTGGCGCTGATTGTCTTTGGTCTGGCGCTCTTGTTATTTGAACTAAAGTTTATGACCCATGGGTTGCTCAGTATCGGCGGCATTATTTCGCTGATTATCGGATCGGTTATGCTGATTGATTCTACGGAAAAAGCTTTACAGATCTCCTGGAAAGTTATTTTGCCGACAGTAGGCTTTACGGCTGTTTTTTTCCTGTTTGTTATCGGTATGGGCGTCCGTGCGTTGAACAAAAAGCCGGTCAGCGGGCTGATGGCGATGATAGGCGAAACGGGTGAAGTGAAAATCCCGCTGAAGCCTGTCGGTCAAATTTTTATTCATGGCGCATTATGGCGAGCGGAATGTGAAGGCGGCGAGGCCGAAATTGGGGAAAAAGTTCGCATCAAAGACGCTGTGGGTTTACTCTTAAAAGTAGAAAGGATTGCTAAAACGTGAGTTCCGGGAGTCACAACACGGGGTCGGGAGATTCTGCAACTTCAACATCATCCACAACAGCGGCGCAGCCTGCTTTTTTTCGCAGTCGCGCCTGGCATCTAATCTTGGGCGCGTTGGGCGTCGTTTACGGCGATATTGGCACCAGTCCGTTATACGCCTTGCGCGAATGCTTTCACGGCCATGCCGAAGTGCCGATCAACCCAGATAATGTACTGGGCTTATTATCCATCATTTTTTGGATGCTGGTCTTTGTCATCACCTTCAAGTATTTGTTGTTTGTTATGCGGGCCGATAACAAAGGCGAAGGCGGCGTCTTGGCCCTGATGGCGTTGGTCAGTCCGGGCGTCAACACCGGCAAATGGGTCATGCTGGGGCTTTGTGGCGCGGCATTGCTCTTTGCAGATGCCATGATCACACCGGCGGTTTCCGTGCTTAGCGCGTTGGAAGGCCTGAAAATGGCCACCGATGTTTTTGAGAACTCCATCGTGCCGCTCGCGGTGATCATTTTATCCGTGCTTTTCTTTTTTCAATATCGCGGGACGGAAAAAGTAGGCCGGGTGTTCGGCCCGATTATGCTGACCTGGTTTACGGTTCTGGGCGTGCTTGGTATTATCCAAATTGTTCAGGAGCCAAGCGTTTTGCAAGCCCTAAATCCGCTCTATATGGCGCGCTTTGTTATCAACAACGGCTGGTATGGGTTTGCGGTTCTGGGTTCTGTTTTTCTGGTTGTCACCGGCGGGGAAGCGCTTTATGCCGATATGGGCCATTTTGGTCGCCGCCCTATTCAGCGTGGTTGGTTTGGCCTGGTTTTTCCGGCGCTTACGCTCAACTATTTCGGACAGGGTGCCTTGCTACTGAAAGATCCCAGTAAAATCGGCAACATTTTTTATGAACTTGTGCCGGCCTGGGGGCTTTATCCGCTGGTTATTTTGGCTACTGCGGCAACCATCATCGCTTCGCAGGCGGTTATTTCCGCCGCTTTTTCGTTGGCCCGGCAAGCCGTTCAGCTTGGATTTTTCCCTCGTATGGCCATTATGCAGACTTCGGCATCGGAGATAGGGCAAGTCTATGTGCCGGTTGCCAATTGGGCGCTTTATGCCGGAACAATGACCTTGCTGCTGACCTTCAAAACGTCCAGCAACTTGGCAGCGGCCTATGGTGTTGCCGTCACCGGGGCCATGTTAATCGATACTTTTTTGATATATCAAGTGGCCAAAAATTGGAACTGGCCGTCTTTGGCGGTTAAAGTCGCTGTTTTTGCCATCGGATTTGTGGATTGCATTTTTTTTGGCGCAAACTGTTTAAAAATTCCGGATGGTGGATGGCTGCCCCTGTTCGTCGCTATCTGGATTTACTTATCTATGACAACATGGCAACGCGGCCGTAGCGTTTTATGGCAAAAAATGAAAAATACGGTCATTCCGGTCGATTTGTTTCTGAATGATATTAAAAATCGAAACGTTCTGCGCGTACCCGGCACGGCCATCTTCCTGAGCGACAGCTCCGGCGTCCCCAATACCTTGCTGCACAACTTTAAGCATAACAAAGTCTTGCATGAAAATGTCGTCCTGCTCAGCGTCCGAACCGAAGAAATACCGCACATTCCGCCGGAAGGGCGTCACAAAATTGAACTGCTCGGACAGGGCATGTCACGCATCACGCTTCGTTACGGGTTTAGCGAAAGTCCCGATGTGCCCCAGGCGCTTAAGGACATCAAAAGTCCGCACTTTATTTATGAAAATAAATCGACATTTTTTCTGGGGCGGGTGACACTACTCATTTCGCATGATAATAAAAGCGATCTGGCTGCCTGGCGACGCCAGTTGTTCATTCTGATGACGCGCAACGCCCATGACGCCACCCAGTTTTTTCATATCCCACCCGGGCGGGTCGTCGAATTGGGAATGCAGATTGAGATTTAGCGGAGATTTTAGATAACGTGCCTTGACTTGTATAAAATAAAAAAGCCGGATTAACAAATCCGGCTTTTTTATGGTGCACCCATGAGGATTCGAACCTCAAACCTTCTGATCCGTAGTCAGATGCTCTATCCAGTTGGGCTATGGGTGCATATTTTTGGTAGCGCATACGGGATTTGAACCCGTGTCGCCGCCGTGAGAGGGCGGCGTCCTAGACCCCTAGACGAATGCGCCATCGATCTGGCTGGGGGACAGGGATTCGAACCCCGATTCTGTAGTCCAGAGCCACATGTCCTACCGTTGAACGATCCCCCAAACGAGGTCGTTTTTCAATAAGGGCTGACAAAATAAGTTTTCGATTAAGAGTTGTCAAGAAGAAAAATTTGCGTATCTTCTAACGACGACCCAATTCGCTCATCCTTAATCAAAATAAAAGCGGCTCATGGAACATGTTTGTGGAAATCCAACCTTGCGAAGCTTGCGAAGGCTTCAGTGTACAAAACATGCGGATTTCAAATTAAGCCATCGCAAAGTTTCACCATCTTAATCCCATGAATCATAAAAGCACAAATCTGCATGGCTGAACACCCCCACCAACAAATTTATAACGTCGTGCGGCAAATCCCTTATGGCAAAGTGGCAACTTATGGTCAGGTAGCCGCTTTAGCCGGCTTGCCGGGTCATGCCCGACAAGTAGGCTATGCGCTGTATCGAGCGGAGGAAGCGGAAGCTTTGCCATGGCATCGGGTGATTAACGCAAAGGGCGAAATTTCCTATTCTTTTATCCGGATGGGCGGGGATAACTTGCAGCGGCAATTGCTGGAAAGCGAAGGTGTTGTTTTTAACAAAAACGAGCGCATTGATATGACAACTTTTCAATGGCAGCCCATACTGGCGGAGATCACCCATGCGCAGGACTAATTGAATGAAAATTTGGCCGATTATTCGAGAAGCTTTTAAATCCGCATTTTATTATCTGTACCAAAAGCAATTAGAGCGCCAGGCCCATCAATGGGATATTCCGCAGCATATCGGCATCATTTTGGACGGCAACCGGCGTTTTGCAAAGATGCAAGGCTTTGCCAATATCGCCCGCGGCCATTATGAAGGCGCCGACAAATTAGAAGATGTGTTGAACTGGTGCGACGAGTTTGGCGTTAAAATTGTGTCCATTTGGGTTTTCTCCTTAGACAACTTTAAGCGCGAACCCGATGAAGTGTCGGCTATCTTGGATGTGATCGAAAAAAAAATGCATGAACTGGCCCATCATAAAAATGTTCATGCCAACCGGATCAAAGTCCGCTCCATGGGTCGGGTGGATCTGTTGCCGGAAAGTCTGCAGCAGACGATCCGCCAAGCCGAAGAGGCCACAAAAGACTACGATAGTTTTCTACTCAATGTGGCGGTAGCTTATGGCGGTCGTGAAGAGATTATAGACGCCTTTAAAGAATATCTGCGCAAGTCAAAAGCCGAGGGCAAAACGCTTGACGAAATTATCGCTGAAGTCGATGTGGAAAAAATTGATCCGCATTTATACACCTCGGATTTGCCCGATCCTGATCTTATTATCCGCACCAGTGGCGAAATTCGACTGAGCGGTTTTTTGTTATGGCAAAGCGCCTATTCGGAATATTATTTTTGCGATACCTATTGGCCGGCCTTTCGTAAGATAGATTTGCTGCGGGCCATGCGCGATTATAGCATGCGCCAACGGCGGTTTGGAAAATAGCCTTTTGCCTTGACATTTTTTGTATTTTTATGTATAATGTGAAGTAAATTTAATAACGTCTGAATTCAAATAGGGTTATAGGCTTTATAATTACTGAATTTAATTAGGAGGAGTTCATGTCAAGTTTAAAAATGCTCGCCACACTCGGTTTAGGCTTCTCATTGTTGGCATTTGGTTGCGCCAAATCTGATAAACATGTCTCAGATGGAATGAGCCATACCGGGAGCTCGGAACAAGATACCCAGATGCAATCGGAAGGCGGAACGCAGTGGACTCCGGACACAGGCAGTAACACGCAGCCCCCGGTGCACGATCCAAACCCTGCGCCGCCGTCAACCACGACGACTACATGGGATCAGCAGCCTTCCGCCAGCGGTGTGATGGGCTGGCGTATTCAAATTGCCGCCATGTCCAGCAAGGATGGCGCGATGGCCAAGGCCCAGGAAGCCGCCGATAAGTTGAATGTAAAAGGTTATATCGAACCGGCCGGCGGTCTGTGGAAAGTCCGTATGGGCAATGCCCGCACCAAAGAAGAGGCCGAAGTCTTGCGCGATTATGCCCGCAACCGTGGTTACAGCGATGCCTGGATTGTTGAAACAACAATCGAAGGAAAGTAAGCCGCCACTACGGCCAGAAAATAAAAAAGGTACTTTCCGCTCAGGCGGGAAGTACCTTTTTTATTATGTATTTTTTCAGGAGCGCAAAATTTTAATTTTGCATACGCAATGAGAAGGATTGATTGAATTGCTCGATGCCCTTTTTCGTGGCATGAGAGCCGCCGGAGATTGAAGTATAGCATGAGAACAATTTTAAAGATAAACACCATTTGCAAAATAACCTTGCGAAGGTTCACGTTGGGAAGTTCAGCGAGCCTTGAAAATATTGACTCCGCAACAAGTTTAACCTTCGCAAGGTTTCTTGCATCCAACAAAATAACCTTGCGAAGGTTCACGCTGGGAAGTTCAGCGAACCTTGAAAATATTGACTCCGCAACAAGTTTAACCTTCGCAAGGTTTCTTGCATCC
>CAYOLL010000012.1:0-6014 GCA_964404765.1 uncultured Gemmatimonadota bacterium | reverse complement strand
AACAAAATAACCTTGCGAAGGTTCACGCTGGGAAGTTCAGCGAGCCTTAAAAATATTGACTCCGCAACAAGTTTAACCTTCGCAAGGTTTCTTGCATCCACTATGCTTGGCGTCATATCAACACAATCCAAATATATGCTTAGATTAATAATCCTGGCGCTATTGTTATGCCCGGTTATCGCTTCGGCTCAGACCGACGCCGAGGTCGAACAGAAAAAGCGCGACTTAGACAAGCTGAAAAAAGAAGTAGAGCAGATGAAGGCCAGGCGGTCACAACTGCTCAAGCAGGAAAAGAATATTGTTGGCCAATTGGAGGACATTGATCAGGACCTCAAAATCGCCGAAAAAATGGTAAAAGATTATAGCTGGATTCTGCATGTCACCGATAAGAAAATAAACAAATTAGCGGCGGAAATCGACTCAATCACCGTCCGGTTGGAGCGGCGGCAGAATGCCATGAGCAAAAGATTGCGCGCTATTTTTGTCTATGGCAAATATTCGGATCTGGAAGTGCTGTTCAGCGCCGACTCTTTCAATCAAATGATAGAGCGCTTTGAATTTCTTAAATTGATTGCCGAGCAAGATCGTGTTTTATATGACGATATTAAAGCGGCGCAAGCGGCGTTAGTGGCCAAGCATGCCGAGTTGGAACAGAAACACGCCGATACCCGGCAGATTCTGGTCGAAAAAAAGCATAGCGAAGACCGCATCGAGCAGCGCAAAGTTGAACGCAAGCAACTGCTCAGTTCCGTGCAAAATGATCGGCTTGAGCACGAAAAAATGATCGCCGAAAAAAAGAAAGCGGCGCAGCGTATCGAAAGCTTTTTTGCCAATCTGCTGCGCAAGCAAAAGGAAGCCCGCAAGCGCGAGGGCGGCGGCGGCAAAGGCAGTCCGGGGGCCAAAGAACCATCGGATAACATCGCCGAAAGCAATCATTACCTGTACAAAAATCGCGGCAAACTCCCCTGGCCGGTACGCGGCAAGGTGATCGAAGGTTACGGCAAGCGAGTTCACCCCAAATACAACACGGTGACTTTTAATAAAGGGATCGACATAGGCGCCGCTCAAGGTCAAACCGTCAGCGCGATCTATAAGGGCAAGGTTATTTTTGCCGACTGGTTTTCCGGCTACGGCAATCTGGTGATTGTCGACCATGACGGCGGATTTTTTTCGCTCTATGCCCATTTGGACGATATTGGCGTCAGCGCCGGCGGTTCGGTGGAACAAGGCTCGGCGATCGGCACGGTGGGCAATACCGGCTCGACAAAGGAGCCGCATTTGCATTTTGAAATACGCTATCAGGATCAGACCATCAACCCGTCGTCCTGGTTAAAATAAACTATTAGACTGCAGGTGAAATGGTTGTAAGCTCACACAAGGAAAAAGGAAGCTATGAAAAAAGTAAAGTCCTATTCGATTCAAGATTTTATGAACAATACCGCTTACATCGGGGCATCGTTCTCGCCGGACAATTCCAAAATTCTGGTCAGTTCGAATCAAACCGGCATTTTCAACGCCTGCGCGATCTCGCTCAAAGGCGGCGAACCCATTCCGTTGACCCACGCCACCGTCAACTCGATTTTTACGAACGGATACTTTCCGCATGACGAGCGCTTTTTGTATTCCGGCGATGATGGCGGCAACGAGCAAATTCACGTCTACGTCCGGGAATTGGACGGTTCGATCCGCGACCTGACGCCGGGCAAACGGGTGAAAGCGGAATTTCTGAATTGGGCGCCGGACGGCCTGTCTTTTTACATCGGCACTAATGCGCGTGAGCCGCGCTATTTCGATGTTTATGAGTACAAAACCGACAGCTATGAGCGCACCCTGATTTATCAAAATGACAACGGGCTCGATTTCGTTGCGATTTCACCGGATCGGCGCTATATCGCCCTGGCTAAGACGCTAACCAACGCCGATAGCGATGTCTATTTACTGGATCGGGAAACCGGCAGCACACGTCTGCTGACGGCCACGCCGGGCGAGATCAGTTGTCGCGCATATATGTTCAGCCGCGACAGCCGCGATTTGTACTTGTCTACGGATCAGGACAGCGAATTCCAGTATCTGACGCGCTGTTCGTTGAGCGGCGGACAGATGACGCCGGCCATGCAAACGGATTGGGACGTGTGGTCGGTTTATCTGTCCAAAAAGGGCAAATATCTGGCCATCGGCGTCAACAACGACGCCCGTACGGAACTGCGCCTTTACGAAACCGCCGGCATGAAGCGCGTTGAGCTGCCGCCCATTCCCGATGGCGCCGATATTTCCAGCGTTGTATTTTCGGCGGACGAGTCGCTGATGGCTTTTTACGCCGGCAGCAGTTGTTCGCCGCAGGATTTATTTGTCTGGGACTTTTCCGGTCAAGCGCCGCGTAAGCTGACCCGCGCTCTCAATCCGGATATTGACCCGGACGACCTGGTCGAAGGTCAGGTGGTGCGTTTCAAATCTTTTGACGGGCTGGAAATTCCGGGCATTTTATACAAACCGCATCAGGCCGACACCGCCGCCAAAGCGCCGGCCTTAGTCAAGGTGCACGGCGGACCCGGCGGTCAGGCGCGTCTGGAGTATAATGGATTGACCCAATATCTGGTCAATCGCGGGTATGTGGTTTTTTCTATCAACAACCGCGGCAGTTCCGGCTATGGCAAGACGTTTTATCATCTGGACGACCGCAAGCATGGCGAAGGCGATCTGGATGATTGTGTCACAAGCCGGCAGATGCTGACCGCGACCGGTTATGTGGACGCGGACCGGATCGGCATTATCGGCGGCAGTTATGGCGGCTACATGACGCTGGCGGCGCTGGCTTTTCGCCCGACGGCCTTTAAAGTCGGCGTGGATATTTTTGGCGTTTCCAACTGGGTGCGCACCCTGCAAAACATTCCGGTCTGGTGGGAATCTTACCGGGCCTCGCTGGAAATGGAAATGGGCGATTTTAACGACACGGACTATCTCAAAAGCATCTCGCCGCTCTTCCATGCCGACAAGATTGTTCGGCCGCTGATTGTCCTGCAAGGCGCTAACGATCCGCGCGTACTGCAAGCCGAGTCGGACGAAATTGTAGCCGCAGTGCGCCAAAATAATGTGCCGGTAGAGTACATCGTCTTTGCCGACGAGGGCCACGGCTTTGTCAAGAAGGACAACCAAATCATGGGCTATGAAGCCATTCTGAAGTTTTTGGACGCGCATTTAAAGTAGCGCGAATTGCCTAATTCGTCGCGGCAGTGCAAGTTAGCGGAACCTCCACAGAGCGAAAGAAAATAAGATGACAACCCAATCTCGTGACACCCGACCGGAAGCCGAGCGCTTCCAGATCGAACTGATTCGACGGGCCAGTCCGGCCCAGCGTCTGGCGCGAGTATGCTCGCTGTCGCAGACGGTCATGACCTTATCGCATCGAGCGATTCAGCGGGCGAATCCGGAACTGAATTCCATCGAAGTTTGGCTGCGCTTTGCGGCCTTGCATTATGGCGAGGCGTTAGCCAAAAACCTCGCCCGTTATCTGGAGGATCATCCCGAATGTCGGCGCTTGCTTCCGACATTATTGCCTACAAATCAAAGTGAAGCCTGAACATGACCGACCCAACCCGCATTCAAAATAAATTGGACGACCTGAAAAAGGCCCACGATCTGCTCAGCGAGCGCATCAAGCGGGTGCGCCACGCCTTTGCCGTCGAAACCGATCCGTCCACAAAACTCAAGCACGAGACCGAATTGAAAGGACTGGAAGCCGACCGCGCCGAGCTGGAACAGCAAATCGCCGGGCTGGAAAAGGACTTGCTGGCCGCCCATGTCCAGCGCGATGTGGAGGCTTTTGGTCTGGCCGATCAGATCAAAACGCGGCGGGAGGATTTTATCCCGTTGCCGGAAAAGCTGTGGGAGCGCTACGAAAAGCTGGCTTTTATCGGCGAAGGCGGCATGGCCGATGTTTATCGCGTGCGCAACCGCCGCGTTTTTTGTGAATCGGCTTTGAAGGTGCTGAAGAAGAAACACCACGACGACCCGCGCCAGATTGCCCGCTTTTGGGCCGAAGGCCGCGTGACCGGATTGGTGGGCAGCGGCTGCGCCCAGATTGTGCGCGTATTGAACCTGGGCCTGAGCGCCGACAGCCATTTTTTTATCGAACTGGAATATTTGCCCGGCCGGACGTTGGACAAAGCGGGCCTGTTGAAACCGGCCGAGGCATTGCCCGTGCTGCGCCAATTGGCCTTAGCCATGCAGCATATCCACGCCAAAAGCACGGTGCACCGCGATCTCAAGCCGGAGAATCTGATCTTAGCCGACGATGGCCGCCTGACTTTGATTGACTTTGGCATTGCCCGGCAATTGGAAGATGACCATCATTTGACCAAAACAATGGAGTTTGTCGGTTCGCTGACCTGCGCTGCGCCGGAACAGTTTGACGCTGACGAGTTTGGCCAGATCGGTTTCTGCACGGACATTTACAGCTTTGGCATCATCGCTTTTTGGTTGTTGACCGGCGCGCCGCCGTTCCCGACCGGACGGGCTTCGGCACTCAAAGCCCATTGCTATACGCCGCTGCCCAAACTGCCGGACACTGTGCCGACCGAATTGGTCGAGCTGATCCGCCGCTGCGCCGCCAAATCGCAGGCCGAGCGCTGCCAGACCGCCGCCGAGATTTTGCAAGTGATTGACGCCTTGCTGCCCGCGACGATGGCGCAAGCGCTGGAACAACGCCTGCAAGCGCTGCTGGCCGAAAAGGAAGACCTCTGGCTCAAGGAGAAGAAGGCTCTGCATAAACAGCTTGAGGCCAAGGTGAAACAATTGACGGAAAAAGCGCGCAATGCCGGCGATAAAGAGCAGCGTTGGCGCAAGGAGAAAGAAGCGCTGATGGCCCAATACGAGGCCCAACTGACCGACTTGCGGGCGGAATTGGAAAAAGCCCGCCAACCCGTAGCGGCTGCGGTATCAGAGACCAAACCGGACGCGGCGAGCAGCGCCCGGCGCAAGGTCTTGCGCGACACGCCGATTGATAAATTGACCGAAGATGCCGTCAACGCGATGTTGAAGACCAAAGATTTTTTTGATAAACTTAAAAATTCATCCGGCAAGGGCCTGACCCATGAATATGAGCAGCAGGCCGATGGGCAGATCATTTATGACCGGGCCACCGATTTGTACTGGCAGCAAGGCGGTTCAAAAGAAACCATGACTTATGATCAGGTCAAAAAACATATTGCCGATCTGAAAGCGCAGAATTTTGGCGGTTACAATGATTGGCGTTTACCGACGCTGGAAGAAGCGATGAGTTTGATGGAAGCGAAGGAGTTGAACGGAAATTTGTATATTGACCCTTTGTTTGCTAAAACGCAGAGCTATTGCTGGACTGCCGATATTTGGTCAGAAAGTGACGGTATGTCGTCAGACGCCTCGCGGGCGTGGGTGGTCTATTTCCTCTTTGGCCTTTGCAACAACGATGACATTGTCTACTACCACTGCGTTCGCGCAGTTCGCTGAGGACATGTTGTATATTTGACACTTTGAATTATTTGTTTATTTTTTCTTTTTGATCTTTTGCTTTTTCCCCGCGCAGGGCGCGGCAAAATTTATTTTGCCTGCTGTTCGGGGCACACTTTTGAATCTCTGAAAAGTCACAATAGTCGGATGTGCTTATGTGCTTATGCTTTTATATTGGAAGTAGCTGTCGCCGCCGGGGTAGAATACATTGTGACCTATAACATCAAGAATTTTCGCGAAGCCAAACGCTTCGGCATTCGTGTGATTAGGCCACAAGAACTCCTAAAAAAGATTGGAGACCTGCCATGACCTCTGTACAAGCTCTTATTCCCGATCCGCTTTATCAACAATTGACCGATATGTCCCAAAAGGAAAATATGCCGATGGAGCAACGCATTGCCCTGGCTCTGGCGCAAGCGTTGGGGGCCTGGTCACAGCCGGGCATGATTGCTATACGTGCTAAACGCGCCAGCCGATCTATTCTCGTTAAGGGTTAGAAGTTGCAATTGTACAAAGTGTCATTCCGGCAC
>CAYOLL010000011.1:0-64777 GCA_964404765.1 uncultured Gemmatimonadota bacterium | reverse complement strand
GTAACCCATGTGAAAGGGGTTATTTTGCGTAAGAAATTTTGGGGAGAAGTAAAAGGGGGGGGGGGGGGGTATATCACCTAACCCGCGTTTTGGCGTTCCATTTAGTGCGATTTTTCGATTTGATCCCTATTTCGTTGTCGGGCGGTGAGCCGATGGCGAGGTGGGGATTTTTTGTTTAGGTCACCGGGTTTTTGGGAAGTTCATTCAATTCATTCAAAGGAGGAGGTTATGATGAAGTTTCGGATCGCTTTATGGTTTGCGCTGTTGGCGAGTTGGAGCAGCGCGGTTTTTGGCCAGCAGAGCCAGAATGTGAATTTAATTGGGCATTGGCCCCATGGCGCCACAAACGCTGTTGTTGTGCAGGGCAATATTGCCTATGTAGGCACGGGAGGCTCTTTACGTGTCCTAGATGCGAGTAATCCAGCCGCGGCTGTAACATTGGGCTATTCCATCGTGGACGTCAAGGGAATAGCTGTCAGCGGTAATTATGCTTACGTCATTGGAGAACGCGGGTTGCACGTTATTGGGAATGCACCTGTCCACCCTACAGAAATTGGCCATATTGATTTGAGTTTCACAGATGATCTTGCTGTCTCTGGAAATTATGCTTACGTAACCGAAAAAGGCGGTAAGTTGCGGATCATTAATATCAGCAATCCCGAAAAGCCCAATGAAGTCGGTCAATTTAGTAATAATGTTAATTTTGGTGTTCCGGTCTCTGTCGCTGTTTCTGGAAATTATGCGTATTTTGCTGCCGGTCCCGACTTGAGGATATTAAATGTTAATGATCCCACAAACCCGATCGAGATTGGTAAGTTTACAGCATCCGTGCCCATTATTGGATTATTCATCTCTGGCAATTACGCGTACATCACCGAACATAAAAGCGGCTTGAGAATACTCAACATTAACAATCCGGCTAGTCCTACAGAAGTTGGATTTTTTGATCTGACATCCGGCTTAGGTGGCCCATTAGATGTTGTTGTCTCAGGCAACCTTGCCTATGTTTCTTATGTTGCTGGTCAATCTGGAGCGTTGTACATCATTGATGTCAGTAATCCTACGACACCACGTTTTTTCAATTTTTATGATACACAGACTGAACCTCTGGATCTAACCGTATCAGGCAACTATGCCTACATAGCGGCCGGTCTGCGGGGTTTATCAATTGTAAATGTGAGCGATCCTGTCAATCCTTCCGAGTATAGCTATTTCAACACACCAGGCTATGCACAGAATTTGGCCGTTGTAAACAACTACGCCTACGTAGCTGATCAGAATGGAGGGTTGCGTATCCTCAATATCAGCAATCCCGTATATCCGAATCCAATAGGGCAGCTTGCAAGTCCGGTGTCATTTTACGCCATGGACATTGCCGTATCCGGCAATTATGCGTATTTGATTAATAACAACGTGAGTAACCGCAATGGCAATTTGAACATTATCAACATAGGTGATCCGATGAATCCACAAGGCGTAGCCGAGATTAATTTAGGCGACCGTGGTGATGCTGTGACCATTTCTGGGGCCTACGCCTATGTTGTTGGCGGTTCCAGTAAGGGCTTACGTGTTATTGATGTTAGCAATCCAGCGTCGCCTCGTCAAGCCGGATATTACGACCCTCCCAAAAATGCATCTGATGTTGCCATATCCGGAAATTACGCCTATATAGCCGACGGTGATTTGCGAATCATTGACATCAGTAATGTGCAATCTCTCACGGAAGTTAAGCATTACGTTACCCCCGATGATGCCAGGGGAGTCGCAATTGCCGGCAACTATGCTTATGTCGCAGGTACATCCGCCTTACGAATTCTCAATATTGCAACGCCTTCCACTCCCGCAGAAACTGGTTTTATATCGGGCAATTATGCAGGTCAGATCGTTATTTCCGGAATTCATGCGTATGTAGCCAAGGATGGCGTTAGTCTGCGGGTTGTTAATATTAGTGATCCAACGCATCCAAAAGAGGTTGGATTTTACGAGACTTCAAATAGAGTAGAAGGTATTGCTTTGTCTGGCAATTACGTTTATATGGCTAATGGCAGTGGGGGGCTGTTTACATTGCAATACAGCGGCTCGACCGCCATCGAAGACCCGCAGCCGCAACCAACCGCCGCGCTCACCGCCGGCAATTATCCCAATCCCTTTACCGAGCAAACCGCCATCCGCTTCCAACTCGCCCGGGCCGGCGCAATCCACCTGCGCATCTATGACGCCGCCGGTCGGCTAATCAAGACCTTGGCCAATGAACGCCTGGCCTCCGGGTCGCATGAACTCACCTGGGACGGCCGCACGGACGACGGTCAAGCCGTGGGCAGCGGTGTCTATGTCTACCGCCTGCAAACGCCGTCCGGCGCGGAGACGAAGAAGATGGTTTTGTTGCGTTGATTTTAGATGGACACCACCTCAAAGGTGGCGTCCATCTAACGCCGTTGTTTATCTAAAAGCCGCTCTCGGAGAATGGAGAGCGGCTTTTCTTTTTATCCGGTCGGCGAGCCGCCGGGTTTTAGAAACTGCCGGTGTTCCAAGTGATCCGTCAGCGGATAGGCCGATTTTTCTTGCAAAGACCTGGTAATTGTTTAATTTTCGAGTATGATTTTTCCGGATTTTTTGAAGTTCACCTATCAAACGAGGGGGACAATATGTTTACGAAACTGCTGTATGCGGCGATGTTTATGATTTTTACGGCGTTGGCCTTATGTCCGATAGCAGGCTGGAGCCAAAATTTGGCGTTTGTAGATGCTCCCGAAGGCGCGGTGCAGGGCGCACCCAGCGCGGTGAGTATTTACAACACCCCGGGCTATGCTCATGACGTGGCGGTCAGCGGCGACTACGCCTACGTGGCCGCGGGTTCTGTCGGGCTAAGGGTAATCAACGTCAGCAACCCGGGCGCGCCCAGCCAAGTTGGTTCTTACGACACACCGGGCGCTGCTTATAGCGTGGCGGTCAGCGGCAGCTATGCCTACGTGGCCGATTATTATGCCGGGCTGCGGGTAATCAACGTCAGCAACCCGGCCGTGCCCAGCGAAGTTGGTTATTACGACACTCCGGGCTATGCTGGGGACGTGGCGGTCAGCGGCGGCTATGCCTACGTGGCCGATGGTTATGGCGGACTGCGGGTGATCAACGTCAGCAACCCGGCTGCGCCCAGCGAGGTTGGCTATTACGACACGCCGGGCGCTTTAGCCGTGGTGGTCAGCGGCGGTTACGCCTACGTAGCCGATTATGATTCCGGACTGCGGGTGATCAACGTCAACAACCCGGCCGCGCCAAGCGAGGCGGGCTCTTACGACACGCCGGGCGGTGCTTATGGCGTGGCGGTCAGTGGCGGCTATGCCTACGTGGCCGATGGTCATGGCGGGCTGCGGGTGATCAACGTCAGCAACCCGGCTGCGCCCAGCGAGGTTGGCTATTACGACACGCCGGGCGTTGCTGTTGACGTGGCGGTCAGTGGCGGCTATGCCTGCGTGGCCGATTATGGTTCCGGGCTGCGGGTGATCAACGTCAGTAACCCGGTTGCGCCCGTCGAAATAGGCTCTTACGACACGCCGATCGATGCTGTTGGCGTGGCGGTCAGCGGTAACTATGCCTACGTGGCCAATTGGTATGGCGGGTTGGTCATCCTGTATTATACCGACCTCACCGCCATCGAAGACGACCCGCAACCGCAGCCAACCGCAGCGCTCACCACCGGCAATTATCCCAATCCTTTTACCGAGCAAACCTCCATCCGCTTCCAACTCGCCCGGGCCGGCGCAATCCACCTGCGCATCTATAACGCCGCCGGTCGGCTGGTCAAGACCCTGGCCCGGGAGCGCTTAGCCGCCGGGTCGCATGAACTCACCTGGGACGGCCGCACGGACGACGGTCAAGCCGTGAGCAGCGGCGTCTATCTCTATCGCCTGCAAACCCCGGCCGGCACGGAGACGAAGAAGATGGTTTTGCTGCGCTGATTCTGAAATGTCCCCGGCACTTACCGGAAGTGTGCCGTATCCATAGTTGTACAAAAAGTGCCGGGGACATGGGACAAAGCCGCTCTCTTGAAATGGAGAGCGGCTTTTTCTTTTTATCCTGCCTGCCGTTTGGTATTGACAATAAATTGGCGCAGTCCTATTTTACTCCTATTCAAGTGCCCATTCGTAACACTCTGAAAAGGATCAAACATGCAAATTTATCGCCTGCAAACGCCGGATGGCCTGGAAACCGGGAAGATGGCGCTGTTATGCTGATCCTCAAAACGTGCCGGTTTTGCTGAAGTAACGTGAGAGAAAACCATTTACCAGAGAAAGGGTTATCGGAAGTTTTTATGAGTTCTGTATTTGTATGGGATGAGGAAAAAGCAAAGACCAATCTCAAAAAACATGACGTAAGCTTTCAAGAAGGCGCGACCATCTTTAACGATACGCATATTGCGACAATTCACGATCCGGACCATTCGGAGGATGAGGATCGTTTCATTGGGGTTGGCTATTCGTCCCTGGGACGACTGCTACTGATAAATTACACTGAACGCAGAGGATGTATTCGGATCATTAGCTGCCGCCGAGCAACACGGCAAGAGAGGAAAATGTATGAAGAAGAAAGCATCTAACCCGCCTATCAAAAACGAAGTGGACGAACTTCGCTCGGAATACGATTTACGGGGAGCCGTGCGTGGCCGGCACTATCGCCCGCTGCACGAAGGTTATACCATTGAAATCCACAAAGCGGACGGGACCACGGAAGTTCAACAAGTGCGTTATGAAGCGGGCACCGTGCGGCTTGATCCCGATGTGTTGACCTGTTTCCCGGATTCACAATCCGTCAACCGGGCATTGCGTTCGTTGATGGGATTAATGGCTCAGCTACCCGGCCTGGAAAAGCGAACCAAACAGCGGAAGCGAATTGGCTCTTCGAAACAAGATTTTGCTGAAACACGTTGATTGTTGTGGAATATGGGACGGCGGCGCGGACGACGGTCAAGCCGTGCGCGGCGGCGTCAATGTCTATCGCCTGCAAACGCCGTCCGGCACGGAGACGAAGAAGATGGCGCTGTTGCGTTGACAGACTTTTGCATCCCGGTCCCGGCTCATGCGGGGCTGGGATCCATTTTAAATTTTTTCGTCATTGGCTAAAAATTTAAAAAATCCGCTTGACATCGTTTTAAGAAAAAATATCTTTAACCCGCTGATAATTTTAGGTTATAGTCCAACCGGACTTTTTATAGATAAAAACGAATATAATTAATAACTCTCTTTAGGAGTTTATTGCATGTTAAAATTCACCACAACTTTTGTGCAAAGGTTCCCGCGCACTGTAATGTTTTTAGTTTACAGTGATTATCGGGCCGTTTTGTGCACCGTGGTGAAGATGCGACACTAAGTTCAATTTAGTAAAAATTCTTCTAAGCCACGAACGCACAATATCTTAACGTCCGTGGCTTTTTTATATTCGGCAACCGCCATAGCCACGGATTCCCTGTGAATTCGTGGTTTTTTGTTTTCCAAAACCGGAGTTGCAAACTTCAGTTTGCAAATAAAGACAACCCGGGGTAGCAAACCTTCAGTTTGCAAACAAATGCGCGGCATTTGGTCACATAAACTACGCGCAAACTGAAGTTGGCTATTCCATTATTAACAGGAGGCATACATGTTTGTACATCTAAAGACGATTTGGGAATGGCTCAAAACCAATCGTTGGCTTTACCTGGGCTCGTTGGCGGCGGTAGCATTAGCCACAACATTTTCCTACATCGCGCCGCTGATCATTCGCCTGACGCTGGATTCGATCATTGGCGATCAAGTCATCGAAGCGCCCACATTTATTGTTGCATGGATCGAGTGGATCGGCGGCAGATCGGCGCTGGCAAAGAATCTGTGGATTTGCAGCGGCATTCTCATTCTGGCGGCGGTACTTCAGGGATTTTTTACGTATTTGAAAGGCCGTTGGTCCGCTCTCGCTGCCGAAAATCTGGCGCGCGACCTGCGCGAGCAATTATACGACCACTTGCAACATCTGCCGTTTAGCTATCACGCCAAAGCAGCGACAGGCGATCTGATTCAGCGCTGCACATCGGACGTGGACACCGTGCGCAACTTCGTCGTGCTGCAACTCCCGGAAATAGGCCGGGCTATCATCATGCTGGCGCTGATGATTCCGATCATCGTTTCGCTGGATGTGACGATGGCTTTATTGTCGCTGGCTATTGTGCCGGTTATCCTGACCATTGCCGTTGCATTCTATTCCAGAGTCAAAAGCACGTTTGAACTGGCCGACGAAGCCGAGGGCGAACTCTCCACGGTCTTGCAGGAAAATCTGACCGGCGTTCGGGTCGTGCGCGCTTTTGCCCGGCAAGACTATGAAATCGCCAAATATGAGGCTAAAAACAGAGGCTTTCGGGATAAAAACTTCCGCGTGATGCTGCTTTTGGCAACTTATTGGTCATTTTCTGATTTTCTGTGCATGACGCAGATTGCGCTGGTCACTGTGGTCGGCGTCATGCGGGCTGTTGACGGAATCATTTCGTTGGGCACACTAGTTGTTTTTATCACTTATAACGGGATGTTGATGTGGCCGGTGCGTCATTTGGGCAAAATTTTGACCGATCTGGGCATGGCCGTTGTTTCACTGACGCGCATCAAGGAAATTTTGCAGACGCCACTGGAAGGATCGGCCGAACCTGCCGCCAATATCCGGCTGACCGAAGTGCGCGGCGAGATTGTTTTTGATCGGGTCAACTTTGCTTATCACGATGACATTCCGATTTTACGCGACATTCATTTTCGGGTCAGGGCCGGCCAAACGATGGCCATTATGGGTCCGACCGGCTCAGGCAAAACGTCGCTGGTTAACTTGCTGCCGCGACTCTATAACTATCAAAGCGGGCGTATCACATTGGATGGTCAGGAGTTACAAACATTTGACCGCAAGTGGCTGCGTAGTCAAATCGGCATCGTGTTGCAGGAACCGTTTCTTTTCTCCAAAACAATTGGCGATAACATCCGCTTTGGTAATCCGTTGGCCGATTTGCGACAAGTCGAAGAAGCCGCCGGCGCAGCCGCCATCCATCAGGTGATTACCGGTTTTGAAAAAGGCTATGAGACGCTGGTGGGCGAGCGCGGCGTGACCCTTTCCGGCGGCCAAAAACAGCGCGTAGCCATTGCCCGCGCCATTATCAAAAACCCGGCTATTCTGATTTTTGATGACTCACTCAGCGCGGTCGATACAGAAACCGAAGTTAGAATTCAACAAGCGCTGAAATCCCGGCGCGGCCTGGCCACAACATTTGTGATTGCGCATCGCCTGACAACGGTCATGGCCGCCGATTTGATTGCTGTTCTGGAGCACGGGCGGATTGTTGAAATCGGCACACACGACGAATTAGTGAATCGGGCCGGAATGTACCGCAGGGTCTGGGATATTCAAAATTCACTGGAAGCCGACTTTCAAAATGTAATAGACAATGGGCAATGAGCAATGGGTAATTTAACTCCTAATTTCTAATTTCTAATTCCTAATTTTTCAACAAGGGGTTTTTATGTCACATGAAGATTTTTATGAGCAAGAATATAATAAGCGATTTGACTTTGGCTTATGGCGAAAGGTTCTCGTTTTTATGCGACCATATCGCGCCTATGTTATAAGTCTGGCAGGGGTTATGATGTTTGTTGGTATGCTGGATGCCATATATCCCCTGCTTACCAAAATTGCTATTGATCATTTTATCGTGCCGCGTCAAACGGACGGTTTGGGATTATTCGGCCTGGTTTTTATGCTCCTCAATGTCATGCTGGGTCTGGTGGTTTGGCTGCTTATCACCTTGGCCGGCAAGGTGAATCAATGGATTTGCTACGACATTCGCCAGGCCGGTTTTAAAAAGCTGCAACAGCTTTCGTTTTCCTATTTTGACCGGACGCATGTGGGCTGGCTGATGGCACGAATGGGCTCGGATGTGAGCCGGTTAGGCAATATTCTGGCCTGGGGTGTGGTGGATATTGTCTGGGGTCATACCATGATGTTGGCCATCGCCGCCGTTATGTTTTATCTTAACTGGAAGCTGGCCTTGATTGTTCTATCTGTTGTGCCGCCGCTGGTTTGGATCAGCGGCGTTTTCCAAAAACGGATTTTGAGCAGCTATCGCACGGTGCGTAAAACGAACTCTAAAATCACCGGCGCATTTAATGAAGGCATTACCGGCGCAAAAACAACCAAGACATTAGTGCGGGAACAGGCAAATCTGACCGAATTTGAAGGCCTGACCGACACCATGTTTAAGTCATCGGTTCTGGCAGCCGTGCAATCCGCCACCTATCTGCCATTGGTGCTGTTGCTGGGCGCTATTGGCTCGGCGCTGGCCGTATGGTTTGGCGGCAGCGGCGTCATTCATGAGACGATCACGTATGGTACCCTGGTGGCATTTATTTCGTATGCCACCCGTTTTTTCGAACCGGTTCAGGAGGTGGCCCGTGTTTTTGCCGAGCTACAAAATGCGCAGGCATCGGCTGAGCGCATCTTTACCCTGATTGAAACCGAGCCGGAAATAGTTGATGGATCTGAAGTCCGTGAGTCGTTGCATATTGTGCCGGCTGCGAACTATCTTAAAGCGCATCCCAATGGAAACGGCAACGGACACATGCCTGATTTTCATCTCACGCAAACACTCGGTAATTCCTCCTTAAAAAATGAGGCACGGGGATTGTCCGGCATAGAAAAGAACTCTTCTAAGGAAGATGTTATGGCGGGCCGGGTTGAATTTCGCAATGTATGTTTTGGCTACAAAAATGGCCGGGCAGTGCTTGACAATTTCAACTTAATCGTTGAAGCAGGTGAAACCATTGCCCTGGTGGGCGAAACCGGCAGCGGTAAGAGTACGATTGTGAATCTGGCCTGCCGCTTTTACGAGCCGACTGCCGGTCATATTTTAATTGACGGCACAGACTATCGCCAACGCAGCTTGCACTGGCTGCAATCCAACCTGGGCGTGGTCTTGCAAACGCCGCATCTGTTCGGCGGCACCATTCTGGAAAATATTCGCTATGGCCGCCTGGAAGCAACGGATGAAGAGGTGATCGGCGCGGCGCAGGTGGTTCATGCCGACGCTTTTATCCGGAATTTTGAAAAAGGCTATCAAAACCAGGTAGGCGAAGGCGGCAGCCTGTTATCGACCGGCCAAAAGCAGCTAATTTCGTTTGCCCGGGCGTTACTGGCCAATCCGCGCTTGTTTGTAATGGATGAAGCGACTTCGTCGGTGGATACCGAAACGGAGCAGTTGATTCAAAAAGCCATCGGGAAAGTTCTTGAAAACCGGACCAGCTTTATCATCGCCCATCGGCTCTCGACCATTCGCGCTGCGGATCGCATTCTGGTCATCGACCAAGGCAAAATTCTGGAATCCGGTAATCACCATGAGTTGATTCATCAACGTGGGCGGTATTATCATTTATATACGAATCAATTCCAGCAAGAGGCGATTGCTGATTTTACAAGTGCAGAATAAGTGGCAAATTCAGACCCGGCCGGTTTTTGAAACCCGTCGGGTCTGAATGCTGAAATCTTGTTGCCGCATTTGAGCCTGGCTGAACGAGGACGGGGCGTATCGGGCAACCTGGATTTATGATCGGCTACGGAGTTTGGGCTATGACGGCGGTTATGACAGCGTTCGGCGCGCGGTCCAGGCGCTCAAACGGAGCGGGTGCAGTTGGCCGATCAACGTTTTGAGACCGAGCCGGGTTAGCAGGCCCATGTCGATTTTGTCCTCACTATAAGGTTGGGTATCAAAATCACGCGTATAACGATAATTCAAAGCCAGTTTGGAGCAACGTATTTTCAGCGAGATGGCGATGACAAAACCCCGCTTTGTTGCTCCCCCTTCGCCACCAACCCTTCCAACGCCAACCGCAGCGTCATCAACTGGCTTGCTCGCTCAATCCCGCCCATCTTGCCGACGACGGCAATGCCCTTTTTGGTCGGATAGGGGCGAAGCTCGATTTTGACTTCCTTGAACGCTTTTTCAAACGGGCGCAAGGGCGGATTTTGTGGATCGCGGAACTCGAAGTAGATTTGATCGTTGCGCAAATCCAGATGGGCAATAGGCGTTTGCTCGCACACTTTCTTGAGCGCGATAAAATCCAGCAGATTGACCGCCTGCAGCGGCACATCGCCAAACCGGTCTTTTAACTCCTTGCCGATATCCTCCACTTGCGTGATGTTTTCGCACTCGGACAATCGTTGATAGATGATGATTTTTTCCTCGCTGTCGGTGATAAATTCGTCGGGCAGCAGGCATTCAAAATCCGTTTCGATCTTGACTTCCGGCCGTTCGTGGCGTGGCTTGCCGCGCAGACGTTCCACTTCCTCTTTGAGCAGCTTGCTGTAGAGATCGAAGCCGACCGCGGCCACATGCCCGCTCTGTTCCGCGCCCAGCAAATTGCCGGCCCCGCGAATCTCCAAATCGCTCATGGCTAATTTTAAACCGCTGCCCAACTCTTCCGCTTCTTCCAGCGCCCGCAACCGCCGCCGGGCAACCATGCTCAGCGTCCGATCCGGCGGAATCAGCAAATAAGCGTAAGCATGATGAAACGACCGGCCCACCCGCCCGCGCAACTGATACAATTGGGCCAGACCAAACTTGTCGGCGCGGTTGATCAAAATCGTGTTGGCGTTGGGATTGTCCAGGCCGCTTTCGATAATCGTCGTGGCCAGCAGCATGTCGTATTTGCGGTCGTAAAAGTCAATCATGGACTGCTCCAATTCGTGCTCGTTCATCTGGCCGTGGGCGACGCAAATCCGTGTGTCCGGCAAAATCTGCTTGAGATAATTGTACATGGCCGGAATCGTCTCCACCCGGTTGTGGACAAAATAGACCTGGCCGTTGCGACTCAACTCGCGCTCCACCGCCCGCCGAATCACGTCGTCGTGAAAGGAGGCGATTTCGGTATGAATCGGGTAGCGGTTGCGCGGCGGCGTGTTGATGACCGACATATCCCAAATCGACATCAGACCCATTTGCAGCGTGCGCGGAATCGGCGTGGCGGTCATGGTCATAAAGTCGACCGTGCGGCGCAATTCCTTGAGCCGCAGCTTGTCCTTGACCCCAAAGCGATGCTCCTCGTCCACCACCACCAGGCCCAGTCGCGGATACTGCACGTCTTTGGAAAACAGCCGATGGGTGCCGATGATAATGTCGATCTTGCCCTCGTTCAGCCGCTTGATAATGTCCTTTTGCTGGGCGGCATCGCGGAAACGGGACAGCATCTCAATCGTGACCGGAAAATCGCGCAGCCGCTCGCTAAAGGTGTTGAGATGCTGCTGGGCCAGAATCGTTGTGGGCACGAGGACGGCGGTTTGCTTGCCGTCTGTAAACGCCTTAAAAGCCGCGCGAATCGCCACCTCGGTCTTGCCGAAACCCACGTCGCCGCAGATCAGCCGATCCATAGGTCGGCCCTTTTCCATATCGGTTTTGACATCGCCGATGGCCCGGATTTGATCGGGCGTTTCCTGCCACGGGAAAGAGGCTTCCAATTGGCGCATATCGGACGCATCCGGCGGAAAAGCGTGGCCGGCGTGTAGTTCGCGTTCGGCGTGGAGGCGCAGCAACTCCTCGGCTTTTAGCTTCAGGGCCTGGCGGGTTTTGGCCTTGGTGCGTTCCCAATCCGTGCCGCCCAGCTTGTGCAGCTTGACGCCGCCTTCCGCGCCTTCTTTGGCGTATTTCTGCACCTGATTGAATTGATCGACCGGTACGCGCAGCTTGCCGTTGCTGTATTCGACCGTCAAATAATCGCCGCTGACGCCCTGGACGCTGATACGCTCCACGCCTTTGTACACGCCGATGCCGTGCTGCACGTGCACGACGTAATCACCCGGATTGAGCGCGGACAAGCTACTCAGGCTGACGCCGCCGCCAAACTTCAACCGGCGATGCCGTCGATGAAAGCGGGCAAATATCTGATGGTCGGTGAGGAGGGCGATCTTGGCGCCGGGATAAATGAATCCCTCGTGCAAGTCGCCTACGATAAAATGGATGTGATCGGCAAGTGAGTGTGGCATGGTTTTTTTTCACCCCTGATTCCCTAAAAAATCGGTGCACGCAAAACCCTGGCAAATCTGACGCATCACTTTTGCAAACGTCTCTTGCTTGAGTGTGGCAAGTTCTTTCAACAATAATGTCTGACTAATGGTGGCCAACTTTGCCGCAATAACAACCGATGGACGTAAAAGCGAGCCATGTTCCAGATCGGCAGTGGTAATTTCAATGCCGCCGCGCTGCAAATTAGTTGTCAAAGGCGCAAATAGCACATCGAATTTCTCATATTCTTTGACGATTAACACCGGTCGATCTTTATAATCGGTCATACTGGTGTAGTAAATTCTGGTTAAATAGATTTTTCGAACCATTCCCCGGTGTCCTCCTCATTTTCGTCATGGCTAAACGGCAGTATTTCACCAAGGTAATCTATTTCCGCATCGGACCAGAAGGTAATTTCTTCAGTCGTTGTGGAATAACGACGCAAAAGAGCCTGGTATGCCCTGACCAAACGCTGCCATTCGGATATAGGAATGACAACCGCCGTCTGGATGCCGGCGGCATTGGTAACAAACTGCAGGTGAAGATTGTGGATAAAATCGTTCGCGCGAGCATCCGTTGGCATGGCGGTTTCATAAGCGACGGACGGTTCTTTCAAGAGCGCCGATGAACGGCGGTTTTTTTTTGGCATCGTAATTTCCTTTATCGATTAAGCAAACCAAGCACATCCCGGATATCGACCGTGCCGTCACGATTAACATCGGCGTTGGCTTGTTGCGCGGCGGTGAGCGTGTTCAGCTTGAGGATGTGTTGCAGGATTAACAAAGCGTCGGCGAGATTGGTCCGGCAATCGAAATTGACATCGCCGAGGCCGGCGGCGACTTTGACTTTGTGGGTGACGGACAGGGCATAGTTGCCGTCGGTATCGTAGGCAAAGACGTTGAAGGTGTACATGCCGCACTGATTCAGCTTGTTGTAGATAAGGCGATAGCGATATAAACGGGGGCTGATTTCGCCTATATTTTGCAAGGGCAAGGTTTCCAATTGCAAGATGGGCGTTTGAAATTGTTCCGTCTTATCGGGAATGACGATATTGGGCGGCACGATGGACACGCCCACGTAAGCCAAATCTTTATGGGGCGAGGATACATCCATTAGCAGTGTATCCGGCAACCCGGGGCGGGGCAGTTCGCGGTCTGCCATTCTGAGAATTAGTTTCGGCGGTTCGCCTGCGTCAATATAAACGATGACCGGCACTCTTCTGGCCTGCTCAGGGGGGTTATCCTGACCGTTGCCGTCATCGTCCAGCAAAGGAATTTGATTGCCAAAGAGACTGTTCTTGGCCATTTCGTCTTTGGCGGCGGCAAAGGCATCGCCAATCATACGTTTTTGCCCGCCGGCCATTTGATTGAAGAAAACTTGAGAGAAGGACGTGCCACTCAGAAAATGGGCCACTTGTGAGCCGGTGCTGCTAATGACTACGCGCTGTTGGGTTGATTGCTCCCGCCGGGCGGCGGTGCGCAGATTGTCTAAAAATGTTCCGGAATAACAAAAATCGGCGATGACCATGACCTGATCGCAGCCGGTTCGTTGCTGCAAGTCGTTCAGCCAGACATTGAGGGTGTCGGCGGAGAGGCGTTCGTACGCGCCGTTGACTTCAAAGTAATCGCTGCCGCCGTGTCCGGTCAAGTAAATGAGCAAAGGAATGCCCGGCCCCACGCCTTGCGTCGGAGCCCAATTCGTAATGGCCTGGCGCAGATTTTCTAAAGTGGATGTGGCATCCGTTTGGGGTCGCTGAATATCCGGATGTAAAAAATAGATGTTGGCCTTGCTTTGGGTGGTATCGGGATGGATGCCTTCGTCCAGGACGCGGTAGGCGTGGGTGGTGACCTGATCGGTTAAGGGCCAGAGGGCGTCGCTTTGCCAAGAACCGCTCAAATTGCGGTGACCGGCGCAGATAATGGCCCGCGACGGGCCAAAGATATACAAAGTTTGTTCCGCGGCCGTGGACCATAACCCATCTTGATCTTGTACCTGAAATTGCAAGACGTTGTAACCCGACTGAAACGGATAATTGGCCCGCAGCGTGGTATCGGCGCTGGCGGCGATTTGATAGACAGCGTCATTGACTTTGAGAGCCCAGCGATAGGCCGTAATGGCTTGCGGATCATTCAGATGGTCAGGATCGTAACCGTGGCCACGTAGATGAATGACATCGAAGATGGTAGCTGGCGCAGGGGTGATGGCGTCAATGACGGCGATTGGCGCTAATCCACGTGTTTGATGAAAATACAATGCACCGATGTCGTTGCGTGTGCCATCCGGGTCGTTGTATTGGGGATCAGGGTCGCCCGTGTTTTTGCATGGGGAAGTTGCTGAAAGGCAATAGGGAAGGTTTTCAAACGGAAAATTTTGATTTGTACAGCTTGTGAACTGCGGGTTTATTTGCAGATTTGTATTGTCAAAAGTGTAGTTGGAAGCAAAATAGTTTTGGTGTCTATTTCCGAAAGCATTGTTAAAACGTATATTTATGCCGCTTGGAATAGCTTGCGCTTGAATACCATAACCACCATTAATCATGACATTGTTACGAATTTCTAACGATGCGCTCATCGACTCTCGAAAATCAATATAAACTCCTGCTGTATTGGTATCATCATCGTCAATTTGTTTAACAGTGTTATTGAGCACTTTACAACGAAAGGATTTGATAGCATGATCGCTCCAAACTATAACACCCGCCCACTGCGAATTTTCGATGATGTTTTTACAAATAGTAACATCTAAAGAAACATCCGTAAAATTTGTTCCAACTGATATGCCACGGCTTCCTTTTCCATTACAATTGATATAATTTTCTTCAATAATCCCGCTGATACGCGTAGTCTTAAGACTATCAACATAGCCGTAAAAAACAATTCCATTGGTATTTTTATTATCAACCTTGTTCCTTCTTACAATTATATTTTCTAATACGCCGCCTAATCCGGCAGAGACGGAAATATTGGTTGAGTACGTATTTGATACCTCAATAGCGGAAACTGTATTATCTTCGATTGTGGCCGAAACACGTTGACTCAAACCTGCCCAAACATTAATGCCACTCCCACTGGTTGTTGTAGTTACATCGTTGTTGCTAATCGTTACAGATGTAACTTCAGGACCTGAAAGAATGGAGATACCCGTACAATTCTCATGAATAACATGAACTTTGAAGCCATCAAATTTTGCGTTGCTACAACCCGAAAATAGTATAAAAATAGTCGAGGTGGCGGATGGAGAACTTTCGAGCAAAGAAACATGTTGAATTGTGTTCCTTTGCCAAAAATCATCAGACCAACCACCTAATATGATAATGTTGTCTTTGCTCCACAAGCTGTAGCCTGAATCGTTTGTATACATCCCCCCAGCAACTTTGATCGTATCACCAGGCTGGGCCGCATTGATTGCCGCCTGAATATCAGAAAAATCAGCTCCACCATCGTCATTGACAGTCAAAACGCCCGGCGTACGTGTACGATGATAATAAATTGCGCCCATGTCATTTTGTGTCCCATCCGGGTCATTGAATTGAGGATCAGGATCGCCTGTGCCAATACACGGTGATGTTCCCGAAAGGCAATAGGGAAGATTTTCAAAAAGAAAGCTCTGATTTTGGCAAATGATAAACTGAGGATCGTTTGAAATATTTGTGACATCTGGCGTAAAGCCTTCGTAATTTTTTGAAGAACTGGCAAAGCAATTGTTGTACTGAATTGATACATGGCCTTTAACTTGCCGAATACCAAAATTGGAATTGACCACGATATTGTTTTTGATGAAAATGGATGCTGCTGGAGAGTCGGCAGAGGCATAAATACCATGCGAAGTCGCATGGTCAATGGTATTATTTTGCACAAGACAATTCAGAATACCAGAGCCATTGCTGGTTACAGTTATGCCCTGACCTTCTACTGTTTTTACTATGTTCCGTTGAATAGTTGTCGTTATAGAGCAATTATCAGTGGCATTAGCAATAATCCCATTGGCCCACCATTCATCATAACCGACAATATAGTTTTCTTCGATAAGTCCATTAATTTTAGGATGTTCACTGCCCACAGTTCGTTCAGCATAAAGGGTTATGGCTTCCGAATCACGCACGTAAACTTTATTCCTTCTGAAAGTGATATCCAGGTTTCCAAATGTGTTGGCATACCCAACCAATAATTGTTGGTTTACACGATTGGTTTGTGTATCATTAATGGTGCAATGTTCCACAACTCCAGATGCAGCAGTAACATCAGAAGCGACAATAATCCCACGCGCCAAGATTGCGGCCGTTTCCACATAAATCGTATTTTGTCGTAGCACAAAATCCAAGCAATCTTTAATATTAATGCCATCGGCAGCAAGGTAGCTACCATTTGTGACATGTATCTCAAACCCTTCCAATTGGATACTATTCGAATTGACAATCAGGAAAACAGAGCCATCGGTGGCGTTGGTATTTTGAATCCGTGAGACAAATTGCGTCGAATTTTGTTGACTAAAGTTTTCTGCCCAACCGCCGGATATATAAATGTTGGACTTTTTTTGGATACTGATAGGTATTTGAATCATATAATTTCCGGCCGCCACTTTTATCGTATCGCCAGTCGCTGCTGTATCAATAGCAGCTTGGATGTCTGTAAAATTTGCGCCTCCACTGTCATTTACCTTCCATGTCCGGGGAATACCTGCGCGATGATGGTAAATTGCGCCCATGTCATTTTGTGTCCCATCCGGGTCGTTGTACTTGGGGTTGGGGTCGCCTGCATCTATGCAAGGGGAAATAGAGGATAAACAATAAGGTTTATTTTCAAAAGGAAATGATTTGTTGAGACAAGATACAAATTGTGGATCAAAAGATATATTGCTCCCGGTAGGCTCAAAATTCATGAAATTTGAGTTGTTATTGAAAGAATTGTTATGTTCGGCTGAAAAGTATGCGAACTCAGTTCCTTTCACAATGCCATCTCTGCAATCTAAGATTATATTATTTTTGAGTATCAAAGTGTCCATTTGGGTATAAGATGAAGACCATGCACTAATCCCAACTCCTGAACTGACAATTGTGTTATTTAATACTTCTGCATAGCATGAATTGTAGCTATCAGCAGTTGAGAAAAAAAACAAACCTATTTCCTGATTACCTATGATTACATTACGCTGTATCATAGCTCGAGTACTTCCACTATTACCGCTGAATATCTGAAGCAGGCGTTGGCCAAACGTTGAAGTCGTTTTTGGGTTAATAAGTATATTTTCCTGAACAATTGCTGATGCAGTATTGGCTCCCCATGAAACAATAGAGATCGCTGTTCCTAAAGATGCTTTATTTGTTAGCTGAACGCGGTTATGTTGAATCTGAATTCGGTCACTGTTTGCTATAGCAACTCCACTGGATTGCTCATTAACACCGTCAGCAATTATATCAAAACCTTCTACAGAAATATCGGATGAATTTATAATGGAGATGACATGGACATCTTCTGATTTAAGTATCGTAGGATAATTTTGGGGATCGAAGTTTTTGAAATCATTCGTCCAGCCTCCAATAAGATGAATATTTTGTTTTCCATCAATGTATCCTGTATGCCATTCTGTTGAATAAAAACCTTCGGCAACTTTAATGGTGTCACCATTACTTGCAGCGTCAATCGCAGCTTGCAGAGTTGAAAAATCCACCCCGCCGTTGTCATTGACTTTCCACACAACTGGCGGCGTAGCCGGGTGGCGATAGTATATTGCTCCAGTATCATTGCGGGTGCCATCTGCGTCGGTATAACTTGGGCTTGGATCGCCGGCGTCAATGCAGGGGGAGTTCTCATTTAGGCAATAACTAATGTCTTCAAAAGGATTGCCAATATCATTGCATTTGGTCAAAATCGGGTCAGTAAAAAGATGCGTTGCGTTTAGCGATAAATTGTAGGCGTTAACACGATTATTATAAAGCGTGTTGTACTCTGCTGTAACAGATCCTTGGCCGGTCCAAGCGATAGCTCTATCGGCATTCATTACCAAGTTGTTACGAAAATCAACAGTTGAGGTAGCAGACAAATTATTTGCATAAATTCCCATGGGATCTGATGCCCAACTTACAAAAACTGAGTCAACAGTATTGTTGTAAATAAAAGCGGCTATATGCCCACCTTGATTTGGTGTGGTGGCTTCTATTGCCAAGTAGCCTGAGTTGATCACCACGTTATTTCGTATGGTTACCTCAACCGAATCAACAGGAGCCGATGCCGCCAATCCCCAACCGGTTCCGTAACAACGTACAAGGTTATTTTCTATTACCCCTGAAGCATACGTATGAACCCTACTTTCTGGAACAGTTTGTAGGACAATTCCAATACCATCCCTTGCATGAATCTCATTATATCTAAACTCTGCATGGATTCTACCTTGGATAATTGCCCCGGCAACAAAGTGGGGCTGATACGTGTTTTGATGTCGCTGAGTATCAATTGAGATATTTGAATCAACAACAGCCTCATTTAAAAAATTTGGCGCGTGAATTAATATCGTATTTGTGTAATTTGCGGCTAACGACATATAGAGTTTGTTACGACGTATAACTACCTTTCTATTGTCGCTCGCATAAATGTTAGCGTGAGGCAATTCAGGTGCTCCAGATGTCAGGTGAATTTCAAAGCCTTGAATCTCAACAAAATCGCACCAAGTAATTGAAAATGTTGTTCCCTTAACGGTATTTACATTTTCGACATAGGATATGTAGTGATCTGGATCATATTGACTAAAATCTTCGGACCAACCTCCGCATAAAAAGATACTGCTTTTTCGGTCAATCACTGTCGTATTCGCATTAATGTACCGACCTTCCGCAACTTTAATTGTATCACCCGCAGAAGCAGCATCAATTGCTGGTTGGATGTCGGTAAAATCCGCGCCGCCGCTGTCATTAACGGTCCAGGTACGCGCAAAGGCGACCGTTGTAAAAAAAATGAAACTCACAGTGAGGAATAAAATTACAGCATTATTGAGGCGCATCATCCCCCCTATTTTATTTGCTCTGAATTTTATCTATATTTTCCCCAATTGCATCCAACAAGTCTTCTTTTTCTTCGGCACAGTTTTCTGGCAAATCCAGAGTAATCTGGCGAGCTTCTTCCAGGTGAACTCGCGCGATTTGGAAATTTCCCTTTTCAAGATGTACACTGCCAAGAGTATTAAGTAACCTGGCAAAACGAGAACGCGCCTCCGGGTTGCTCAGGTCTTCTTCAATTTGACGGGCGGCCTGGCGCAATTCCGCATAATAAGTATCCGCAAGCTCAAACTCGTGAACTTCAGCCGCACACTGCGTTAAATTGAACAGACAATCATAAACCATGCGCGGATTGGCCAATTTTTGAAACAATTCCCGCGCCGTTTGGAGGAAATCGATGGCTTTTTTAAAATCACCGGATGCCAGCGTCCCATCCGCAGGTCGGACATACGCTCTATCAAGGTAACATGCGCCCAGGGAGTTATTGGCAATGGCCGTCGTTTCATCTTTTTCAGGGGAATCGGGCAATGGCGTTAATAACCGGATGGCCTTTTCATAGCAGTTTTTTTGTTCATCGCGGTCTTTCTGGCGGTACATATTGCCCAAATTAATCAACGCCCGAGCCTGCTCCAAATCTTTCACCAGATTGCCATAATCTCGCACGGCCTCTTTGGCCAATTCAATCGCCGGGTCTATTTTTCCGCGGTTCGCCCATACCCTGGCCTGATCCAGCTTGTAGCGGGCGGTTTCCGCATCCGCTTTTTTCCTCTTGCCCAGCAGTTTTTTGGTCTTGTCCAAATAGAGTTCCAATGACTTGGTTTTGCCTTGCCGCAGGTAAATATAACGGGTATGGCGGTACACTTCCAAAAGTTTGTTGCTCAAAATTTTTTCGATCCGGGCATATTTGTCCAACGCCTCGGCGTATGCCCCTTTTTGCTGGAGCGTTTGGGCTTCGGCCAAAAGCTGCGGCACTTGCGCCAGTAATTCCTTTACCCAGGTATTGGCAATCAAATTAAACTGCATTTCCAGTGTAGCCAGTTCTCGTTCGGCTTCTTGAATTTGCTGTGTCAATTTAAACTTGGTCGCGGTGTCTGTTTCCAAAATATGCGCTTCGCGCAGTTGGTGCATTTTAGCAAACAGCAGTTCGTATAATTCCGCATTGTCCGCAGTAGATTTGGACGGCATAAGTTGTTCCGGGTGACGGGGTTTTAGCAATGGCCAAGGATACGGTAGGTAATTTACATGCTAAAGCCAATGGCGCAACAGGTTTTACACCGATTGTCGGTTAGGCGATAGTTATCAGCATAAGCTTGCGCTATATCACCCAAACAGATTTTTGAGCGCGCCGAGGGAGTCGGTTAAAGCGGTGGTGGCTTCGCGGACGGGTTCTAAGGAGGCTTTGAGGGGCGTAATTGGGTCGCTGATTTCCGGGATGGAGCCGAGGGAGAGGTCATCCGGCAGAGACATGGCGGACAGGCGGTCGGCGGCTAAGGCGGCTGCTTTCTGGTTGGTGGCCGCTGCGGCGCTGGTGGTTTTGGTTGAGGGCGTGTACTCGACAACGGTCACAAGGTAGCTGAATTGGGTCGGATCGGCGGCGGATTCCATCACTTCAAATTTTTCCAGCAGTACTTTGCCGATGTAGGCCTCGCCGACAATATCCGCCACAAAGTCCAGAGCCTCGCGTTTGATATACAACTCACGCAATTTGGTCAGATCGTCTTTGGCCGTTACGCCGAAAAAAATGCCCTCAATGGTCAGACGAACAGGCTGCCGACCCAGGTTTTGGGTGGCGCTGCCCTCTAAACCGGGAATCGGGTGATGGACAAAAGCCGCTTGCTCGGTCGTGGCAATCTTATGAATTCGATTGAGGGTGAGCGTCCCTAATTCAATGGGCATGGCTGGCTCCTTTTAAACTCCGTAAAAGCGTCTGTAATCCAGTTGAATTTCCTTTAGCAACACTTCCATGATCTCGTCCGCATCCAGTGATGACGGGGATTTTACTTCATCCTGACGATAAATAAACCGGGCTTCGTTTATAGTTTCAGAGGCCGAAAATTCAGATGGAGAGGGTTGCTTTTGCAATTGCGGGCTAATTGTTTTTGATTTCACGGTTGTGGTTGGATTCAACCGGGCTTTCGCGGCCGTAATTTGCGGCGCTTGCTCCTTTTGCTGCGCTGGAGCGGCAGTGCTATTGCCTGGCGACAAAGCTTGCGATTCTGCTGCAATTGCCGGGCTATTATGCATCGACTCCAGCAGTGGTACTTGCCAGGTCAATTGCAACCAGTCGTGTAGCTGCAAGGCCGACGTTGTGACGGATGGTGATGTCTTGTTTTTGGAGCTTGTGCCTTGCAAATGATCCCGCCGAATTTGAGGCTGTGTGCCCGCCTTCGGGTTGTAGACAATATCGGTCGGATATTCCGAATCTTCTGTAGCAAGTTTATTTTGCAAGGTAACCCGGTTGTTACGCGCCATCTCAAAAGTCGGTTGCTGAGAAGCCAACATTTTGTCAGCCGGCGAAGTATACGGACTTTCAGCGGTAAACTGCTCCGCAATTGCATCATTATCCATAGCGTATCCGGCAGACGGAATTGGAGAAATTACGGCGGGATTAGGGACATTTCCAACATCTACAACCGGTTTAAAGCTCGATATGTTTTTCTTATCCATCGGTGTCGGCGAAGCGATTTGCATTTTTTCGGTAACCGACAAAATTGGCGCGTCGTTCACTAATAAAGGGGTATTTTCGACCAGGCGGGCTAAATCTTTTAGACTTCGGGATACTTTCGCGTTCGATGCAGTTGGTAGAGAAATCGGCGCCTCTGTAACTGTTAGAACCCGTCCAAATGTCGCGGCGTCTTGAATAGCTTCCAGAGCTGTGGCCTCGCTGACAGAGTACCCGGCGTCACGACGATCAAAGTCAACTTCAACCGGCTCAGTTGTCGTTTGGAGCAACACCGGATCGTCTCCGGAAGCGGGCCGGTGATTTACAAAACTTTGCGACACCGACATGGCGTCTGCTTCGGACGAAATTTGATGGATAGCCGAAGCGGTTGAAACGGTTTCTGATCGGAGTATCGTTGGATTTGCTGCTGAAGGTGTTCGTTCTACGTCGGGCCATGCCATCGACGGGACAATATCTTCAAATTGGCGGGGATCGGGCGGAGAAACAGCATCATGAAATTGGATGTCATTGCTTAGGCCGGTATTTAGCAGGCGTTCCAGTCGCAGCCAGCTTAGTAATTCCTGCAAAAAATCAGCCGCATCACCCGCAATCAAGCCGGTTTGCTGCAAATCAATGGCAAGAATGTCCGCCGGCATTATCCCTTGCGGTTGAAGTCTTACCATCATTGATGCAAAATCGGCCCGCAGGCGTTCACCCAACGCAACTAAGGCTGCTATATCAACTTCCGGTTTATATTCCATTGGGTTAAAATGTTACTTATTCGCCACAAAAGAGGATTCGTAACCCAAAGCATTGTTTTGAACCTGACGTAATTGCTCAAAAACTGTGGGCAACCTTGCGAAGGCTTCACCGCAAAACTTGTGGGATTGCGCACCAAAGCCTTCGCAAGGTTTGATCCGCCGCTACTTTTTGAGCAATTACAACCTGACACAACAACTCAAAACGGAATTTAGAATTACACACTATCAAACAGTCATAAATCCCTATCCAGCATGGCCATATAAAGGGCAATCTGCCCCATGGTCATTTGTTGAATATCTAAGGGTGTCCAGCCAAATTCTTTTGCCAGACGAAAGGCCGCCCGGACGAGATAGGACGCACTCAATTCGTCAGCAAAGTTTTTTTTTGCTCAAGCCCGCTGATTTCGCGAATGTGGTTGATCAAAAAGTTAACCAGGCCCAGATGAAGCCGCTTAATTTGATCCAGTGACAGCGTCGGCTGAACCACTGCTTCTTTGATCATCAGCAACGGTATTAAACTCGAATCAGCTTTAGCGGCCTTCATAATCAGTTGAAAAGCGCCAATGCTTAGCGGACGCAGATGCAAAATGCCTTGCGCGGCTTGCGTGGGATTAACACCAGGCTGCAGAAGGTCCGGCGGCACAACAATGTCATACGTGACGGCTGCGCCGGCCAGCAAATCTTCTGGTGTCAACTGGATTGTGTTCATCGTGACCTTACAAATTATGCGCTGGTTTCTTCAGTGCTGATGCGGATGGCTCTGAAGGTGACGGATTCCATCACAAAATCGTCTTCGGGCAGCGCAAACGCCCAGCTATCAAACTTGACGCCAAACAGAACCAACTTGCTGCTATTTCCCGGCACGGCCGGATTTTTCATGCTAATGACCAGGTTAAAAGATGGCTGCGGTAACGGATCCGCTGCGGGCGGGCTTTGTGCTCCGCCGCCAAGTAGCAGCTTGAGCATGGCGCCATTGATATGGGCGCGTTTGGCAAAGCCGGTCACGTTGATATTACCGGGGCGCAGTTCAGTCGGAAAACGCTTTCCCAGTTCATGATAGGGTCGGACTGCATTTTCGACTTTGACCTGGACTTCTTGTAAACGACCTACAATGCTGGACAACTGATATTCATTCAGAATGCCGTCGGCTAACTTGCCTTCTTCGGTTGAACTGTCATCAACAGCCAGCACCAAAGCTGCATCCGAGCCGCTGAATACGTTATTATTCGGCATAAAAACTCCTTATGATTGCAAATATTCGTTTAACACCACCGAAGGCCAAATCCTAAGGTTTTTTACCTGGAAATTGTAGACTTTTTCAGGTATTTGCCCCTGTTTGACGGAAAACTCTTAGGGTTTAGTCAGACGAATATTCTTCTTTATGATTAGCCTAAGTACATGGTCACCATGATGTAATCAATGCTAAACGTGGGCTGCAAAGTCATATTGACCATACACTGCCCGGCAATTTCCTGGGCGCGTGTAGCGCTGACTTCCAGCTTGTACGTTTTAAGTGCCTCTTCTTCAACCATTCGGGTCAAAAAGCCGTCTATTGTGGCTTTCATTGCGCCACGAACACGATCATTATTCAGCTTGCCAATGTAGGGATTGCATGAGGATCGAACGCCGTAGATGGCTTTGTCGACAATACGCCGTGTTGTCACCTGGGCCCAGGCCGTGTTGGTGGAAGTGGTGATGCCTTTAACGACCCGAAAACCTTCCCGCTTTTCGACCGTTAGTACACGGCTTGTCACAAGACTTTCCAATTGGCCATGGTTGAATTCGGCGCCCAATCCACTGATATTGATGGTCTTGTTGGTGGGGCTGGTCTGAACCGGTAAAGAGGCAATCAATCCGGCTACAGCCGCTGCCGTGTAAGCCCCAGAAAGAACATCCTCGGTTTCTTCGCCGGTGGCTGGATTGCGGCGCTTCAATTTTAGACCGGGCGCGACATAAATCAGGCGGCCTTTGTCGTTTGTAACGAGATCAATACCATTGCTGATTTTCTTGGCGTCCGTTGTGCCGTTGCTGCCGACAACACCGACTCGTTCGCGCTGAATCCCTTCGGTAAAATCCAAATGATTCTTAAGTTTAAGCACCATGTCGCTTTTACCGGCATCTTGTCCGGCCAGCAGCACGATGTTAACAACTTCTTTCTCCAATGCGGCCAGCGCATCGGCATAGGCGTCAGCTGTTTCATCCTTGGCACGTACGGCGTAGACAGTGGTAGCGCCATTACCAAAAATAAGCTCTAAGGTACTAAGTAAATTACCGGTTACCGGCTTGGACGCCTTGCCCTGTTCCTGAACCGGCGAGAATATTTCTCTGGCAGCCATAAAACCGCTTAAAATATAAGGCTTGCTAACATCGCCGTTGTCTGCAGTACCAACCACACCAACATTACCGACACTAACAGCGCCGGCGCTAATCAGACCTTCATCCCGGACGGTAATATATGTACCGGGCAAAATGACGTTTGCCATGAAGACCTCCTGTTTGTAGTATCTTCGTAATTACAAATGTAAGATTATGAAGTTGAAAACGTTTTAGTTGAAAAGCCGACCAGCTCAAATTACGAAATGACACAATTTGAATTTTTGAATAACTATTCAGCCACTTAATGAACACAAATAGACACGAATGGGAAAAGACCCAGCGGGGCCTCGGTTACTGAATAGTTACATTTTTGATAAAAAAACGGCAGGACAAGTGGAGCTGGCGAGCGGAATTGAACCGTTGACCTGCTGATTACGAATCAGCTGCTCTACCAGCTGAGCTACGCCAGCATTCCACTTAATAATCCTACCGTTAGAAGAGGATGGTGCCGAGGGACAGAATTGAACTGTCGACACACGGATTTTCAGTCCGTTGCTCTACCGACTGAGCTACCTCGGCATCAGTCCCCTTATAGTAAAAAATTGCAGAGGCTTTGGACCTCTGCAATTTTCATTCAATGGCGGGGTCGACGAGACTTGAACTCGCGACCTCTGGCTTGACAGGCCAGCGTTCTAACCAGCTGAACTACGACCCCATAAATGTGCATTTAAAATAGTAACGTTTGAGGCTTATGTCAATAAAAAAATCAGGGTGTTCTAAAATTTAAAATAAAATCTTCGGAGCGTGCTTACCGGGGTTACAAAAGGGTAATGTTTCCCTCGATTAACAAACAACGCGCTTATTCGCCACCGCTTAATTCCTGAGCTTTTTTATAGGATTGGGCGGTTTTTGTCTTATACTCGTCGGCTTTAGCTTCGTTGCCGGACTTTTCAAACTTTTCGGCCATCCCGCGATAGGCCTCACCTTGTAAACGATGACCTTCAGGCTTGTCCGGTTGCACTTTGATAAGCTGCTCCGCGTACATCAGTGCATCGTCATATTTTTCCAGACGATTCAAAACCAGCGTGAGATTGAATAAAGCGTCTTTGTCGTTAGCGCTATACTTGAGTGTTTCTTTAAAGCACCGGGCAGCGTCATCAAATTTCTTCAAAGTGCCGTAAAGCGCGCCCAAATTAAACCAGATATTGCCGTCATTAGGTTTAACTTTTACAACTTGTTCGTAATATTGAACTGCCGAGTCCGTTTCTTTCTTGGCTTCGTACGCACGGGCGGCATATTCAAGCGCGACAGCGTCGGTTGGCTGTGTTTGCAACAGTTTTTTGCATGCGGCTATTAAATCATCGTCTTTCTTCATTACATAGTATTCACTTATCAACTGATGCCAGGCATTTTTGTCAGTCGGATCCATGTCCGTTGCTTTCACTAAATGGGGGACAGCTTCTTCATGCTTGCCTAACTTGGCATAAATCCAGCCTATCCCAAATTGACTTTGCGCTTTTTTATCATCAATTTGCGCCGCTAATTGGAACTCTTTTAGCGCTTCTTCATTTTTGTTTTCATTACCCAGCGTAATGCCGTTGTTATTATGTGTCTTCCAATAGAAGCTGCGTTGCTCGTCGGCTTTGGGCAGATATGCGGCGTTCATGGAAGCGGCCTTGTTTAACGCTTCATTCATCTCTGTAAATTGGTTTTGCTTGCCGTGCAAAACACCCAATTGATACCAGATCTCGGCGTTAGCCGGTTCTTTGACCGTGCCTTCTTTCAGCACACGGATGGCTTCTTCCGGTTTGCCTTGTTGCTCATAAAGTTTTGCGCTGCTCATCGCTGTACTTTGACAGCCGGTCAGTGTAGCAAACGCGGCAATTAACAGCAAAAGCGCATAGAAACGGAACGATCTCATAAGCTTGACCTCCCTAATGAGTTGGTAAATATTGAATCAGTTAATGAACGGCAGACAGTATAAAGGTTTTGAGAAAAGTGTCAAGCATTTTCCGGCAGCAAGCCAAAAGTGTTGCTATTTATCATCCAGAATACCGGTTTGATTTTCAGCCTTGTACTAACCGGTAGCCGTTATCGCCCGGTGAGGTCGCACTAACTTAAAACTTAAATCTCTTCTTGACATATTTCCTTGTTACCCCTATTTTTTAATACAAATTTATACGGCTTCTATGAGACATTGCTGCTGATCCAGATTCCCGATAATATTGTCAATGTTTATTAATTTATTACGGGAATTTGCCAACACCCAAGTATCATAAAAGAATTGATAAAATCCGAAATTAAAATTAAAACTAAATCTGACTTAGAAAATTTTGCCGGATTATGCTGACATTATATTTCTAACATTTTCGTATCCTTTGTGCTTCCCTGGTGAATAACTCGAAAGGAGAGATCATTCATGCGATCGAATCGGTTTCAGTTCTTTTTATGCGGCCTGCTTTTTTGGAGCGGCTGTTTGCTGTGGTGCGGGTCTGGCCAGGCTCAGGATGTTGCGCCGGCGTCCGCCGTGGCCGAGTCGGCCGTCACTTCTACGCCGCCGCCCGCCGCCGCGTCGACCGAGGAAAGCCCAGCCACGCCTTCGTCCGAGATCAAAAAAACCAATCTGGCCGATCTCAAAAGCAGGGGTACGAATTCGACCTGGGCGAACCGCCTTCAATCCATTATTGGTATACTGGGCTTGTTAGGTCTGGCCTGGCTGCTTTCTACCAACCGAAAAGCCGTAGATTGGCGAATGGTGATGTGGGGCACGGCTTTGCAATTGATTTTCGCATTTTTGGTTCTGGTGACGCCGCCCGGTCGGTGGTTCTTTTCCAAAATGAATGATGTCGTTGTCACTCTGCTTGGCTTTACTGAGCAGGGCGCAAGCTTTGTTTTCGGCAATCTGATTCACAACAACGTGCCTGTCGGAACACCTATTGATCCCGACAGCCCGCTGATGAGTCCTGTCCTGCCTCACATGCAGACCGGATGGGCCAATGTGGGCAGTTTCTTTGCCTTTAATGTGCTGCCAACCATCATCTTTTTTTCTTCCCTGATGACCGTTCTTTATCATTTGGGCGTTATGCAGCATGTGGTGAATTTTTTTACCCGCATTATGCAGCGGACAATGAAAACATCCGGCTCCGAAACGCTTTCAGCCGCCGCCAATATCTTTTTAGGACAGACCGAAGCGCCTTTGTGCGTAAAGCCTTACGTGAATACCATGACAAATTCCGAGTTGATGGCCATTATGGTTGGAGGATTTGCCAATACTGCCGGTGGTGTTTTGGCCGCCTATGTCGGCATGTTGAAAGGCTACTTTCCGGACATTGCCGGACACCTGATTTCTGTCAGTGTGATGAGCGCGCCGGCATCGCTGGTGATTGCTAAACTCATGCATCCCGAAACCGAGCCTTCCATGACCCGCGGCGATGTAAAAATGAATGTTGAAAAAATTGATGCCAATGTTATTGATGCTGCAGCCCGCGGCGCCAGCGAAGGCCTAACCTTGTCACTGAATGTAGCCGCCATGCTTATTGCTTTTATCGCGCTGGTGGCCGTACTAAACGCCGGCATTAGTTCTGTCGCGGGAATTTTTGGCCATCCGGAGGTTAATCTGCAAGTCGTTTTTGGCTATGTTTTCTGGCCGCTGGCCTGGTTGATGGGTATTTCGCCTTCGGATTGCGCTATCACCGGACAGTTGCTTGGCACCAAAACCGTTCTTAACGAATTTGTAGCTTATCTGGATTTAAGCCAGCTGTTGCAAAATACGCCGGATGCCATTAGCGACCGCTCAAAAATTATTGTGACGTACGCCCTGTGTGGTTTTGCCAATTTTGCTTCGATTGCCATCCAAATCGGAGGCATCGCCGGCATTGCGCCGACGCGTCGCAGCGATTTAGCCCGCCTGGGATTACGCGCCATGATTGGTGGCAGTCTCGCTACCTTTATGTGCGCGGCTATCGCCGGATTGCTCATCTGATTTGAAAATATGACGACATGAAGGATAGACCAAAGGTTGCGTACCCTTGCGAAGGTTACACTTCAGGATTGCAAAGATCTTGAAACTGTTGATTTCTTACCGACTTTAACCTTAGCAAGTGTGGTTGATTCTAACAGTTATTCACATAAATTTCCTGTCGGGGCGCCCGCCATAAGCGGGCTGAGAACGCACCCGTCGAACCTGATCCGGATCATACCGGCGGAGGGAACAGGATTCAAGCTCTCAGCTTCCAGCCATCCGCTTTCAGCTTGTTTGCCTCCGTCAATTTCTATAAGGAGGCAACAATGCAATCTTCAATCTTTAATCTACGATTTTTTACCTGCACTTTCGCCGTTTTTCTTTTTATTGCCCATTGCCCATTGTCCATTGTCCATTGCGCTACCGTTTCCGGCACGGTTTCGGACGCTGTTTCCGGTGCGATCATTCCCGGCGTCAATGTGCTGGTGGAAGGGCTCAACCGCGGAGCCGTCAGCAACGCCGCCGGTCAATTCGAGATCGCTGATATCCTCGACGGCCAATATACGATCAGCGCCAGTCATCTCGGTTACGGCGTCGGCAAGCAGCGCGTGTCCGTAAGTCAAAGCGCCGTTTTGACGCTCCAATTAACCCCGACCATTCTGCCCGGCCAGGAAGTGATCATCACCGGCACACGGGCCGACGGCCGCACACCTATGGCCTTTGCCAATCTGCATCACGAGCGTATTGCCGCGGCCAATCAGGGGCAGGACATCCCCATGCTGCTACAGGAAACGCCGAATCTGCTCAGCTATTCTGAATCGGGCAACGGCATCGGCTATTCGTATCTGAAGATTCGCGGTTTTGGCCAGCAGCGCGTCAATGTCATGATCAACAACGTGCCGCTCAACGACCCGGAAGATCACCAAGTCTATTGGGTGGATTTGCCCGATGTGGCCGAGAGTGTGCAGGATATTCAGGTGCAGCGTGGCGTGGGTGGCATGGTCGGCCTGAGCGGTTTTGGCGGCTCGGTCAACGTTGTCACGGACAATCTGACCGGCGCGCAAGGCGTGAGCCTGACCACCGGTTTTGGCAGTTACGGCACACGCAAATACACGGCCCAGTTCCGCTCCGGGCTGATCAACAACACCTACGCCGTGTATGGCCGCTATTCCAAAGTGCTGACTGACGGCTATCGCGAGCGTTCCGGTCTGGACGCCTGGGCTTACTTTATCGGCGCGGCCCGCTTCGACGCCAACATGACCACGCGCGTCAACATCTTTAGCGGCCCGTTTCATCTGGACGCGGCCTGGGACGCCGTGGCCGAGGCCGACTTGAAGCTGAATCATCGCGCCAATCCCACGCATTACCATGCCAATGTGCCCACCACGGACAATTTCAATCAGCCCCAATATCAGTTGCAACACGAGTGGCGGCTGCGCGACGGTCTGACCTTGAGCAACACTTTGTTTTACGTGCATGGCGAAGGTTATTACGAGACGTTCAAGACCGGGGCGGATTTGGTCGCACACGGTTACGATTATTACCCGGGCGGCACGGGTCAAACGATCAGCGAATTCGACATTGTGCGGCAAAAGTGGGTGGACAAGGATCAAATCGGCTGGCTGCCGCGCTTAGATGTGCGGCACAGCGCCGGACGCGGACAATTGGCCATCGGCGGCGAGTTGAGCGATTTTTGGTCGTCGCACTGGGGCGAGGTCAAGTGGGCGTCCAATCTGCCGCCGGATGCGCAACCGAATCTGCGCTATTACGACTACGACGGCAAAAAGTGGTGGGCCACCGTCTACGCCCACGAAAACTACGCCCTGACCCCGTCCGTGCGTCTAATGGCCGAGCTGCAACTGCAATACAAAAAGCGCACGATGGAGCAAAAATCGGCCGGTAATTTCTCCGGCGCAGAACTCAATTATTACGTGGTGGACTACACTTTTTTCAATCCCAAGCTCGGCGTGAATTATGAAATTTCCAGCGGCCTCAGCGCCTTTGGCAATTTCTCCGTCGGCCAGCGCGAGCCGACCGACGCCGACATGTTCGATCAATGGCAGGGCGCGGACGATTTTGGCGTGGACCCGCTCTTTGCCAAATCCAAAAACGTCTACAAGGCCGATGGTTCGATTCGCTATGTGGAATGGAGCGACCCGTTGACCCAACACGAAACAGTTTACGATTACGAGCTCGGCCTTAGTGTAGCACAGATTAGCAATCTGTGGAGCTGGAACGCCAAGCTAAACCTGTATCGCATGGACTTCCGCAACGAGCTGGTACCTTACGGCCAGGTAGTGGAAGAAGGCCGGGCCGTGCGCGGCAACGCCGACAAAACGCTGCACCAGGGCCTCGAATTGAGCACGGCAATCAAAATCAACCCTAAGGGTTTTGTTTCTCAACCCTTAGGGTTTGACGATGATCAACGGAAAAACCCTAAGGGTCAAAAGGCGAGACCCTTAGGGTTGGAATTATCCGGCAACATCGCCTTCAGCCAGAACGAGTTTGTGGATTTCACCGCCTATTCGTGGGACGGGCAGCCGCAGCGGTTGGACGGCCAGACCATTGCTTTATTTCCGTCTGCACTGGCCAACCTGCGAGCTACCGCGAATTGGACATTGGCCGCTGTGGGCAATGTCAGCCTGTCCGCCCAATATCAATATGCCGGCCAGCAGTATTTGGACAATACGGAAGACGAAACGCGCACAGTTGACCCCTACGGTGTGCTCAACCTGAACGCTTCGCTCAAAGTCAACCGCCTGCGCGATCTGACGTTTAGGGTCTGGCTGAATAACGCGCTTGATAAGGAATACGAAACATCGGGCTATTACGATGATTGGGCGGGCAGCAACTATTACTACCCGGCGGCGGGGCGGAATGGGTATGGCAGCGTGACGGTGGGGTTTTGATGCTTTTCTGTTGACGACAAGGCAAATCTTGCCTATCATATCGGCGGAAGCAACATTGCCCTGCGTGAAAAAGAGCCGGACAGACGGTTGTACCTGGCCATTCCGATTGATGTGCACAAAGCTTTTTTCCAGAAGCAGTTTGTGCAAACGGTCTGCGAAGAAACGCAAATCACGTTGATTGTTTTCGATCCCGGAACAGAGGAGATTCTAAAATGGAAAAATTAGACCAATACCGCGCTCATATCACCCGGTTCATACAAGACCTGGGCCAACAACTTCCACCGCCAGCAGGCGTGGAAACTCAGTATATTTTTGATACGCAGCGGGATCACTATCAGATGATGTTGGTCGGGTGGGATCATTATGACTGGACACACGGCTGCATCCTTCACTTAGACATCAAAAACGGGAAGATTTGGATTCAGCATAATGGCACCGAACTGGGCATAGCCGACGAGTTAGTGAGCATGGGCGTCCCCAAGGAAGATATTGTGCTGGGATTTCAGGCGCCTTATAAACACAAGTACACGGGTTATGGGGATAATTGACAACAGGCTATTACGACGATTGGGCGGGCGGCAACTATTACTACCCGGCGGCCGGGCGGAATGGGTATGGGAGCGTGACGGTTGGGTTTTGATGCAATCTGGAATTTTGCTTGACAGGGTTTGAGATTGCCGTATTTTGTTTTTCGTTCCTCGCTTATGTGCTGAAAAACTGGGACGTAATATTTCACTCATAACTTGAATTCACGCCTGAAATGGAATATCTGAATGCGACATTCGCTCTTTGTCGGCACGGCTGTATTTGTGCTGGCGCTCGATCAACTTACCAAATTCATCATCAAAGCCCGCTTCGAAATCGGCGAGTCGATTGAAGTATGGGGCGACTTTTTCCGGCTGACCTTTATCTACAATCCCAATGCCGCCTTTGGCATCTCGCTGGGTCATCAATTTCCGTACCCGCTGGTGTCGATCTTTGTGATCGGCCTGCTGCTGTATCTTTACGTAACGCACGGCCAGCAGCATCTGTGGAGCACGCTTAGCCTGGGTATGATTCTGGGCGGCGCGTTGGGCAATTTGGCCGACCGAATCTACATGGCCAAAGTAGTCGATTTTTTCGACTTTGAGTTTCCCGATATTGTCATTGCTCCTTTTCAGATCGGCCCGTTGGCTTTTGACGGCTATTATATGACCCGCTGGCCCATTTTCAACGTGGCGGATATTGCGATCTCGGTCGGCGTGGCGATTCTGTTTGTGCTGATCTGGTTTGAGGAACAGCCGGCGGCGCCGCTATCCGACCATGAAACGCCGTTAGCCGCAAGTTCTAAAGCGCTGCCTAACGCCTCTGACCCCGATACTCCATTCGACTCAAAAAAATAGAACGCAGATCAGAACTATTGAGGTATATAATAGAATGGTTGTCAAAGCAATCCCGTCGTTTGATCCAAATCCCTCGCTTAAGGCCGCCGTCCAACTGCTCAACGATCTTGGCATAACCGAATTTGCCCTGATCGGCCGGGTTGCCACCTGGCTTTATCTGCCCGAAGACGCACACCAGTTTACCAAAGATGTGGACATCGCCATTTTGACTACAAAAATTGCTTCGATTGAAGCCGCGCTCAAAACCAGAGGCTATCAAGTTTACCAGCTATCCATTGGCGGCGTGGCGGTTCGTGAACCGGACTTTTTTGTTGATTTTATTGACCGACGGGTGGACGGGCTGGATCGTTTATTTAGCAAAGCCATTCAGGAAGCCCGGCAGGATGTGGTGTTTTTTAATGAGGCGATTCCGGTCGTCGGTCTGCATCATTTGATTACCATGAAAATGGTCTCCGGCGAGCCAAAAGATGATTTTGACGCCAAAGCTTTGCTGCGTGTGGCGGGAGTTCAATACTCGAAACTCCGAAAACTGGTAGGGCATTTTTTGGGCATGGGCAGCGCCAACCGTCTCGATGTTTTTGCCAGAGAAGTCGGGCTGCTGTCGCCAAAAGCTGCTTATCGCAGGGAAGCGGCATGATCGAACGCGGGGGCAAGCCATTCAGACAAAAAGTATTATTCAAGCAAGAGGAAAACAACAATGCCAAAAATTCAAGACCTGATCAGTCTGCCCGTGGTGGAGACGGTCATTCAACTGCAAAAACTGCGCGAAGTCAACGAAAGCGCCGCGCCCGACGACCCGGCCGGACAACAATATCTCAACGGCCTGACCGCCTCTTTTGTCCTGACCGAAGATATTGAAACCAACCTGAAAATCATTCTGGAAAGCCTGGCCCGTCCACAAGGGCGAGGCTTTTTTTTATCAGGCAGCTTCGGCTCCGGCAAGTCGCACTTTCTCAGCATCCTCAGCCTGTTGCTGCAGCCGCTCAAGCGCCAAAAGCAGATGTGGGAACCGCTGGTTAAACAGCAGCCCAAGCTGGGCAGTCACTTCACTGCGCTCAGCAAAAAGACACTGCTGATTGTCGAAATTCCGCTGCTGGCCTACAAAGCCGCCCGCCCGCTGGAGGAAATTGTCTTCGAAGCCGTCCAGAACCGGCTGGCCAAACCGCCCTACAAAATCGACGCCACTTTAGCCGAGGAATCCTACTTCCTGCAGCAATTTCAAGTCCACGTCCTGCCCTTGCACGCCCGCCATTTGGACAAACTCGTCAGCGACAAATATCCGGGCCTGACCACCTGGAAGCGCCTGCTGGACAAAGACCAAAAAGCCGCCTACGAACTGACCAAAAAATACTTGACCGGCCTCGATCAAAAAGTCCCGTTCCAATTGGCGCTGGATCGCGGCGAAGGCTTTGAGCGGCTGGAGAAAATTCTGGCCCAGCACAAAATCGACGGCTTTGTCCTGCTGATCGACGAATTGTCCGAGTTTCTGAAGGCTAAAAGTCAAAAAACCGCCCTGAACGAAGACGCCCGCTTCCTGCAATTTTTGGGCGAACGCAGCGCCACCCGGCCCATCTGGGTCGTGGCCGCCCTACAGGAACATATCGAAAAAACCGGCGACATCCAAAAAGAAGTCATCGACAAAATCAAGGATCGCTATCATTCCGGCCTGAGCCTGTCCACCCGCCACATCAAAGAACTAATCGACTACCGGCTGATTCTCAAAAAAGAGGGTAGCCAGGCACATCTCGAAGCAGCCTACAAACAGCTCAAATTCAGCTTCAACGACATTCCGCTGACGCTGGACGCCTTCCGCCAGATTTACCCCGTCCATCCCGAAACCATCGAGTTGCTGGACGTGTGCGCCGAGTTGTTCAGCCAGCGACGCGGCGTAGTGGACTTCATCCATTTTCAGGTCAAGGGCGATCCAACCCGCAACATCGCCGGCATTTTGGCCGAGGATTACACCCATCTGCTGACGCCCGACCGTATCTTCGATCATTTTGAGACGCGGCTCAAGGAATCACCGGCCATGCGCAAATATTACGATCATTACCACGATTACTTTGCCAAGCGCATTTCCGGCCTGTTTCCTGACGAGCCCAGCGATGTTGTCTACGCCCAGCGGCTGATCAAGATTTTGATGCTGCTGCGCCTGGCCAGCCTGCCGTCCAAGCGGACGATTCGCCAATTGGCCAACATGCTGTTGTATCAGGCCTTTACCGATCTGGCCGGCGGCGTCAATTATAAATATCTGGCCGAGCATCTGGTCAAAAAAATGACGACCGAATTGAGTTATTTGCGCCTGACGCCCGGCTCTTCGACAGGCTCAGGGCACGGGGCGACGGAGTTGGACGCTGTTTTGGAGTTCGACCTGGCCGCCACCGCCGTCGATTTGTATGCCGACAAGGCCCGCGCCATCCGTCAGCAGGCCAAAACGCCGGAAATGCTGACCGCTCTGCTCAAAACCATCAACTACGGCCAATTGCCGCTGGCCAACTTTGTCGATAAACCCGTGCGCTACCACACCCATTGGATGAACACCACCCGCGGCGGCCAGGTGTGGCTGACCGACCTGCTGCAGGTAGACAACAAAGCCGTGCGCGACTTCCTGCAGCAACTGCGGGCCACCGAAGATGACTTTTTCCTGTTGATCGGCCTGCCGCTGAAGACGGACGAACAGCAAGCCCATTTGACCGAACTGTTCCAGCAGTTCGAAAACCGCTTTATTCACGGCGTGATCGCCTGGCTGCCCGCGCCCTTTACCCAAACCGAGTTGTTGAGCGAATGGCACGCCGCCCACCGCCTGGCCCGTGACTACGCCAACGACGCCACCAACGAAGGCCGCGAAATTGCCCGTATGGCCGAAAACAATCTGGAACGCCTCAAACAACCGGCCCAGGACGAGCTGAAAGCCTGCTACCAAAAAGGCGTGTTTGTGACCGCCGCCGGCCCGGCGACAGGCTCCGGACAGGGCCGTACACCGTTTGATTTTGCCGTCTCCGCTTACAAAAACTTTGAGGATTTGCTGGGCCTGATCATCCGCGAACCACTCAAAAAGCTGTTCCCCAAACATCAAACCATCGAAACGGCCATCTCCGCACAGTCCGCCACCTTAGTCAACGAAGTCATCGCCAAATTCATTGTGCCGGGTAAGATTGAGGGCTTAGACGCACCGCACCACACCTTCTTGAAAAGCGCGCTGGAAGGCGTACTCCTGCCGCTGCAATTGGTCGAGCTCAGCCGCGACGGCTCCAAGGCCAGATTGGTCGTCGATCCACTCAAAAATCCCGGCATCAAGCTGATTCTGGAAGAAGTGAAGAAGCGGGCGGATGAGGCTTGAGAGCATCCTCAAGTGAATTTCCTTGACATGACCCGCAGGCGAGCGTATAATTTTTTGTAGGCATTATCTAATGTCTACGCGGTGTGTTATAGAGATTTGTGCAAAAAGGCGAGATATTATGCGCCGCAAGCAATTAAATTTTAATTTAAAGCAAAATATTTTATCTCATAAGCAAAATTATTTGTATACTGAAGCATTGGTAGCAACATTACGCTAAATAGAATTTATGCGCTAATAAAAATATTTTTTATACTCAGCATAAATAACGCATTAAGCGTAAATGTATTATTTATCGCGAGAAATAAATTTTTTATTAAAATATAAAAATTTATTGCTGAATACAAATTGTAGTAATTATTATAATTTGTCATGGTCTAACAACGCAATAACATTTTCTCTGTCAACAAAACATTTTTTTTCATAAGGAGATGCGCCATGAATAACATGCAAGAAAACAAATTCAGCATGTATGAAGGGTTATTGACCTTTCTTAATGAATATAAGACGATTACGGACGAAGCGCCGGCCTTTATGTCCGTGATTCAACGCCTCAGCGAGCAGATTCAGGAGATTCGGCGGAAAGATACAGCTCGCAGTAAAGTAGCCGCCGGCAAAACAGCCGGAAAAGAGCAGGCCAAGACCCGGTTGATTGACAGCGTTATTCCGATTGCCGCAGCCTTATCCGTGTATGCCTTGAGCAAAGAGAATGCCGCCTTGCGCGAGCAGATGAAGTTATCCAAAACCGGTTTACGCCGCCTGCGAGATACGGAATTAGTGACCATCACTTCTGACTGCCACAAGACCGCGCTGGAATATTTGACCGACTTGGCCGCGTATGGCCTGAACGAAACCCAGGTTGCCGATCTGAAAACCCGAATTGACGCTTATCAGGCCGCCCAAACCGGTAAGGAAAGCGCCGTCGCCAAACGCATTACCGCCCGCGGCACTTTGAAAGACATGTTCAGGCAAACCGATAGCCTGCTCAGTCAGGAAATGGATATATTGGTCAAGGTCATCGCGCCCAAACACCCCGAATTTGCCGCTGCCTATCGCACCCTGCGCAGCGTCAAAGCCCTGGGCCGCCGCCGCAAGACCAACGAGGAGAGTGTGCCGCCTGTACCTGCAGCCTAATGCTATTGAAAAATTCAAGATGACCAAATTTAAGAAGGAAAATTAGCATGAAAAATACTTACACGGCTGTGGTCAAAAAAAGCGGTGATTGGTGGATCGGCTGGATCGAAGAAGTTCCGGGGGTGAACTGCCAGGAAGCAACTCGCGAGGAACTGTTGGCGACTTTGAAGATCACCTTGCAAGAAGCGCTGGACTTCAACCGGCAGGAAGCGTTGCAAGCCGCCGCCGCCGACTACGCCGAGGAGTTGATTGCCGTATGAAGCCAACAGCGGCATCTCCTGGCTCAGCAAGTTCTGGAAGCGTCGTAATCATCATAATGTTTCTATCACTTCGCGGGTCAGGCCGGTTACTTCGGCAATCAAAGCCATGTCTAACCCCTTAGCTTTCATCTTCAGCGCCGTCAGTTTATTGGCTTCTTGCCTGGCCTGTTGTGCCTCCTGCTGCGCCTTTTCCAGTTGTTTTCGATGGGTTCGTTCAATGCCCTTTTGCACCATAATGAAATCGCGCCGCCTAAATTGTTCTCCCAACTCCGCCTCGCTCAATCCGGCGGTATTGGCAATCTCAAAAGCCTGCCGCAGTTCCGGCTCAGCCATCGCCGCCGGCACATATTCCAGGCTGCCGGCATTTTTGACAAAATAAAGCCATTTGTCCGTGATCGTCTGCAATTCGGCTTCGGTTTTGGTAAATTTCGGCAGTTCGGCAAAAATCAACTCAATGTCGTCGCTATAGGTCAGCAACTTTTCTTTCTCGCGCAGCTTGAAATAGGTGATCACCGGCTGAATGTCGGAAAACATGACAAAGTCCGTAATGGTAATGGCAATAATTGGCTCCAGGGTATGATCTTCCGCTTTCATTAACTGGGTGGAATAGGCTTTGGCGGCGTTATACAAAATGCGCTTTTCGAGACCTTCAAAATTAAGCACTTGCATCTCGATAATGACTCGCCCGCCTGATGACAGGATGGCTTTTACATCCACATAAGAATCCTTCATGCCCTTGATCAGCGGAATCTGATACGGGTCAACGATGGTCAGGTCGGTGATTTTGCTGCCATCAACAAAGTCAATTATCCCATTCAAAAAGCTGATCAAAATCGGTTTTGACTCTTCGGAGCCAAAGACCTTTTTAAAAGCATAATCGGTTCGCACATCCAGAAAGCGCATAGCGCACCTCCGTTCTTGGGTTCACGGTTGACACTTCAACCCAATCCTTTTGGTAAATATAATCAGCTCGTGGTTGTTTTCAACCTAATAATATTTCAAAATCCATCGTCACGCCACCATCATTGGCAAGTTTTTCGCATCACCTCCACCCCCGCCACCACCATCGTCTCACTCTCATTGTGATCCAATGTGCCGCTGACCAATAGCGGGATTTTCTGGCTCAGCTAACCCAACAACGGGGCAAGGAACTGCAAGCCATGCCAAAAGATAGGGAAAAATGCTTATTCGGGCGAGAGTTCAAAATTGCCGGCAACTACGCCCGGTATGGTGATGTCTTCGTCAATAGATTCCCAGCGCAGAGCATAGCCGTTCAGCCGAATCGTAACGTCTTTTAACTGTTCATTTGTAGCTGCTTTGAGCCGTTTAAACCGATTCGCTGGAAATCGGATAATCCGTCCGTCGGTCAATTTTACGGATCTCGTGTGGGGAGACTCCCATGTTGCGAGCAAGCCGAATTGGATCGAGCCAAAATTTGCACTCGCCATCGGAAGTTTCAACATGAATGTGTGGGGCTCTTTACCTTCATCCGAGTAAAAATGAAAGCGATATGGGCCGACTCTTAAAACTGTTGGCATATTTTCACCTTTTAACGTAACTTTAGATGGTGCATGGTGCATTATAATCAAAGCTGATCTTTCGGTTCTGTCAAGACTAAACCATTTTCTTACAAAGAATTTGCCGGGCTCAATGTCCGCCGCCTACCGCGAACCCAACAAACTGGCCCAAACCGCTGCCCGCTACCAAACCCTGATTGACTTGACTCAACAACGGGTCAAGAAACTGCAATAACCACAAACCGTCACGATCATTTTGTGCAGTAAATTTCCTTGACATGACCCGCAGATAAGGGTATAATTTTTCGTAGCGCGATCTGAAGTAGAGTTGCAGAAAAGGAACATATCCCCCGAAAGCACCCGCCAATTCCTGCGACACACCGTGGCGACGCTGGTTTATCGCAGCGGCAAGATGATTCGAGATGTCCGGAAAAAGCAAAACCACGTCGGGAAATTGATTAGATGCGACAAGCCATTGGTTTATATTTTCTATCCACTATTCTCGTTAAGGGTTATTTTTGGCAGAACAAACCCTTAGGGTTTTCTTTACGGAGATGGTTAAGCCTTGCCGATTTTTACACTTTCGGCAACGGAAACCCTAAGGGTTTAAAATGTAACTTCTAACCCTTAATCAGTATATAATCAGCACAAGCCTTCAATTTGGTCGTTTTTATGCTAAGCAATGAAGATTTTATCCGAATTATATTGGCGGTAATAGCCGGCGGCATGATTGGCCTGGAGCGGGAGTTTCGTGACAAAGCCGCCGGGTTTCGCACGTTGATTTTTATCTGCACCGGCGCCACCCTGTTTACGATGCTGTCCGGTCATTTGGCGCAGGATCGGGACCCGACGCGCATTGCCGCCCAAATTGTCAGTGGGGTCGGCTTTTTGGGCGCGGGCGTGATTTTGCGCGAAGGCGGCCGGGTGATCGGTTTGACCACCGCTGCCACGATCTGGCTGACGGCGGCGCTGGGCATGGCCATTGGCGGCGGGCAGTACGCTTTGGCCGGCGCTGGTTTGGCGATGGCATTGATTGTACTGTGGTTGTTTCCGTGGATCGAGCATTTGATTGACAATATCTGGGAAGTGCGGGCTTACGAACTGGTTTGTTCATTAAATATTCCCAAAATTGCGGAGTTAGAAGGCACTTTTCGTGCCAACGGTCTACTGCTTAAAGAACGGCATCAGGTAAAGTCCGGCAATCAAATGACCTGTCGCTGGCTGGCCAGTGGCCGACCCAAAGCGCACGAGCGCCTGACCGCCAAACTGTTGGCCGACCCGGACGTACACGAGCTCCGATTTTGAAATTTGAACATATACGAGTCACTGAATTATTCACCACGAAAGACAAATAATACACGAAAGGTTTATGAATTAAAGCCTTGCGTAGCTCGGACAAGCAGAACTCAAAATTCTGGCGTAGCGCTCTGCAATCCGTTATTTTCGTGTGTTTCGAGTATTTCATGGTTATTAGACTGAACTCATATATATACTGATTAAGGGTTAGAAATTGCATTTCAATTCGATGTCATGCCGGAGTGCTTCTATCCGGCATCTTGCTTACCTGTAAGAAGATTCCGGCTAAAAACGTGCCGGAATGACACTTTGTACAATTGCAACTTCTAACCCTTAACGAGAATAGATGATAAAATTGCATTCTGTTATTTCGGAAAAACCACTTTCGTTTTTATGGAGGAATCATGAAATACGGCGCACGAAACAAGATAACGGGCAAAGTCACCTCGGTCAAAAAGGGTGATATTATGTCTCTGGTAAAATTTGAGGTCACGCTGCCGGCGCAGATGGCATCCGTTTTAACCACGGAATCGTTAGAAGACCTCAATCTGCAAATCGGCGATGAAGTGGAATTGGTGATCAAAGCAATTCACGTCCTGCCGGTCAAAAGTTAAATTTGATCTGCCGCAAACATAAAAAGCGCATCCGTTTTTAAAATAACCTTGCGAAGGTTTACGCTTGGGAGTTCGGCAAATCTTGAAAATCCTGACTCCGCAACAAATTTAACCTTCGCAAGGTTACCTGCATCCTTACAACGAGGGCAAATTATGAAAGTTGAAATCAAAATTCCATCGGTTGGCGAATCGGTCAGCGAAGTCGTGCTGGCCCGTTGGCTCAAGAACAATGGCGACTTTGTCAAAATGGACGAGCCGGTTTTGGAGATCGAATCGGACAAGGCCTCCATGCCCGTGCCGGCCACAGCCGCCGGGCAACTGGAGATTAAAACGCAGAGCGGCGAGACGATTGCCGTAGGCGCCACCGTCGGCTTTTTGGACACCGATGCCAAAGCCGTGAGCGCGCCGGCGAAACCGTCGTTAAAAGATGTGACCGCGCCGAAAACGGCCGAGCCCGAAAGCAGCAGCGAAGGTCTGCTGGTCACGGAGCGCAAAGTGCGGGTTTCGCCGCTGGCCGCCGGCATTCTGGATGGCGCCGGCATCGCTTTAGAAAAGGTGAAAGGCACCGGCGCGGACGGGCGAATCACAAAAGAGGACGCCCTGCAGGCCCTGAGTCAGAAGGGCGCGCTGCCTGTTGCGCCGACCCCGGCTGCGCCGCCAAAAGCCGAGGCAGCCCCGGCTCCAACCGTGCCGCGTGGCGAACGGCGCGAGAAGATGTCTACGCTGCGCAAGACGATTGCCCGCCGATTGGTGCAGGCCAAAAACGAAACGGCCATGTTGACGACTTTTAACGAGATCGACATGACCACGGTGATGGATTTGCGCAAGAAATACAAGGATATTTTTGAGGAAAAGCACGGCATCAAGCTGGGCTTTATGTCGTTTTTTACGCGGGCGGCCTGCGTGGCCCTGCTGGAAAAGCCGATTGTCAACGCCACGATTGATGAGACGGAAATTGTCTACCATGACTACTGCGATATTTCTGTGGCTGTTTCCACGCCGCGCGGTCTGGTCACGCCGATTGTGCGGCAGGCCGAGAAGATGGGCCTGCATCAAATTGAAGGCGAAATCGGCCGACTGGCCAAAAAAGCCCGCGACGGCCAACTGACGATGGATGAGATGACCGGCGGCACGTTTACGATCACCAACGGCGGCGTTTTTGGCTCGCTGATGTCTACGCCGATTATCAACATCCCGCAGACGGCGATTTTGGGCTTGCACAAGATACAGGATCGGCCGGTGGCCTTAGACGGGCAGGTGGTGATCCGCCCGATGATGTATGTGGCGCTGTCGTACGACCACCGGCTGATTGACGGCCGCGAGTCGGTGACCTTCCTGATCCGGATCAAGGAACTGATGGAAGACCCGGCCCGGCTGCTGCTGCAGGTTTAAGAATACGCTAAACGAAAGATACCCACTTTCTTGAAGGAAGTGGGTATCTTGCTTAATATTTTGGAATCGCAAACTTCAGTTTGCAAGCAGCGAGATTGCGCCATGGCTTGCAAACTGAAGTTTGCTACTCCATTTGTCCCAAAATTTTTGCGCCCGCCTGATGGCGGGAAAAGGGGGAAGAAGATTAAAAAGCGTAAAAGTGTAAAAAATAAACAGTCTAAAATCCCCGGGCGACGCGAAAACCCCCGTCGTAGACACGATCGGCGGGGTTGTCCCTGAGGCGATAGGCCGAACGGCAGTTGAGTCCGCCACCGCCCCACGAGCCGCCCCGCAACACGCGAGCCGTAAGTGTATTTTTTACACTGTATAAATCCGCATTCCATTCCCACACATTGCCGCTCAAATCCCACACACCGTAAGGACTTTGACCGCTTGGATAGCGGTCGACCGGCGTGGTTCGGCCAACTTTGCTGCTAAAATTGCTATGCATATCGGTCGGTCCCTCGTTGCCCCACGGATATCTACGGCCATCGCTGCCGCGGGCTGCTTTTTCCCACATCGCTTCGGTTGGTAATTGACTGCCACACCAGTTGGCATAAGCTTCGGCTTCATACCAGGACACGCCCACGGCCGGGCAATCGGCTTGTTTCCATTTTTCATCGCGCCAATAGCGCGGTTCGGACCATTTGTCTGCGCTTTTGCGCTGCCAACCGTCGGTCGACCAAAACGCTTGCTGCGCATAACCGCCCGTGTCCATAAAGCGCTTAAAATCGGCGTTGGTCACCGGATATTTGCCGATAAAATAACCGCGCTGGATATTCACGGTCTTCTGCTCTTCCCCTTCGCCATAAATAAATGGGCCTGGCGGGATGTAAACCATTTCAATCTCGGCGATAGGATTAAAAAAGCGCCCGTCGCGCTCCTCCATGCCGTTAGAAATGACATTTCGTAAGGAAATGTCATTTCGGGTTAGACCGTCAATAAAAAAGCGGACTTCCGGGCTTTTGAAAAAAGGCGATTTGTCCAATTGATCAATGACGCGGGCCAGCTTCTCGGCGATAAAAAACTCCATAAAAGATTTGTGCATGAATTTAAAGTTGCCGGCAGCGTCGCGGTTCAGGAAGGAGCAGGTGGTCAGGTCGTAGAGCAGTTTTTCTTCCGTCCACTCGCCTTTAAAAATTGCCGGAACACCCTCCCCCTTCGACAAGCTCAGGGCAGGCTCTTTTAAGGGGGAAAATTTCTCGCCTTCAGAGAGCGACTCGATCAGTTTGGTATAGTGCAGCGAAAAGTCGCCACCCTTCTCAAATATGTGGCAGGCCATGTTCCACATCAATTGGCGTTTGCCGGCCGGGGTCAACACGGATTTGGCGTCTTCCTGCTCAATCCATAAGTCGGTGTAAACTTTGTAGAGATCGGCGGCGTTGATCTGACGTTTGGTTTGCAGGGTCGGTAGGCTTTCACTAATCATCTTCAACAGTAGCGGTCGCTTCGTCAAATCCTGCAAATTGTAGGTTTGGGCAATGGTCTTTTCCAAAAAGGCGCGGTCGTCGGCTTGGGGAAACTTTTGGGCGATAAAGGCGCGCACGTCGCTTTCGTCAAATTCGTTCAGCCGGACGCTGGGCAGCGGCAGTTCTTCCTTATAAGCGTAGAGCCGATAGAGCCGGGTTTTGCTGATTCGCAGCAGTTTGTCCGCCTGCGTCTCGGTCAGAAAGTAGTGGGTGCGCGAAGTCAGCACGACTTTGTTGGGCCGGCGCGGCGCGCCCACTTTTTCGGTTAAAAAGAGAATGTTTTCAAAAGTCAGGCGGGTCAGTTGGTTCAGGTTATGGATGGCCGCGGCGTTACCGGCGGTGGCCGTCATTTCATCAAAGCCGTCAACAAAGATGACGAAGCGGCCTTGCAGAGCCAGTTCAGTAAAGACGGAAAAGGACAATTCAATGCCATAACGGTCGTAGAACTCGCGCCGGATCAGGCGCTCCAAATCCAACTCGCCCTGGTAATCCTTGAGCGTGACAAAGACGGGAATGCGATCAGTCTGTTTGGCCAGAAATTTGCGGGCCAATTCCACAAAATAGCATAGCGAAAAGGACGATTTGCCCATGCCAAAATCGGCCAGCAAGGCCAGAAAATGGCGCTGTTCGTCATCCAAAAAATCGGCCAGCAACTCGCTCAACGGCTGCTTGCGCCCGGTCTCGTCGGTGTAGCTGGACGGCACATACGATTGGCGCAAGTCCACCCGACCCATCACTTCCAGCAGGAAATCGCGGCTTTCGATCTCGCTCCAATGGTCAAACTGCCAGACGGTTTTGTCCAGATAGGCGGCCATTTTGTCCGTCGGCACGGCATTTTCGGCTTTGGCCTCGGCCAGATCGTCGTCATCGGCCTCCAGATCGGTAAAGTCATACGAGCCGGTCACCCAATGGTGAAAGTCAGGCGCTTTGTAAAACAGCTCTTTTTCCAGCGCCTCATCCAGCCAAAAGACCAGGGCGTACGGCTGGGCCTTGAACTGATCGCGGCCGTATTGCAAATATTGGAACAGGCTTTCGACCCACTCGTCGGCCAACTCGGTAATGCCGATAATGTGAAAGATGTTGCTGTTGACGCCGAAAGGCTCCCAATTCATGTTAAAAAAGGTCGGGAAATGCACTTTTTGCGGGTCAATGCGGATGGTGAACTGAAACTGATCGGGCAGGTCGTGCTTGAGCCGCTCGATCAGCACATCCGGGACAAGCTTGTCCGCGAACAGCCCGACGATAAAGCTGCCCACCTGCGCGATTTGCAGGTGAATCTTGAGTTCGTCATAGATGTTGGGGCGCAAACGCGGCGCGGGTCTCATGGTCGTTGCCTCAAAAATGGAAGGCGGTGTTGGAGTTATGGAGTTATGGAGTTATGTTCAGGCAAAAACGGCATCCAAACAGGGGCCGCTGCAAACGATCCGATAGACTTCAATGCCATCTTTGATCGGAGTATAAAAAATCAGGATATTAGGAAAGTCTTTTACCGGGCATGAACGCATTTTGGCATATTTTGTCTTTTTGAATTTGCATCCGGAACCCAAGTAAGGCATCATAATCAGCGTATTCAGGGTCTCGTTGACATTTTCGGTAAAGCGATGACTCGCCGTCGGTTTTTTCAGCTTAACGGCTATTTGCAGGGAAATGGCGATTAGATCGACTCGCGCCTCCCGATGTTGGCTAATGCGTATTTTCATGAGGTTTTCCGGCGATTTTTACGCGCTTGATATTGGGCGGTGATTTCGGCATTTATATTGGCCCACTCTGCTGCGGTCATGTCAACCGGCTCGTCTTCCACTTCATCCAAAAGGCTTTCCGCTTCGTCAAGACGATCGGCATACGGGACGGGCGGTTTTTCATCTTTGTCAAGATAGGCCCGAACATTTCTTTCCATGACTTGATTGATGGCCTGAATTTCTCTTTCACGGTCAATCATACGGCTAAAAATTTGGTTGATATCTTTATATCCGCCGTCCTTCAGTTGCCGCTTGATAAAAGTAAACCGGTCATTGGTCAGTTGAATGGTGATCGTTGTCATTCGATTCCTCCGCATTGTTCATTGTTCATTGTTCATTGCTCATTGCTCATTGCCGCCGCCAAACACGGGTGCAGATTGAACCAAATCTTTTTTTGGTAGCGATATTCCAGGGCGAACATGTGATGCAGCATTTCGATAAAAATGTCCTGGGCAATGGCCTCTTTTTCACGGGTTTTGGCAATCTGTTCCGCGGCCTGTCTATATTTTGGAAAATCAAACCAGCGACGGTATTGGTTAGCCAATTCGGCGACAACTTGGGCAGCGATTTCTTCCGTGATTTGCTCGGTTTGGGCCAGGATGGCTTTTTTGCAGGCATCCTGCATGAACTTGACCAGGTCGCGCAGCAAGCCGCCACTGCTATCAATGAGCAATTTTAGTGCCGAATCGGTGATGTATTGCTTATCTAAACGCTTCCAGATCAGCTTTTTGAGCTCGTCCAACACATCCGGCCGGTAGTTTTGGGCCGCATCATGCAGGTTGACGACCGGAATCATCACGCTGTCGTAGGCGTTGTTGACTTTGGCAAAGTCTTTGCTGTAATAGCTTTCCAGCGGGAAGGTAAAGACGGTGCGCGCTTCCGGCACGGTAATCAGCGGATTGTCCTCAATAAAAATCTTGCGGGCTGTGTCCGAGGCCAGCTTATCCAGGTCGTCAATGATGATCAGCGCTTCCTTCTTCGTCTTTTGCTGAATGTCGACGCAGGCTTCAGCAATCTTTTTTTGCAATTCATCCAAGCGATTGCGCAGTTCGATCCGCACCATATCGCGGAACTCGTGTTCCACCTTAAGCTTAAAGGACAGCGCTTTAAAGAATCCCACGCTCACATCATCAACCCTGACTTTGTTTTTGGCAAAACCCATGAATTTTTCAAATTTGCTGAGGGAGTCGGGAATCTTACGGCGATCCATGATTTCAGTGATCTTCATGTACATGATCAGCAGCAGGTCCAGCGTTTGCACGTCCATCATGTTCAGATCGTCCAATGCCGAAAACATGATGACGAAGTATTGGTCATCCAACTCCTCGGCAATCTTGCTGAGCACGGTCGATTTGCCGCAGCCGCGGTGGCCGACGACCAGAATCTTCTCGTTGGCGGTCGAAATGTCCAGGGTCGTTTTGATATCGGCGGCGGTGTCTTTGGCAAAGCTGTCCACGTAGAATTTGCGCAGCAATTCGCCGCGCAACGGCTTGACATCAAAATCGTTATAAGCCTGGCGAAAAACGGCATGAATTTGGTTGGTCATGGGGCGAACTCCGGTGTAAGTTTGGTAAGAATAATCCCATCTTTATTGTAACAGAAACCGACGGCAATGGCAACAGGAAAAATCCGGCGTGGCGTGGTCGTGTACGGCGGATGAAGAGAAAAGCTTGACAAGTCCGGGTCAGGAATTTAGGTTGATGGCGCGTCTTGAAGGGAAAGATTCGGTTAGCGGATGATTTTGATGCGCGGTTGTTTGAAGGAGTTTTAACAATGACTCAATCCCAGGCCTTTCATAAAAATGCCATATTGGGCGCGGAATTTAATAAAGTATGTAATCAAGCATCTTCGAATGGAGTCTTGAATGCCCACTGAAGCCTATCTCAATGAAATGATTACCCGCATTGTCCGGCAGGTTCAGCCGCTTCAGATCATTTTGTTTGGCTCGTATGCGCGGGGTGTGGCCGGGCCGGACAGCGATATTGATTTGCTGGTTGTTTTGCCGTATACGGTCAACAAGCGGCACAGCGCGGTGGCCATTCGCCGTCTGCTCACGGATATGCCGATCAGCAAGGATATTTTTGTCACAACGCCGGAGGAAATTAAAGAAAGCAAAACGCAAATCGGCTCATTTTTAGGCCCGGCCTTACGGGAAGGGAAAGTGTTGTATGAACAGCCTCACGCCTGAAGCCAAAAACTGGCTGACTTACGCGCAGGAAGACTTATCCGCCGCGGAGCAATTGCTGAATCAGCCTTTTATCGCGCCGCCGCGCCACATCTGTTGGTTGGCGCAGCAAGCCGCCGAAAAAATGCTGAAAACGTCGTTGATTGCAATTGGGACAGGTTTTCCGCGTAGCCACGACTTGGATGCTTTACGAAATTTATTGCCGCATCATTGGACAGTTCACACAACCCAGCCGGATTTGTCCGAGTTAACCGAATGGGCTGTTGAATCCCGCTATCCGGGAAATTGGCCGGCCGCGACGCCGACTGACGCGAACAAAGCCGTCAAAACGGCGCAGGAACTTTGGCAGACACTCAAAACCGATTTAGTCCAAAATGGCGTTGTCGGTTTATAATGAGAGCAATTCAGGCTAAAAGCCTAAAAGCCTATAGTCTATCCACCTGTTTTTAATCTTTTAACGAGGTAACCTGTGGAACTCACCCATTTGGAAGTGGTTGGTTTTAAGTCTTTTTATCACAAAACGGAATTGACTTTCGGCAGCGGCATTACGGCCATTATCGGGCCAAACGGCTGCGGCAAGTCCAATGTCAGCGAGGCCATTCGCTGGGTGTTGGGCGAGCAGAATGCGCGCGGCCTGCGCTGCGAAAAGATGGAGGATGTCATCTTTGTCGGCACCAAGGAGCGGGCGGCGACGGGCATGGCCGAAGTGTCCATCACCTTTACCAACAGCCGCGGCGTGCTGCCGCTCGAATACACCGACGTGACGCTGACCCGGCGGCTGTTCCGCTCCGGCGATAGCGAATATCTGATCAATCGCAAGCAATGCCGGCTCAAGGATATTGTGGACTTGTTTCTGGACACGGGCATGGGCACCAACGCCTATTCGCTGCTGGAACGGAGCATGGTCGATTCCATCCTGAGCGACCGCACCGAAGACCGCCGCTTTCTGTTTGACGAGGCCGCCGGCATCATGAAATACAAAGCCCGCCGCAAGTCCACCTTAAAGAAATTGGCCGCCACCGAAACCGATTTGATCCGCCTCGAGGATATTGTGACCGAGGTGGACAAGCAGGTCAATTCGCTCAAGCGGCAGGTCAAGCGGGCGGAAATGTATCAGCAGTATTCCAACGATTTGCTGGCCGTGGAGACGGCGCTGGCCTATGCCAAGTTTCATCAATTGCTGGCGGAAGAAAAGCCGTTGCTGCGCCAACAGCAGGATTTGGGCGATAAAATCAGCGGTTTTGGCGTGGCTATCGAAAGCCGCGAGGCCGAAATCGAAACACTACGGCAACAGATGCTTGGGCAAGAGGAAAATGCCACCAAAGCCCGCCAGGTTTTGGCTCAAATGGCGCAGGAAACCCGCAAATTGGACGAGGAATTGCTGGTCAACCGCGAGCGGCAGAAGTCATTGGAAACACAAATCACGCGCTTCGATCAGGAACGCGAAGGTCTGAAATCGAAAGTGGAGCGGCTGAAAAAGGACAGCGTGGAGACGGAACGCGGCATCGCGGCCACCCAAGAAAAAATCGGTCAGTTACAAAAGCAGTTTCAGCACATCAAAGTCGAGCGCGACCGGGCAACGGAAGACACCAAAGTCCACGAGAAGCAGATTATTACGATTGAAGAGAAGACGCGCGAGATTTTGCGGCAGCGGCTCGGCCTGGAGAATGATTTAAAAAACTTTAAACAGCGCGCTCAGGATTTGACCGTCCAGCTTCAGCAGGGCGAACGGCAGTTGGCCTCGATGGCCGAGGAGCGCCAAACCCGCCAGAAAGAGTTGACCCAACTGACCAAAGATTTTGAGGAAGTCAACAAAACGGCGCAGCGCTTAACCGATCAAATCAAATCCCGCACGACGGAAATGGAGCGCAAGCAGGCACAGCGCAACGAGCTTGCCCGGCAAGAGCAGCAGGATCGCGAGCAGGCGGCCTCGGTCAAGTCCAACTTAAAGGTGCTGGAGGATTTGCAGAATCGTTTTGAAGGTTTCCAAAAAGGCGTGCGGCAGCTTATGACGCGCCCTTCGACAGGCTCAGGACGGGGCTTAGACGGTCTGGCCGGCGTACTGGCCGATTACGTTTCGACGAAGCCGGAGTTTGAGACGGCGATTGAGGCGGCGTTGGGTCAAAAAGTGCAGGTCATTATTGCCGATAAACCGGAGACGATTTTGGCCGGTATCGAAGCTTTGCAAAAGGATAAGGCCGGGCAAGCCGGTTTTTATGCGACGGATTCCCCCTTAGAAAAAGGCGCGGGAGTAGCAAACTTCAGTTTGCAAGTCCGGTCGGATTCCTCGCCAACGGAAGTTCGCGACTCCGATATTTTGCGCGAAGCGGGTGTGCGCGGCGTGGCGGCGGATTTGATTGAAGCAAAAGGCCCGGCGGGCGATTTGGCCCGGATTTTACTGGCCCAAACCGTGATCGTGGACGATCTGGCGACGGCCATGCGCATCAACAAAAATTATCCGCAATGGGACCTGGCCACGCTGAACGGCGAAACGGTCGAGCGGACGGGAATCATCACCGGCGGGCACGGGCAGCAGGGCAAGGATAGCAGCCTGTTGGCCCGCAAACGGCAAATCGCCTCGCTGTCCAAAGAGGCCGAAGCTTTGCAAATCCGGCTGAGTGAATTAGGCCAAAAGCGCTCCCGGCTTGAGGCGGAGTTAAACGAACTGAATCAGCAGCAAAAAGACGATCAGGAGACGCTGAATCGACAGCGGCAAAAGGCGACGACCATGGAGCGGCAGATTCAGGCCCTGACTTTTCAGGTCGGATCGCTGGATCAGCGCCAGGAAGAGTTGAGCGTGACGGTCGATAAGCAGCGGAACGAGCAAAAGCTGACGGGCGAAAAGATTCGGCAGGTGGATTTGGCTTTTCAGCAGGCGGCAAAGGAAAGCCAACAGGCCGAAGAGGCGTTGAAAACCGCCCGCGAGACGTTGCAAGGTGTGCGCCAAAAAGCCGGGCAACTGGCGTCGCAGTTGAATAAGGCTCAGATTGATTTGATTTCCGCCGAAGGTCAACTGGAAAAACTGCAATCGGATTTGAGCCGCATCGCTGAGGCACGGCAGGACGCTGAAAAGATTATTGTCCGCCACGAGCAGGAAGGCGCGGAAGCCCGCAGGCAGATTGAAGTCTTAAAGTCGCGTAATGGCGTGCTGGCTATTTCATTGGAAGAGCGGCACCGAAAAGAAGAAGATCAGCGCAAACTGGCAGACGAGCTACATAGTGTTGTGCAAACGGTAACCAATCAAGTTCAGGACATTGAGAAGGTGATTCGCCATGTTCGCAAAGAACGGGAAGACGCGCAGCTAAAAGAGCATGAAATCGAGCTGCGATTGGCCCATCTGCAACAGGAACGGCAAAATATTAAGGCCCGATTGCTGGAAGAATATCAGGCTGATGTAGAAGCGATTACCGAAGCGCCGGCCGCTGTTAAAGATTGGCAGACGGATGGCGGTCTTAATGTGCACAAGGGCGAAGAAACCGCGCTGGATTTGCGTCAGCGGCTGAAAGGCCTGGGGCCGGTCAACCTGATGGCGCTGGAAGAATACAAGACCGAAGCGGATCGGTTCGAGTTTCTGACCACGCAGAAAAAGGATTTGGAAGAGGCCAAAACTTCGTTGCAAAAGGCGCTGCGCGAGATCAACAAAGAGGCGCGGGAGCGCTTCCGAACGACGTACGAGCAGATTCGACTGAACTTTATCAACATGTTCGTGACCCTGTTTGAAGGCGGCGAGGCGGACTTGAAAATCGAGGAAAATGTAGACTTGCTGGAAGCGTCCATCGACATTATTGCCCGGCCCAAAGGCAAGAAGCCGCAGAGCATCACCCTGCTATCGGCCGGCGAGCGGGCGCTGACAGCCATTGCCCTGTTGTTTGCCATCTATCTGGTCAAACCCAGCCCGTTCTGCATCTTAGACGAAATCGACGCGCCGTTAGACGACGCCAACATCGGCCGCTTCACCAAAATTTTGCGCGAATTGACCCGCCATTCGCAATTCGTGATGATCACTCACAACAAGCGCACCATGGAAATCGCCGACCGGCTCTACGGCGTGACGATGGAAGAGCCGGGCGTCTCGCGGTTAGTGTCGGTGAAGTTTGAGGAGCGGGAGATGGAGAAGGGTTGATTGCTATTGCAATCACTGGTTTATTTTCGTGGAAGTGATGCGCCTTTTGACGATAAATACTGCATTTGGGGTGAAAGCCAGTCAAAGATTGAGCAGGCGCTATTCCATTACTTCGACATCAACGCCGGTTTCGCGGCCACGAAATTGCTGGGCCAGCGTCACTACGTCTTTAATGTTAATCGTATTATCGACATTCCGGTCAGCCAATTGTCGCTGATAACTGTCCAAACCCTGGCCGGTCAAAACATAATTGGCAATGTCGAAGATATCCGCTACCGTGCGTTCTCCGTCGCCATTGATGTCGCGGCTGTCGCGCCCGACGGTGTTATTCATCGTCCAGGTGGAAAAAGCGACGGTGTTAACCGTTACGGATCGGGCGACGCCGTTTTTGTTTGACCCTACTTTATACCACAGATTGCCCGAACCACGCCAGACCTGCAGGGAAGCCAAGTTCAGTCCATTATCATTGTCCTGCACCCAATTAAATGTGATGTCACGGCCATGCAGCGGCTGGCGCTCCGAGCCGATTTGCCAGTTCCGGGCAATGCCGTTGACGCCGCCGATCTGGGTCACTCCCGTCGGGCCGGCGACGCGCGTCACCGTCACTTGACCGAGATCATCTGCGCCATTGCTCAACTGCAAGCCAAGCCCGCCCAATGTTGACGCCGCCGTACCAACCGCGCGCGTTGTCTTTAAGTTACCGACGACATATTGCCCGGCCCCTTCGCCGGTCAGGGTAGCCGCATTGCCCAGAGTCAGCGTTTTTGCGCCGGTTTGGATATTGCCGTCCAGAAACGTCAGGCTATTGGAGATGGTGACATCGGTGTTGAGTTGAACGATGGCTGCGCCGGATTTATTGACAATCACTTTGCTGAAGGTCGGCGGGACAGTACCGCTAACCACGCCGGTTTGGCTGCCGTAAAACTTGACGGTGGCGCTTCCCGGATTGAACGCAAGGCTTTTATTGGTAAAATCTCCGGCAATATCAACAAACGCATTTGCGCCGAAATCGACTTTACCGGAAGCGTTTACGATAATGGAGTTTGCAGAGTATGCGGTAGAGGTAAGCCCTAACCAACTCACTAAAATTATCAAGCATGACTTGATCCGGATCATAAAACCTTCCTTACTGACGATTTTCAAGTTTGGTACCGACGTTTTCTATTTGCTTCCGTGCTTCGGGATCGATACGACCGATTTGTTTTTCGAGCGGTTGATTATAAAGCTCCGGCGAAAGATACTTACCGCGTTCATCCGCCGATTTTTGCACTTCAACGGACATGGGATGCGCTTTGGCATAAGGATCCTTGCGTACGCTGGTCAATGCCCATGACACTTTCTTGCCTGCCACACCGCCGGCAATTTTGAACTCACCTTTGCTTAGCTCTTTGGCAATATACAGGCTTGGCATAGACGCACCAATGGGTGTTAATTGATATCGCACTTCCGTGTTAAGCGCGTCAAACCAATCCGGCATTTGCACCAACGCTTCCCCGTTACCATCCAATACAATATTGCCGCTATACAGATTTGTTAATTCATCGCTATGAACTACAGCATGCTCCAGATATTGATTTGCAGGGTCCTGTGGATTATCTATTCGCATTGCACTACTTAAGTTGTAGGTCTTCCCTGTTACGTTGATGTCTCCTTTAAACCAGCCGGCCCAATCGTTGGAAGCATTACCGGCTTCACCATATATTGCATAGCTTTGCAAAAAACCGCCTGTAGCATAACCGTATACACCATAGTTTTTTCCGCCGGGAAGACCATTTACAGTCCCATAGACACCGAAATTGTTACCGGTCGGCGCTCCACTTGCGTACCCATAAAGCCCGACATTTCCGTCGTTACCGTCTCTGGCCCGGGCAAAGACGCCAAAATTAAGATCGCCCTGGTCGTTTTCATAGTTAGGATTATAGTCACCAAGTCCGCCGGCGTTTCCATAAACACCGATGTTCGACGCGCTGCCCTGAGCAAACCCGGTAACGCCCTGATATTCACCCTTCCGAAGCAAGTCATTCCTCGGGAAGACAATTCCTTTGACGCCATTATAAACACGGAGTTCCGGATCGACCTGCACATTTTCCTCCAAACCGGTTGGAAAAGGGAAAACATAGCCCAACATCCCGGTCCAACCGCCTTGTCCAAATACACCCACACCATAATAATCCGTGACGGCTTGTTGTCCCCAAATAGCACCGTCATCGCTTGCTAATGTTTGCTCAATTACATACAATTGGTTGGATTGGTGTGGTGTAAGGCGCATTAATTCGGCTTTCTCGCCTGCTCGCACACCACCGCCGCCAACACTAAAACTGCTTTCTAAGGCCCGGCCGGAACCGGTAATATCAAAAAAAACACTATCGGCGCCAATGTTTGAGACAAGCTTATTGCCCTCATAGACTTTTAAAGCCTTTTTTAAGATGATGGCATTTTCATCAACAATTAACAGGGTATCACCGCGGCTGTTGCGAACAACAAAGGGTGGTTCAGCATAAGCAAATCCTACAAATAAAGCGAAGAGATTAGCACACATTAGCATTGCTACAAAACTGAACCGAAAATTTTTAAAATACGATACTTTCATAAGGATTTCTCCAATTCTTGAAGACGGCGCTTATATTCCGCCTTTGGGGTTTCAATGAATAATTGACGATATGTTTCTTTGGCTTTATCCGCGTACTCCGCTTTACCGGTCATTTGCCATAGTTCATAATAAATATCACTCAACACAGACAAAGACTTAACTGTGCCTGTCATAGCAATTATATTTTGAAGCGCTGAGTTCCGGTCACCTTTGATAAAGTCGATTTTTTCTCGCAGTAATTGGCTTTTTAAAATATAATCATTTCGCTTGGTCTGCTCAGCTAAACTAAGACCTTCTTCCAAGAGTTGAATTGCAATTTGCCAGCTCTGTTGACGAGTTTCCAAGTCAGCGCTTTCGATTAAAAATTCGACTAAATGATAATTGCTTTTAAGATCACGAAGGATCACTATGGCTTGCTCATAGTAATTGCGGGCATCCGTGTAGGTTCCCATTGCTTTAAGGGTGTTGGCAATATTACCATACGCGAGCGCAATACCGCCCCGATTTCCTAATTCCTGACTCAAGAATAACTTGCGCTGATGGCTGCGTAGCGCTTTGTCATAATCGCCAATTTCCGCGTACATTACGCCTAAATTGCCAACTGCCGCGGAAATTTCATTCATGTTGCCTGTTTCATAACTCAGGCGTAACTTTTCCTCAAAACATTCAATCGCCTTGGTATAGTCGCCATGATGATAATGAACGATGCCCAAATTGCCAATGCCGAGTGAACTAAAATTAATATTTCCAGCTTGCTTGCTTATCCGAATAAGTTCTTCATATTTTTCGGATGCTCTGCTGAAATCACCTGAACTCAGGTAGGCTTGACCCATGTTACAAATTGCTTGGCAAACTCCAAATGTATAGTCAAGCTTTTGACTAATCGATAACTCCTCATTAAAACTTGCAATTGCATTGTTTGTTTCGTTACGAAGTACATTAATAATACCAATATTGTCTAAAGCCAATGCTATTTGTTTTTGAATATCTAAGCGTTTGCTTATCTCAAGTTGTTTTTGGTAACATGCCATCGCTTCCGGATATTTGCCCTGAAAATAAAACCACTTGCCCATTTCCCCATTCGCCCGGGTAATTCGATCCTCATCACCAAGCGTTTCCGCCAGTTTCCGCGCGATCTCCAAATGCTGGCGCGCCTGTTCAACTTTCCCCACCGTCTGCGAAACATTGCCGCGCTTTAAAGACGCATCGACAAAGATCTCAATCAGCGGGTGGTTATCGGCGGTTACCTGCTCCACGGTCAAATCATTTAGCGGCATATTTATTTGCTTTTGCAGGAGGGTCAACAAGCGGTCAAAGTAGTCAAGAGCGGCTTGATTGTGGTAGTTTTCGCGGGCGTAGTCGCCGGCTTTGTGCAGGTAGTCGATGGCTTTGGCGGTCTCTTCGGCGCGTTCGTAGTGATAGGCCAGGTCGGCGTATACTTTTTTGTCGTCCTCGAAAAGCTTTTCAATGATTTGGGCGATGGTGCGGTGGATCAGCCGCAACCGTGACCGCAACTGCATGTGGTAGACCACATCGTGCATCAGAGCGTGGGCAAAGATGCCGCGCAGTTCGGATAGGATCGACCAGACCTGAACGCCTTCCGCTTCTTTCAATTGGGTTCTAACTTCGGCGGTTTTCCAGCTTTTGCTGATTTGGCCGAGTACTTTTTGCAGGAGTTGGATATCAAACTCGCTGCCTAGCACGGACGCAGTTTGGACGGCTTCCTTCAATTTTTCGGACAGGCGGTCGATGCGCGAAATCAGCAGGTCGTTGATGCTGGACGGAATGACCGCCTCGTCCTTAACAATACGCCAGACCTCATCAGCATTAGCGATAATGCCAAATTCGCGATAATATAGCAGGGTTTGTTCGACGAAGAACGGGTTGCCCTCCGTTTTTTGCTTGAGATTTTGACGTAGTTCAGGCGAAATAGGGCCGTTCAGCAAGGTTTCAGCCAATTCGGTCATACCGGCTTCACTAAGCGAGTTCAAGTCTATGGCCAGCGTCGGGCCTTCAATGGGCAGCGTCGGCTTGCTCTCATCATCTAAGTAGCGGCTGGTGCAGACGATTAGAAGCGAAATATCGCCAATATTGCGGCACAGCACTTTAAAGGCTTCGCGGGAGTCGGCGTCAATCCACTGCAAATCTTCCAGTTCCAGGATCAGCGGACGCAGGGCACAGACCGATTTCAGGGTTTCCTTAATAGCGTATAAGGTGTTGTCATAGCGCAGTTTGGCGTCTAATTGACTAAAGAGTGAGTCTTCATACACAATGCCCAGAAATTCGGCCAAAAAAGGTTGCAGCCGTTTAAGTTCTTCGCGCTGCGTTTCATCAGACATCTGTTGCGTCAGATGTTGATAAACCCGCTCAAATTGTTCGCGGTTGGCCGCCTGATTCTGTTCCGGGTCTTGATTAAACAGGCCGCGGAAACAGTGTAAAAAGGGATTGAAAGGCTTGCGTTGAATGCCGTCACACGGCAGATATAGCCATAAGTAGTCAGCATGCTGCTGCTTGAGTTCGTAGACTAAGCGCGATTTGCCTACGCCGGGCTCGCCATAAACATAAACGATGCCGCCGAATTTTCCGGCCGGCAGCGGGGCGAAGGCTTGGGCGATTTGCTGTAACTCCTCGCTGCGCCCGACCAGTTTGCCGCCAAAGGCCTGGGTCGCCCGGATTTGTTTGCCGGTCAGGCTATAGGCGGGGATATTGTCACTTTTGCCTTTGAATGCAAACGCGCCCAACGGCTCGAATTGGAAGACGCTGCCGGCGTTTTTGGCGATGCTTTCGGAAGTCCAGATCTGGCCAAATTCGGCCTTGGCCATAAACCGGGCGGCTAAATTGACAACGTCCGCAATAACTGTGTACTCACAGCGCTTGAGCCCGCCGATAAAACCGGCATAAGCCAGGCCGTAGGTAATACCCGCCCTTAATTTAAGCGACTTAAGCCGGGCGGCATCCGCAACTTCATGGCACAAGGCCAGGATAAAATCCAGAGCGCGATCGGTATTATTTTCGTAGGCGACCGGCGCACCAAAAACGACCACCATTACGCCGCCTTTGTCGCCAAAGTCAATTTTATTGAAGTAGCCGCCATAAGTTTCGGTCTGGTTGATGGCGATGGAAACTAACGCATCTAATTCGGCCTTGGCGGTTATACCGGCAAAGGAGATAAAGACGGTGGCCACGTTGCGAAATTCGCCCTGTTGGGCAAAGCCGATCACCGCTTCGGGGAAGAATTGGGCCGCGACAGTACGTCGCAACCGACCGGCCTGTGGCTTTTTTATTGGCTTGATTTTGGTCAGAGCCTCCACAGTTTTCAGTCGAAAAAAACCATCTGGCAAGGATTGTGCGGTCAAATACTTTGAAGGACATTGGGTCTGAACGGCGCTATCATAAATAATATCATTAATTTCCGCGCAATGTTCAGCTTTCGCACAGCAATCAACTGCCTCGCCGCGGAAGAAGTAGGCTTTGTGCTCACTGCCGGCAATACCCCATTCCACCTGGCCAAAGGAGATGCCGATTTTACCTTTGATTACAAATTCACCAAATCGGGTCTGCTGCCGGCCAAAGCGTTTTAAGGCCGCCTGGATTTTTTTGGCACAAACCAATACATCGAATGGACGGACTTCTTTTTTGGGAAAGATTGCGGTAAAGGCATCGCCGGCAAAGGTGGAAATAAACCCACCGCTCCGGTATACATGGTTTACAATAGGATTAAAAATGCGATTGAGAATGCCGGACATGATTTCCGCGCCTTCATCACCATGACGCATTAAGGCTTCGGTCATGGCGGTAAAGCCGGACAAATCAATAAACATAGCCGTCGCCTGCAGAGTGCCTTGCAGTGAGCCTGCTAAGAATTTATTTTGTATGAGACCGGGAAGTATGTTTTTCATAGTCGGAGTACTTGCGGATTTGGTTTATGAAAACGATTCAGAGTTGTATTTCAGCGGCACGATAAAGTTAATATGTCCACTGACTACTTGTCAACAAGATATTTATGATTTGCAGGCCATTCTACTCAAGGTTCCGGGCGTCTGGATCATAAAATTAGTCCCAAACATTTGCGTTGGGCGCGAGAACCGTTACCGCAAAGATCGCCAAGTTTAACGCAAATTTACGCTGATATTTTTTTCTTTGCGTGACTCTGCGAACTTTGCGGTTAAAAACTTGTGGCTTGTTGTTTTATGAAGTCACTAAGGCAATTCCGGACATCCTTTTTCGTAATCAATATCCTGGCCGACATAGCTCTGCCACTCTTTCTTGGTTAGATTGCGGCTGACGTAATGACAGATTTCTTCGGCAATCCGGGCCGGTTGGGTTATCCAGATTCGGATCGTCCGATCCGTGCTGCCGGAGATTAGCTTTGAGCCGTCGCTATTAAAGCTGATGGACCAAACCCAGTAATCATGGCCTTCCAAAACAATCGGGCGATCTTCCGGTTTTTCCATGCTCCAGATACGGATGGTTTTATCAAAACTGGCGGAAGCCAGAAATTGACTGTCACGGCTAAAAACAACTTGCGTAATTCCCGAAGAATGACCAAAAAAGCCAAGTGGTTCTACGGAAAGATCGGCTATTGGCCAGACCAAGACGGCCCCATCGGTCGTTCCAACGGCAAGATACTGATCATTATTGCTAAATGCAATGGAAGACAGTCGGGTCGCCCGAAGCGTTCTAATCTTTGTAACTTCACCAGTGGTCTTATCTAATAAGTGAATAAGGCCGCTATCGCAGGCTGCCGCCAAAAACCGGCCATCTCGATTGATTGCTATGGAGTTAATTCGTAGCGGGATATGCTCGGCCTGTATTGGTGAAGGCAAAATCGGCATCAGGCCTTCGGTTTTGCGCCAGCCTTTAAGATAGCCGTCATAACCGCCGCTGATTAGCATCTTTCCGTCTGCTGAAAAAGCCAGCGAAGTTATCATTCCGTTATGGGCCGGAAAGCTCTGCCTTATCATATCGGGATTTCGCAAGTCAATCAAGAGAATCTGTCCGTCCACGCAGCCGGCGGCCAGCAATTGCTTATCGGGTGAGAGCGCCAGTGCGCGCGGACGATTGTTCAGATTTTTAATGACCTGCGGCCGACCGATGCTGTCCGCAATTGTCCAGATAAAAATTTGGCCGTCATCGCTGCAGCTTAGCAAAAAATGTCCGTCCGGGTCATAGATGACCTGCCGGACTTCGTCAGTATGACCGCGCAAAATATGGTACTGCGGATTTTGCAAGCGATTAATGCCGGAACGGAGCGCGTTGTACATATCCGGGTCCATGGCCGAACCGCCTTTTTCCGTGCTCATACGATAAGCCTGTAATGCCAGCAGCGCGTTTAAATTGGCGTCATCGCCCTGCAGCCGCAAGGACTGAATGGCAATGGTTCTGGCGACGGACAGGTAGCGCAGGCTGTCGGCTTTTTGTTTTTGCGAAATCGCAATGCGCTCGTTAATCTCGGCGATGCCTTTCAGGCTGTCAGCCTTCGCTTTTTCCATTTCCGCACGTTGCTTTTGGTTTTCCGCCTCGATGCGTCTTTTTTCTGCGATCTGGCTGTTTTCCTGAGCGATCCGGCTATTGGCCTCGGCCGTCAGGCGCAACGAATCCGCCCGCAGCCGTTCCCATTCCGCTTCCCGCTGCCGTTCGATGGCGAGGCTGCGCTGTTTATTGGCTTCCTCCCGCTGGACCAGCGCTTCGTTGCGCTGCTGATCGGCTTCCATTCGTTTTTGCTCGGCAATTTCGCGTTGGGCAAACGCTACGCGCGATTGATAACCCGCCCAAATGGCCAGAATTACCGCAACAATTAACGATACGGCAATAAAACCCATGGTCCGCTTCTGCCGCACGGATTCGGCATCACGGCTGGCAATCAGGTATTGGGTATGGAGCTGAGCCGGGATAGGTTCTTTGTTTGTACTATCGCGCATCCAGCTATTGGCGTCCTGCAAATCGCGCCCGCGTAATAGAAAACTCTCGTCTTTGTGCTTGGCATCCCACTCGATGGCTTTGACCAGCAGACGGGTGTGCATTTTAACCCAGTCCAGATCGGTGTGAATCGCCTCATCCAGTTTCCGAAACGATGCTTCGAAATCATCGGTATCCTGAAAGTAAATCCAATTCAGATCCGCCAGTACTTTTGGCACATTTGGATCCAAGATGTGCAGGATCGGGATCAGGCGTTTGTTATGCTTAACGGCATGTTCCAGCTCCAGCTTGCATACCGGTGAGGCAATCGAATCCGGGCTGATAATAAATACAAATGTATTGGCTTGCTGGATGGCTGAATGAATTTCGGCCATCCAATCCGCCGTGGGCGGAATGCCTTCCCAATCCACCCATACTTTTATATCCGTCCGGTTGGCAAGCGCATCATATAATTTTCGGACAAAATCTTTATTTCGTCGTGAATAAGAGATGAACAAATCAGCCATTTTTAAAATTTCCGATTTTTTAAAAGTCTGATAGTTTAAAATTTATTGTACTAGTGGTGTTCGGCATACGTTTGGGTGACCTCAAACCTGACGGGTTTTGGAAACCCGTCAGGTTTTGATCGTAAAAAAGTTCACACGAACTTACGCCGCGTTGCACTAGTGCAGCCCGGCAGAAGTTCGTCGGGAGTTATTTCAACTGCAACAGGTGTCATTCAGTAGGAATCTTTTTTTAAATTAGCATTGTGCTATCGTCAAAAAAGATTCTTTCAAAATGACGCCCGATCAACTGTTGACGATAATATACAAGGTCATTTATCGTTAGTTTCAATTGGATAATCCGGGCAAGAAGCTTCATACGGAATATTTTCGCCTATATATTTTTGCCATTCTTTCAGGACCAAATTACGTTGGACTTGTTGACAAATTTGCTGCGCCAAAATATCCGGCTGCGTAATCCAGGTGCGGACGGTTTGATCCGCACTCCCTGAAATTAAGGTTAAGTCATCAGCGGCAAAAACAATAGATAGAACCCAATTATCATGTCCTTCCAAAACGACCGGCTCGTCTTCCGGGCTTTTAGCAGACCAGAGTCGAATTGTGTGATCCAGACTGCCGGAGGCCATTAAGTTGCTATCAGCATTAAAGTCAATATCGGTGATGCCGGAGGCATGGCCCAAAAACATTACAGACTCGCCATCGAGATGGTTGGCTTCCCAAACCCGAATAATGCCATCTGCAAATCCAGCCGCTAACTTTTGTCCGTCCGTACTAAATTCGAGTGCGCTCAGCCGCGCATTAACCGTGCGATGTGTTTTATTGTGATCCGGCGATTGGATGCTGTGTAGTTCAATTACATTAGTATCCAATCCAACAGCCAGCGTTTTTTGGTCCGAACTAAGCGCCATGCACAAAACGCTGCCGGCACAGGAAAATGTCTGAACATTTTTAACTTTCATTTGACCCGTAGCCGGTAATTGCCAGACACGAATAGTACTGTCGTGGCTTGTCGTTAAAAATTGGGAATTACTGAGAAATACGAGGCCGCTTATTACCGCAGTATGTGCTTTAACAGATAAGAATTCTTTTTCTGAATTTGCAAGACTTTTGATCAGCACCGTCCCGTCCGATGCCCCGGCAGCCACATATTGATCGCCAGGGCTAATGGCGACAACGCGAAAGCGCGTTTGAGGAGCATGCATAAGAATTGTCGGCGCATCGGAAGCATTGATCTGCCATTGTTTTAAGACGCCATCTTCTCCGGCGGAAATAATCAGCGTTCCTTTGCTGCTCGCCGCAAGACTGCGGACATTGTCGGTGTGATTAATACGCAAATCAGGGCGGTCTTTTTTTAGACGGCGTGAAGTATTGAGAAGTCCGTGATATATGTCGGGTTGATACAAAGACCCGTTATTTTGTTTATTAAGCCGATAAGCCTGCACGGCCAGCAAAGCCGGCAGATCGTCTTTTTCCGAACCTTTGGCTCGTACTGCTTGAAAAGCCAGTGCGCGGGCTAAGGATAGCAAACTCAATTTGTCCGCTTTCTCTTTTTCTTTTTCAGCGCGCAATCGTTCATTTACGGCAATTTTTTCTTGCGCCTGGGCATTTTCTTTTTGCTGCTCGGCCCGTTGCCTTTCATTTATGGCTATTTTTTCTTGGATACGCGCGTGTTCACGTTCGGAAACGGCAATTTTTTCTTGCGTGATGGCCCGCTCTTTTTCTGTCTCCGCGCGTTGTCGCTCGCTAACGGCAATATTTTCCTGCTCAACCGCTTTTTTTGTCTCTTTTTCAGCGCGTTCACGTTCTTTAACAGCAATTTGTTCCTGCTTGACAGCCTTTTCTTGCTGCCGAACGGCTTCGCGTTTATTCGACTCGGATTCGGTATAAAGATTGATCGTATAAAGGAGCCCCAGCAGAAAAAAGACTGCGGCCAAACTCATACCGGCAGCAAGCAGACGTGATCGTTGCAATTCCTGCTTTTGCCGCAATTCTTGGGTAGCAACGGCAAAATCACGCTCGCTCCGGCTGTGATCCAGAAAAACAACCGCCCGTTCAAACGAAGGATCGTAGCGCTGAGCCCAGCCGCGGGTCGGTTGTTGTTGCTCCTGCCATCTTAATGCTAATTCCAGTTCCGGATCGCGCCATAGAGCTGCTTTTCCTTCCTGATACATGGCGGCGGCGGCGGCCAGGCGCAAATAGATTTGGGCGGATTCCGCTTCTTCGGCGACCCACTGAATAAACCGTTCCCAAACCCGCATCAGACTTTCATGAGAAATATCCAGCACCGTTTCCGGCTGCAGCGTTACATGAGCGGGTGGTGTCAAAAAAGAGCGATCCACCTGACGAAAACAATCGGTGACCTCCTGAACATCGGACACCGTAAAATCAAAATATTCGCAAACATCTTTTACCGCTGTGGGCCGACGGACACCCCTGTTATCGGCGCCATGATCCGTTAAACATTTAAATATTTTTTCAGCATTTTTTCGCGTGCGGTCATCCGACAATTCGGCAAAAGCTTCTTCGGCGTGAATCGAAAGGGCGCTACGTGTTGTGCCAATCGCTTCGTAGTGATGGACATCAATCGGCTCGTCCGGGTTGCTATTCGTTCCCCAATAATCCCAAGTGCGCATCAAAGCATGTTGCATGATCGGCAGTTCATCGGGATTATCGCCTAAATCCGTAATAAGCCGCTCCATCAAACGATCGGTTATCTTGGCCTTCCCGACGCCGATAGGGCCGGTAATTGCCCGATTTTTTTCAACACGGCTCATGCGCGGAATTAAATACTGGGCCTCGTTGATTGCCTCCGGCAAGCCCTCAAATTCGGTGCATTCGCCCAGAAAATCCGAGCGCAGGATGAGCACAACATCAATCGGTACAGCTTGTTGCTGACGCGCTGCCAGCAGCATCTGAACAAATCGGTTAGCAATCTCTTTGCTTAATCGGCTACCCGCTTCGCTTTTATAACGAAAGATTTCTTCAAACTGATCTACCAAAATCAAAAGCCTTGGCCCTGATTTTGGCAGAACATGCGCCATACTTTTGATTAACCCGGCGCTATCGGTATGGAGCAGCTCTTCCGTTTCCAGACTGCTGCCGAGCGTTTTAAGCTGTGCGGCCAAATTACCGATTGGGTCATTGCCGGGCCGAAAGATTAAAAATCGCCAACCGGATTGCCTTTTTTCCGAAGCAATTCCCTGCAGCTTCGGCAGCATTCCAGCACGAATAAGAGACGATTTACCACTACCGGAGGCGCCTACCACCGCTAAAAAATGGGCGCGCTGAATACGCGTTGTCAATTCATCTATCTGATTTTCCCGGCCAAAAAACAGGTGATGCTCGTCAAACTCGAAGTTTCGAAGCCCGGGAAAAGGGTTGAAATTTTGTAATCGTTTGCTCATTGAAAACAATAAACCTCATTCAAAATTCAAAAGTTGGCGGCAACCTTTCTATTATACCAGAAAAAGAATATGACGTCAACATACTACTGCTGTTCGGCATAAGTTTGTGTGAACTCAAACCTGACGGGTTTTGGAAACCCGTCAGGTTTTGATCGTCGAAAAAGTTCACACGAACTTACTAAATAAGTTCCGCATTTCAAGCCCCATCGGGGCGACCTGTTTGTAGCAGAC
>CAYOLL010000010.1:0-65579 GCA_964404765.1 uncultured Gemmatimonadota bacterium | reverse complement strand
ATTTTCCAAAAACTCGCGGATACGCTTCATATCAAAATCGGCAGTCATGGCCCGAATTTTGGTGATAAACGGCATAAACGCGGTGTCCTCATGTTCGAGTTCCGTCAACCGATTGTTAATGCCCATCACGTCGCCACTTGCCGCCAATTGTCGCAGCAAGCTCAGCGGCTCGCCAGGCGGAAAAACCATTGGACCACCGCCGGTTGTTACGGGTGTTTCCGCAGGCGCTTCTTCATAAATCCATTCCAGGTGAAGATACTGTTGCAACCGATCTAACAAGTCGCCCATTTGAATCGGCTTGGACAAGAAGTCGGTGCAGCCGGCGGCCAGACTGCTTTGCCGGTTAAGTTCAAAGACGCTGGCCGAAGCGGCGATAATCACGACGTCTTTGGTCGCGGCGTTGGTCCGCAGCCGTTGCGTAGCCTCGTAACCGTCTAAAACGGGCATCACCAGGTCCATCAAAATTGCATCCGGTTTATCGGCCAACGCCCGCTCGACTCCTGCTTGGCCGTTATCGGCTTCCAACAGTTCAAAACCCAGCGGCCTAAGCATGCCCGCTACAATTAAGCGATTTTCCAATCTGTCGTCCACAACCAAAATTCGCTTGCAACCGCCTTTATAGCCTATGATCCGCCGCGCCGTTTGCGTTGGCGCGTCCGGCCTGATTACAGCCGGTAGCGGCACGTCTGCCATAAAAACGCTGCCCCGACCAGGCGCGCTTTGCACCGTCAAATCACCGCCCATTAAACGCGTCAGCCGCCGGCTGATGGCTAAACCCAGGCCAGTGCCTTCCACGTATTGACCCGGCGTGTCAATCCGCAAAAAGGGTTCAAACAGTTGCTCAATTTTGTCAGCCGGAATACCGATCCCGGTATCGGCGACGCTGAACCGGATATGACCGTTTGACTCAGGCTCGATCATGAACGTCACCCGACCCTGTTTGGTAAATTTAACCGCGTTGCTCAACAGATTCAGCAGCACCTGACGCAAACGCCGCTCATCGCCATGCACAAAAGTCGGCAAAGACGCCGGTTTTTGCACGACAAGTTCGAGCGTCTTGCTATCGGCCCGCGGTCGGATCATATCCACAATGCTCTCCAAAAAGACGTTCAAGTTGAAGACGTCCATTTGCAATTCCAGCCGGTCGGCTTCGATTTTGGACAAATCCAGAATGTCGTTGATCAGCGTCAGCAGATGCTCACCACTTTTCTCGATGATGCGCAGACCGTTTTTTTGCTCGGCGGTCATGGCGGCATCCCTTTGCAATATCTGGGCAAAACCTAAAATGCCGTTAAGCGGCGTACGCAGTTCATGGCTCATATTGGCTAAAAAGGCGCTTTTGGTCTGATTGGCCGCTTCCGCCGCCAAACGGGCATCGTCCAGGGCGCGTTCGGTTTTGCGGTGCTCGCTAATTTCTACCTGCAACTGCCGGGTGCGTTCCATCACCCGGTCTTCCAAACCGGCGTTCAGGCGGCGGACTTCCTCCTCGCTGCGACGCAGAGCTTCTTCCGCCTGCCGGCGACTGTTTTCATTGCGCCAGACGTGGATCAGCAAACCGCAAGTGCGCAGGAAGGGGCTTAATTTTTCGACAATAGCCTGGTTGTAACCACCCGGGCGATTGGCGACCCCGATCATGCCGACCATCTGACCGGCATAATAAAGCGGCACTCCCAAAAAAGCGCGCATGCCCGGATGACCCGCGGGCAGGCCGCCGCGTCGCGGGTCGTTGGCCGGATCGTTGGCAATGACCGGTTGTCCGCCGGTCATGACAGCGCCAAACAGCGTATTGAGGTTCAAAAATTCCATGCCCTTCGGCGCATTCTCGTCATAAAATTTGCGGGTTGCATCGTCCCAGGCAATGTTGGTAATCGCATACGTCTTGAGATAGGGCTTGTCATCTTTAAGCAGCGCTTCCCCAATAAAGCCAAACTCACTGTGGGTAACCTCCAATAAAACGCGCAGGAGTTCGTCAAATGACGAGCGTAAATCGGCAGCGCCCAAATAAAGCGCCAGAGCATGATTCAACGCGGTTAAGAGTTCGCTGCTTTCCCATAACAAATCCGCCGCCTGTTTTTGCTCGCTGACATCTCGCAAATTGGCGCGGTAACCGGCGTAGGAGCCGTCGGGCAAAATAACGGGTTGGGTCGAAGCGCTGACGTGCCGGATGTGACCGCTTTTATGAAGGATTCTTACCGCATAATCCGTGACAGCCTCGCCCGCCACGGTCTGCTGAAATGCTTTTATCGCCTCGTCCACATCGTCCGGGTGGATGATTTTCCACAGCAACTCATCCGAATATTCCGCCACCGGATAGCCGGTGATCCGCTCAAAAGCCGGGTTGATATATACTATTTTCCCATCTTTATCACGATAGACTTCCCAGTCAAGAGCATAATCGGCAATCAGACGGAAACGCTCCTCGCTTTCCTTAAACTCGGCGGCCATTTTCTGCAAATTATTGACGGAATTCAGCAAAAAAGTATGGAATAGGCCAATGGAAGCGATCAGGATTGTCGAAAAGAAGGCAATGCTCATAAGGTGGGTGACCCAGGCTGTGGGCAAGGTGTTGTAGCGATTCAGGTCTGTCATTGGCGTCAACGCGCCGGTCATATATCCAAGACCAATGGAAATACAAAAAACAAGCCCGCCGACAAGATATAATATGCCGGCCCGACGGCCGGAATAAATAGTCGCCAACGCACTGCAGACGACGAAAACGACGGGGGCCCCAGACAAGCCTAACGAATAGGTCCCGCCTGCGCCGACTAAAAAAAACGCCGCCAGAACGGTGTGAATTTTCCAGCGCAGCGGCAATTTGTTGCGGAGGAAATAGCACAAGATGAGCATGGAAGTCAACAAGATATGCAGCAAATGCACCGGCTGCCAGCCGATGTCCCTGGCTCGGCTCAAAGAGGCGGCCAAGGTCGGCAGGATAAATAGCGTAAACGTCAGCAAGGTCATGTTGACCAGACGGTCACGGATGTGATCAAGATCGTGGCTGTGCGTCATAGCAATCGTAAATTTTTCCGGTAATTTGTTATTTTTTAGCTTGCAGGCGTATTTTCCAAAAACTCGCGGATACGCTTCATATCAAAATCGGCAGTCATGGCCCGAATTTTGGTGATGAACGGCATAAACACGGCGTCCTCATGTTCGAGTTCCGTCAACTGATTATCAATACCCATCACGTCGCCGCCCGCAGCCAATTGCCACAAAAAATCCAGGCGTTTTTTAGGCGGGTGAACCATCGCTGCCCCAACCGGCACAATCAATTCTACAGGCGCTTCTTCATAAACCCATTCCAGTCGAAGATAGCGCCGCAGTTGTTCCAGCAAATCGTTTATTTGAATCGGCTTGGGCAGAAAGTCGGTGCAGCCGGCCGCCAGACTACTCTGCCGGTCATGCTCAAAGGCGCTGGCCGAAACGGCGATAATCACCATATCTCTGGTCACAGTGTTTTCTCTCAGCCGTCGCGTAGTCTGGTAACCGTCCAATATCGGCATCACCAAATCCATCAGAATCGCGTCCGGTTTGCCAGCCAGCGCCTGCTCAATTCCCGCCTGACCGTTGTCGGCCTCCAGCGTCTCAAACCCCAGCGACGTAAGCAGATTGAGCAACAGCAGCCGGTTATCGGACTTGTCGTCCACAATCAAAATCCGGCGGCGTTCACCCTGGTAGCCAACGACGGGTCGCGTCTCCGTCGGCGCAGGAGTTGTCGACAGTTGATCGGTCTCCGGCAGCGGCGCCGTCACCGTAAATACGCTGCCCTGGCCCGGCGCGCTTTGAATCGTCAAATCGCCGCCCATCAAGCGCGTCAGCCGCCGGCTGATGGCCAGACCCAAGCCCGAACCTTCCACATATTGGCCCGGCGTGTCAATCCGCAAAAAAGGCTCAAACAGGCGGTCAATTCTGTCAGCCGGGATACCGACGCCGGTGTCCTGGATACTGAAGCGGATGTGGCCGGCAGACTCAGGCTCGATGATGAAAGTCACTCGGCCCTGTTTGGTAAACTTGACGGCGTTGCCCAACAAATTGAGCATTACCTGGCGCAGCCGGCGTTCATCACCACGGACAAAGACCGGCAAAGCCGTCGATTTTTGAACAACAAGTTCGAGCGTCTTGCTGTTGGCGCGCGGCCGCGTCATTTCCAGAATGTTCTCCAAAAAGACGTTTAAGTTAAAGACGTCCGTTTGCAGCTCCAGTCTGTCGGCTTCGATTTTGGACAGGTCCAGAATGTCGTTGATCAGCGTTAGCAGGTGCTCGCCGCTTTTTTCGATGATGCGCAGACCGTTTTTCTGCTCGGCGGTTAAAGTGGCGTCCCGGTGTAAGATTTGGGCAAAACCCAAAATGCCGTTGAGCGGGGTGCGCAGTTCGTGGCTCATGTTTGCCAAAAAAGCGCTCTTGGCCTGATTGGCCGCTTCCGCGGCAATTTTGGCCTTCTCCAGATTTTGCCCAGTTTGCTGATGCTCCTTAACTTCCGCTTGTAATTCTTCTGTTCGTTGTACCACACGTAATTCCAGATTTGCCCGCTCTATTTCCAGTTCATCTCGTTTATGTTGCAGCTTTAGCGACATGTCGCCAAATGCCTGAGCCAGGGCGTTTATTTCCAGCGAGCGCTTAAATTGCGGCGGCGCGGCGCTCCGGACCGGCATAGATTCCACCCATTTTTTAAGCACGTTGAGCGGACGGACGATAAGTTTCTGCAAGGCGATGAACATGACCAGCGATAGCGTAACGATCAGCGACAGTATTCGAAATATCACACTTAGGCGTAATTCTCGGATTTGGGCGCGCAGATAAGCGTCGGTAAAGTAAAGCTTAGCCGCGCCGATAACGGCTTCTTTATGAACAATTTCCTGGGTGATCGAATCAACGGCGGCGCTCAGAAGATCATAATCCACCCCTTCCAGGCTGTCACGGGCTTTGAGCGTGTTGGCCGGGTCTTTTATCAGGCCGACATAGAGGCGGTTATGTTCATCAAACACCAGTGCGGCCAGGATATCGGGCGATCCCATTTCGTTGATAAGGGCTTTTTCGGCTTCGGCCCGGTTTAGATTCCATAGCGGATAGGAAAGGCCGTTGGTGATCCGATTTGAAGTGATGTTGATTCTTTGCTGGAAATTAGCCTTTTCCCGCTGATGGATAAAATACAACTCGATGATGCTTGAAAATCCGATGACGCCGATGACCGTCAGCGCAACCGTAAGCAGAATTCGAGCCGAAATTGTTGATAGCGTTCTCATAGTTTCAGGTCCAATGGTTTCTCAAAGCTGTCTATTTATTCTTCTCAGGCAGTTGCGTGGCTGTTTTCACTTTCATCTTTTCTATCCACGCTTTTTCGATGCGTCGTAACTCGCCGTTAGCAGTGATGATCTGAAAGCCGGCATTAAACCGACCCAACGCCCAAAGCCCGTGAGAATGTTTTTTGCTGAAACCGATGTAAGAATTCAAGACCCCGGCGCGAAAGCCGACTTTTACCTGACCGGTCACGCCCGCCCGGGTCATGATGTATTCCGCCGATTTTATGTCGTTATAATTCACGATCGCCAGGTTTACCCGGCCGCGGACCAGCTTTTTAAGGTTCATCTCTTCCGATGGGGATTCATCAAGCGTGATAATTCCTTTTTGCTTCAGTTGTTCGAAAGCCGGCGGATATTCGTAGCCAATGACCGTGCCCACCGTTGTTTTCGGCGGCAGATCCGCCTGGGTATGGACTTTGGGGGGATTGCTTGCGTTATAGAAATAATCGGCATAACAAACAAACAACGGCTGGTTCGACATAACCACGGTTTCGGCCAGCTCCGGGGCGGGCGACATGCTAAAACACGCCGCGGCATCGCCCTCAATGACCATTCGCTTGCAGCGGGCATAGGGCACAACTTGCAGTTTAGCCGTCACACCGCTTGCTTTAAAAGCCGCAATGACGGCTTCGTTCGCAAATCCGGCGCCATCCGGTTGCGACCAGGGCGCGGCATCATCCTCAACGACGATGACGAGCGTGTCCGGCGCGGCGCTAAAACCCGGCGCTGGCGCTAACGCGGCCCCCATCAGACACAGGCAAAAGATCAAAAATTTTTTTCTGTGAATAGAACGAATAGATGTCATGGGTCGCTCCTTTGGTTATCCTGGCGAAGCTTCGCAAGGGCGCAATAGCTTGTTAATTTTTCAACGGATCATACCACAGACGCTTGTTATCAAAAGGGGTCTCCGGCGCCAGGAGCGGGTTTTCGATCTTAAATATTTTCCGGCCCTTCAAGTTGAGTTTTTTGATGTCTTTCCGGTGATATTTCAAAAAAATGGCGTCGTACGTTCCATCATCAATCATCATCAGCATTCCGGCTTTGGCTCGTTCGGCCAAACGCGCGCCTGCCGGCGTGTTGGAAAACCAAAAGTACATTGGCAACGGGTAATAAAGCAGAATGGTTTCCTCAATATGCAGATCGGGCATTTTTTCCTTGCGCTGCTCGTATTCATCAATGATTTCAACAGCTCCTCTCGAAAAAATATCAAAGCGCTTGTTGTGCAGCATATCGAACAGCCCGTCATAAGCTGAGCCGGTGACCACGGTAAAACCACTTTTGCGGAGGATAGCCACATCCGCCCAATCCGATCCCGCGCCAATGGAAAACTTCCGCAGATCATCCAGTGTCTTTATGGCCTGAAATTTGGGCTGATCTTCCTTGCGAATGAGAAAAACACGGAAGCCAACCAGGTTTTTATCAACGGGAATCCGCACCGGAAGAAGCGTTTTTTCAAATTCCGGATTTGTATCCAAATACATCACCGTCAGTCTGCCGGTCACATTTTTCAGCTCATGCGCCTGGCGCGCTTCCGACATTGAAACAGCCGGCTCCAAACGATAGCCGCCGTATTTAGCCGTTGTTTTTTCCAGGGCCGTTTTTAATATTTCCCATTGATAATCATAGCGACGATCAAGCACGGATTCCGGCGCGTTGTAAATATAGACCATCGTGCTATCGGCAAATGATTGCGCTTGCAGCGCGCCCAGAAAAACAACCATTAATTGGCTTATCAAAAAAATTCTCATCACGATATGTCCTCCCTCATTCCCAGCGTCCGTCTTGAGTTTCAAATGGATTCTCAGTTATAGCTATAAATGCTGTAGATTCCTATTCCTACGGAATAATAAACGGTTTTCTCTTGTTCGAGTTCGCTCAACGGGCTGTAAATGCCTAAGAGAACGAATCTTGATCCGGGTTAATCCTGCAGAGTTGCTTCTTCCGCATTCCATGCTTTTTCAGTTTGTCCGACTCAGAGTTCAAAGATATTATTCAAGCTCCTAAATGCCAATAAAAAAAGCCCTCGACCCGAAGGCCGAGAGGCTTTTTACTTCAAGAAGGCTTCCATACAGGACTTGGAAGATTATTTTAGCAATGCCCGTCTGACTTGAATTTGAGCGACGGACCTCATTCCCAATCTCTGATTGGAAATGCACTTGCCACGGAAACTCTGTCTCCGCCTATCTTCAACCAAATTAACAAGACACGAAGCACAATTCCGTCTGCAAAAGCGTTCCAAAATAGAATTTGGGAACGAGGATTGTGCATTAACCTACCAAGTCCTGTTAAAAAAACGCATGGCATCCTCCATATCAAAAAAAAGCGGTTGTACGAAAGTTACCTTTCATACGACCGCCTGTCAGGCACTTCTATGACGCTCCGGGTTATTTGATCAACAGCAGCTTCCGCGTTGCCTCAAACCCCGCGTCCGTCTTTAGGCGATTCCTCAGGCTCAATGCCCAACTGCCGGAACGCTTCCGCCACTTTATCCTCAAACTCCTGATCCGTCACGCTGCCATTTGTAGCCGTTACGCTAAGCTCCAACTTCCCAAATTTTGAATGAAGATAATTCAGAATGCCCATCATGTTCGATACTTTTCCGCGTGGAATTTCAAACCGTAGCTGGAGTTGATTTCGTCCGGTCGGGGCAACGATTTCTTTCTTGTGCTCCGGTTCTTTGGCAAGGCTGCCTTCCGGGGCTGGTATATCATACGGCTTTTCCACTTCTGCGGGCTTCGGTTTGATGCACAGATATTCCGCAATAATAATCTCACTTCCGGCTAAAGAAACTGTGGGATTATCTTTTGGATAGAACCGACACTTAACCTCGCCGTTCTCTAACTCGCCCAGGCCGAAAAGTCCGTTTTTGACGCCTTCCCGAATGCAATCTTCCAACACACGCGGGACACTGAAGCACTTCTCGCCGGGCGTATTGAGCGAGGCATTATACAATTTCTCAGTTTCAACATACGAATTTTGAGTCAGATACTTTTCTTTCAGGACAATCGGCGCTAACCTGTCCAGAATACGGCCTTTTGATTTGAGCGCTTCGAATACTTCCGCATCCATGCCGCGATAGGAACCGTAGGTAGGGTTGCCCATGTCAATCGTCTCCAAACCGTTTTTATCTGCATAAACAATCAGACGATATAAACCGCGAATGGCGTCGGTTAAATCATTCTTGGCCTTTTTCAAATCATCCCGCACCTGTTTTTTCTGCTCCTCGGAGAGTTGCAGCGAAGCCGCGTCACGCTCAATGCTTTCATAAGCCAGCGCCCGCTTGAGTTGGTTGAGAAAACCCGTGTGCGCCGTATCCTGCGAACATAGAAAGAAAATGGTATTGGTGTAAATACGTGGCGACTGGCCCTTGTTCTTTAAAATGGCCTGCATGATTGACTCATTTTTCTGGCGCAAGATCACCAGCTTAAACCGTTCGTTATCAGCCACATCAGCCGGATTTTCTTTCCAGAGATACGGCTCAAAAACTTTGCCCTGACAATTCTGTTTGATCAAATCATGCTCGCGTTGGCGCATGTCCTCTTCCCGCACGTTTTCCATGCGATTGAGCAAGACCAAATTTAAGTTGGACTGATTTTTGAAATAGTATTTGTCGCCCGGATTTTGCAGATAGAACAGCCGCGTCTTGAACTGCTCCAACGCTTCGGTGACGATGCTGGCCGGATTATCCAGCGTGGTGGCTTGCCGCTTGATTTCCCCGGATGTAACGCCCGGCTCGCCCATCGCCCCGGAAAATGAATACATAAAAATCGTGGTGGCCGCCCGGACGCCTAACTTCAGACCGCGATAGGAACTGCCCAGATTCTCATCAACCCGCTTGCTGCCGGAGTTGGGATTGGTAATGTCTGCCGCAATAACGCTGTTATATTCTATGCCAATGTGTTTGATCAATTCTTGTCGAATTTCCTGAACACTCAAATCCACATCCGCCAGACTGATGTAGTCGCTTTTTGACTTGGCTAAGGTGTGAACAATCAGCGAAAGAAAACGCAATACCCCCCGCGTCCGCTGAAATTTTGGAAATGTGCCCCAGCGATGATAAAGTACATCAACGACCTCCGGCAAAAACGGATAAGAAGCCATAAAACGATCCCGGTATTCACCCGGTTGAACATTGCCCGGCAAAATGCCGTTTTTGTCGGCATAATCTACAAACGCAGTAACAATCGGTTTGATCTCCGCGTCCTCAAATGGTTTAAAAAGTCGTTTACGGATAATATGCTGCACCTCGTCGTCCTGAACAGGTGACTTAATAATCTCTCGACGACCTGTGATACTCTGAAGCTGTTGGGCAATCCAGGACCCGCGCTCGGTATTATTATACGGATTGCTCGGCGTGGTTGTCAGGGCTAATGCAACGCCGGACATTTCGCTTGCGACGTTGGTCAAATTCTGAATAAATGTCAACGTCAATGTGGTTAAAGGCGCGTTGCCCACCGCGACCGCATCGGCTGTATTCAAATACGGAATGGGTTCATCAATCAAAATCAAGACCGGTTGATGTTTCTCCAGAAACCGGCGAATCTGATCCCCGCCGGGCGGCACATGACTCGAAAACTCTGCCCGTCCCCCGGTGAGCTGCTCTTCCATTTGTCCCCAAAAAGTATCAAAATCCGTCACCTTGGAGCCCGTATTGAGCTTTTCGCCGACGATGGCCACCGGCTTGGCGCCCCATAGTTTTGCCTTGTGATACATGGCAATCAGGGCGTGGGTTTTGCCGCCGCCAAAAGGTGTTTGCAATTGAATGACCGGATCGCCGCCGCGTCCGCACAATCGGTTTTCCACATCAACCAAAAGGTTATTTAATCCAATTGTCATATGCGTTTTTTTAAAGAAACGCTCGGCGTCCCGATATTCTTCTACGCCGGTATTCAGCCGCACATCCCATAAATTAGCGGCGTAGACATCTAATGAGAAATTGCCTTGCGCCACATCGTCATGCGGCACAGCTACAGTATGAAACGGTTTCATTCGTCTTGACCTCCTTCTTGCACTGTTAAACCCAATTCCATTTGATCGGGGGATGCTTCTTTGCTTTTCTTCTTGCCCGTTTGATACGGGCCGACTTTCAGTTCCTTGACCTCTTTTTCCACGCGGGCGCGTCCGGCCAAAAAGCCGTCCAGCAGCTTTTTCTCCTTGCTGTCGTTGGGCAGCGTTTCGGAGATGGCCTGGGCCACGCGATAAAAGGCTTCGCTGCGGCCAAAGCCGCTCTGCTGCAAGACCGCCACCAGGTCGTCGCGCCGACTCTTTTCCCATAGATTTAAAACCAAATGCAACGCATCAATTAATTCGCCCGAATCGCTCTTGATGTCCTCCAGCTTGCGCTCGTGCGGGCCGAGGACTTTGACAAATTCCTTGTCCTTGACCACAAAACCGCTGCTGTTCCACACGTCCTTGAGTTCCACGCTGCAACTCTGGGCCAGTTTGTGAGCATCGTCAAAGGGGGCTTTGGCCGCGCCGAGGCTCCAGCGATAGAGCACGTAGAAACGGGTGATATTGGTCACTTCCCCGGCAAAGCCGTTGCGCAGGATTTTTTTGACGGCATAGTCGGTGACCAACTTGCGCACATCGGCCAGCAAAGTGTTGGCGCGGATGATGGCCCCGCTATCGTCCATGACTTTTTCGTATTGACCAAAGACCTCGATGGCCGAGCCGATGGCAGCGATAAAGAAGTCGGCCCCGCCGATGCCTTCGTTCCACAGCATATCCAATTTTTGATCCAGATGGGTTTTCAGGTCGCGGCGGATGTCGTCATAAAAGCCGGTGGGCCGACGATCCATTTTGCGGGCGATGAGGTAGATGGACGAGGCTAAAGCTGCCGATTCACTGGCCCGCAAGCGGCTTTGCATTTCCGTATGAATTGGATACGCCCCGGTGACGATCAAACCAGAATCCAGCAAAGAATTGATCAGCGTTTCCCAGCCTTCGGTGGATTTATGAGCATAAACAATAATGGCGATACCGTTAGGCTTGAGGACGCGGTGCATTTCCTGAAAGGATTTTTTGAGCATCGTCTCAAAGAATTGTTTACCGGCTTCAAAACCGCCTTCGATGTTGGAATAGGCGACAATCTCATTCTTTTTGGGCGTTAGCGGCGTGGAAAAAAGATCAGGATGGACAGTTCCCAATGTGCGCTTGAGCCAAACATAGAAAAAGTCGGATAAATAGGAATACGGCACATTGTCATAATAAGGCGGATCGGTTAAAACGGCGCTAAAAAAATTGTCAGAGTAATGTAGATTAGTGGCGGAAGTGTTTTTAATATTAATATTTTCCAAATTTTCAGAAGCAATTTTTGATAAATCATCAATCACATTTAGAACTGAATTCAAATTTCCCATGAAAGCTGTGACATTTTCTCCAATAATTGGATTACTTTCAGGGTACTCCCACTTCATAGGGAGTACCTGTATAGCATAAACTTTTTCAACATTTTCTGATCCATTATGCCATACACAAATGTTTGAATTTCTCGTTATAAGCCTATCAATAGTTAATCCTAAATAACTCACAATCGCCTTAGCATATTCCGCCTCGCAGCTTTGTGCGATCATTTTGGGATGTGCGCGGCGAACCGCATCGGCAAAGGAGATCACAGCCAATTGTTGGCGGGGATTGAACAGATCACCCCATTTCAACATGCCGTAATTTCGTATTGAAAAAGCTCGTTCAGCACCACGTCCTTTGCCTTCCGGGGTTTCTTCATCCGGCACCGGGTCCATGCCCCATTCGGCCATCAGCCGTTCGCGCTTTTCCTGCAAATAGGCGGCGGCCCGGTTAAACACGACCATGTCGTCGGCGGTGGCCAGGCGGTAACGCTTGCCTTTTGTCCTCTCCCCGGCCACCTTTACAGCAGGATTCAACACGACGGCAATCATCCGCTGTCCGGCCTGTCCTTCGCGGAACAGGCGGCGGGTATCCTTATCGGCGGTTGTGCCGCCGCAGCATGGGCATACGGCCACGGCCCGGGCTACGGTGCCATCTTCCGGGTCAAAACCGGCCGGCCAGTCGGCGTAGCCATCGCCAACAATTTTAAACAAAACTTTAGAAATGACATTTCTTGGAGAAATGTCATTTCTTTCCACGTAGGGAAAAAGAGAGACTTTTTTCTTGTCCTTTTTGGCTAACCAGAACTGACGCATCAGCGGAATTTTCGCGCCGCAGGCCGGGTTTTGGCAGGGAATGGTCCGCGCCCAGATATAGCCGACCGGCACGCCGCCATCCGCATCAGCCGGATAAAATTGCGCCAGTTCTTTTTTGGCCTCCTGAAGAACCCAATTGCCCCAATATTTCACATCTTCCAGCAACGGGTTGACCGTTTCCTCCTGCTGCAAATCGGTCTGGCGACTTTTCTTTTTGGATTTTTCCGGGCTGGAACCGAGCCAGGGGCGTTCGGCCATATATTGGCTGCGGGGAATCGGTTGGCCGTATTTTTGCGGATATTCCAGGGTGCATTTTTGGATCAGCACGGCCACCGGGTTCAGGTCATTGGAATAAGTTTCGCAGCCCAGGCGCAAAGCCTCCAATGGAATAGACCCACCGCCACCAAATGGGTCGAGCACGCGGGGCGGCACACCGCCATTGGCGTCCAGAATGTCCTGCCGGGCTTTGGCCAGCAGTTCCGGGTTGAGCGAGTTTTCCCATTGGGCCAGTTCGGCAATGAACTTTTTCTTTTCGATGCGTTCCTGCTCGTTTTTGGGCGCGGGCGTCAAGGCTGCGTAAGCCGTGGCTCGCGAGGCGGCCAGCGGACGGCGGGCCCACCAGATATGCAGCGTGGAGATATGGCCGTGCCGGATGTTCTTCTCTTTGGCCGAGGCTTCGCTGACTTCTTTGACCGGGAAGGTTTCTTCGATAAAGCGTTTGTGTTTGGGGTTCATTATAATTCCTTATTGAAAATTCAGACTCCATCTTTTCAAAAGATGGAATCTCTTGGCGCGGGCAAGCGGGCAAATTAAAATTTGCTACTCCTTATTGGCATGGTTGGGCTTTTTGGGCGATAGCGACGATGGCGTCTAATTTTTCGGTGATTTCCGGATCAATTTGATCTGCGGGCACAAAACGGGCCAGAACGTGATAGTCGGTTTTGCGCATGAGATTGGGCAGTTGTAATTTTTCAAAGTAGATTTCAAAAAGCCGATCCAAAAAGTCATCGGACGCTTTAACGTCCGGGGACCACGGCTCCAACTTGCGCAGGACTTTTAAAGCGGCGGTCATTTCGTTGATTGCCTCGCGCATGGTCTGCTCACGGCGATTGGCTTCCGCCGCGCCAAACAGATCGAAGGGTTGATCGTGGCGGGCGTAGGCCAGCAGCACGGCTTCGGAGCAGAGGTAGTTTTCCAGTTCGCGTCGCCGCCAGGTCAATTCAACTAAGGACGAGTCCGTTGGGACGGTTTTCTCTAAGCGATCAAACAAAGCCAGGCCCACCAGGTCTTTTTTAGCCTCGCGCAAGCCGAAGAAATGATCTCTGGCTTTTTGCGGCTGATTGGCCACGTAATGCACAAACGGGCGTTCCAACAGGCTCGCTGCGGGATGGTTCAATTGTTTGGCCAGGGTTTGCAAAACGGCCAGATCGGTCGAGCCTTCCAGATACAGCACCCAGCCGGTTTGTTCGGCCTGATAATAATGATCGAAACTGATGTCGCGCAGAGATTTGAGAAGTTGACTGCCCCGGTCGTTCAGCCGATGCGGTTGCCCGACAAAGGCAATCACCATATCCCGTCCGGCGGCTTCGTTTAAAATGACCTCGGAATGACTGGCGATAATGACTTGCGAACTTTGCCGTCCGGCGGTTTCCGTCAACATTTGATAGAGATGTCGCTGACGCAAAATTTCCAGATGAGCATCGGGTTCATCCAGCAGTAGAACGGTTTGGGGATTGGCGTATAAATGGGTTAGCAATAACAGCGTTTGTTGCAAACCTCGTCCGGCGGAGGATAAATCCAGGCGCGTACCGGTTGCTTCCCGATAGGCCATGCGAATTTCGCCGCGCTCGCCGATGTGTTCGGGAGGCAGTAATTCCACACCAAAATAGCGCTGAATCAGGCCGGTTATTTCCGCCCAATCGTCGGTGCGCTTTTCATAAACCTGCCAGCATAAGTTTCGCAGCACTTGCGCGGTTTGACCCTCGCCCAACAGCACCTTGATGCGGCCCGGTTCCCATTTGGGTTCAATGGCGGCCAGGCCGGACATGGGCGGCAAAAAAGCGACCCGAATATTTGTCGCTTCCGGGGGAACGCCGATTCGTCCGTGCTCGGCGGAATTGAGCGGGCGGCAGTAAAGGGATTCTTCATTGGCGTAGTCAAATTCCAGTCCGCACGACCAGATTTTGTCTTCCGTCACGCCGTCCACCTTAATTTCGATGCGGATGTTTTGCGGTTTTGTTTCGCGAGCGCCGGGGTTTTTGATAGAACGAACATGGAGATCGCGCCACAACAAATTTGTCGTCGGAATGGGAATGGCAAGAAGATCGTTCCGGTTTAAGGCTACCCCGGAGCGTTTAGCCGATGGCGCATTTAAACCGCGCTTTTCGGTCCAGCGTCGGACGCCCAATTCCCACAAGGCCAAAGCTTGCAAGGCGGATGTTTTACCGCAATTATTCGGCCCGATAAAGACGACGGCGTTATTCAGGTCAACTTCAATGTATTCAAAGCGTTTGAAATTTCGGATACTCACATGCGACAGCACATTATTCTCCTTATGCCAGCCGGTTGTTGAGGATTTCTTGATACGGTATCAGATAACGCACGGATTCGGCAATCTCCTGGGGTTTGAGGCTGTGCGCCGGATTTTGGACGAGATACAGTTGCGGTGTGGTGGCTGCGTTTAGGACGGCGTACAAATAATAATCCCGCTGAAACCGTTTGGCCTTGAACCACTCGTTTTGCGTCAGTATGACGGCCCCGGTAGCAGCGCGGGCTTTGACTTCGATATAGCGGGTGACGCCGTTTTTCTCTCTGGAACGAATATCAAATCCCAAATTTTCCGCCGAAACATCCTCGGGTTCGCGGCCTTGCTCCCGCTCGTAGCGCATGGCCTCGGCCATGCCGATGTGTTCGATTTCTACGCTTTCGGTCATTTCGGCATCCGTCGTTGTATTGGGCACAACGCGCAGCGCGCCCACAAAACGCGGGCGGGTCATAGCCAGATTTTTTTCCTGCTCAATCTGCTTTTTCAAGCTTTCCAGGGCGTACAAATAGCGGGCTTTTTGCTCTTCCTTATTGCGGATGGGCAAGTCAATGGCTTCGCCCTGAAGCTTGCGCTCGTTCAATTTGATCAAGTCTTCTTCCAGCTCGTAAATCAGATGATTCAGGGACGTAATACCGTATTTTTCTTTTATCCCGGCCTGCCGTTGCCGTTCTTTTAAGAGTTCGCCTTTATAGGCTTCCAGGATGGGAATGACTTTAGCGAAAGTTTGCTTTTTCAGCGCTTCCAGATCAAGGGTTTCAATTTGGGGAGATGTGGCTTCTTGCAAATCCCAAATAATGGCCGGAAAAACAGGAATAACTTCTGTGGCAGTGGCATAGAGCGTAAACAGTCTTTTTCCGGCGATAGTGTTAGCGCCGTCTTTGATTTCTGCCTCGTAATACAGCAAATAGCCATCCATGCGGCCATCGGGATCAATAAAAGTTGCGCCGTTCAAAACGGTTTCGGCAAAAGTGGTTTCAATCCAGCGCATGACTGCTTCAAAAAGCGGATGACCAAAGGTGACAAATTCGGCATCGGGATTTTTAAAAGCCACCTCCTTGTCGAAGGTAATGCGGTTGTATTTGTCCAACTTGCCGTAAGTTTTGATAAAATTGAAATTACCGGTAATCTGACGAATGACTAAGGGAATGCTGTCAATGACAATAAAGCCGTTTTTCAATAACCTGAATTTGCCGCCAGCCCGTGAAAAGGCTTTTATGAAAAATGCTTCAGTGTACTCAGGAATCAAACGATATTCGCGGGCTTTTTGGGCCATGTCAGCGATGCGGGTATAGTCGATAAAGTGTGTAGCTAAGCTTTCATCCAGACTGATTTTTATTTTGCTAATATACTCTTCGTCGACGACAATATTCATGTCTTTTAAAATTTCATCCATGCTACGGGCATTAGCGGCTGCTTCAACCAACAATTGGGACAAATTCTTTTCGTAGAGTATGTTGCCAATCATATCAAAAACTTTGTCGTTGCCCATCGCCTGCCGGATTTCATCCAGCTTTTGAAACAGCCGGCACATGACCGCGCCTTCGCGGGTATCTTCCGCGACCAAATTGACAATCTGTACTTCTTTCGTTTGACCATAGCGATGAATCCGACCCATCCGCTGTTCGAGTCGGTTTGGATTCCAGGGCAGATCGTAATTGATCATCAAATGGCAGAATTGCAGGTTAATGCCTTCGCCGGCGGCTTCCGTGGCAATCATCACATCCGTTTCATTCTTGAAAACGCTCTCAGCCTTGACCCGCTCATCCAATTTCATGCTGCCGTGAATGGTGTTGATTCGATAACCCCATTCGTTGACTTTTTTCTCCAGATATTCCAGCGTATCCTTTGATTCTGTAAAAACAAGAATTTTCCGTTCTTTCGGATCGGTCACCCGTTCATGCAGTGATTTTAACGCATCTCTAAAATGCTTAAGTTTGATTTCTTCTTCGTTGTGGATGATACTTTTGGCTTTTTGGATCAAACTTTCAATAATGGTTACTTCTTTCTTTAATTCTTCCCGATTTTCGGCCACACTCAATGTTTCCCAAAGTTCTTCCTCTTTCCAACGCTCTTCTTCGTTCATGTCATCAGTTGCGTCCACATCGGCATCAAATCCGGGCTTTTCAAATTGTGATGCGCCTTCTAACATATCCTCAAGACGTTTTTTGCGTCGTTCCAACGACTTTAAAACCGCGTATGTGCTAGAAGCCAAGCGGCGCTGCAGAATGACCAGAGCAAAGGCGACATTGCGCTTTTTGTCCCTCGTTAAGGCTTTGTTGTATTGCTCTACCACATATTTGGAAAGATCATTATACAAGTCTTGCTCAGTTGGGGATTCGCTACGCAGATTGAAGGCTTTGGTGGTGACATGACGCGGCAAAAACAAGGGTTTACCCTCAAAATCTTTCAAATCTTCCTTGACCCGGCGAATAAAAAGCGGGTTATCCTTATCTTGAGCGGATTTTTCCAATTGCTGTTTGGTGGCAAAGAAGCCCGGCACGAGCAGATCCAAAAACAAGCGGAAATTCTCCTGATCACCCCGATGCGGCGTGGCCGTCAAAAACAATAGGTGCTCGGTGCTTTTGGATAAAACTTCACCCAACTTGTAGCGACTGGTGCGGTCAATTTTATCGCCGTAACGATAAGCGCTCATCTTATGCGCTTCATCCACAATGATCAAATCAAAGCGGGCCGCCGAAATGGCCGGCAACACTTCATCCCGTTTAGCAAAATCTATGGAAGTGACTAATTGATTTTCTCTGGCCCAAACATTTTCGCCATAAAATCCATCCACAAAGCCACGATCCACCACGACAAAATTTTCGGAGAAACGCTCGCGCATTTCGCGCTGCCACTGGTCTTTTAAATGCCCCGGCGCAACAATCAAAATGCGCTTGGCCATGTGTCGAATTTTAAGCTCTTTGATGATCAATCCGGCCATAATTGTTTTACCGGCGCCCGGATCGTCGGCAATCAAAAAGCGAATTCGAGGTAATTGCAGCACATAGCCGTAAACCGCTTCAATTTGGTGAGGTAAAGGGTCAATTTTGGAGGTATTCATGGCCAACAACGGATCATACAACGAAGCATAACGGAAACGGATGGTCTCTAACGCCAAAAAAACTTTCCAGGCATCTTCGGCAAAAAGCCGATCCACCCCAATCACTCTGATTTTGGCCATGTCGCTTTGCGAAAGGAGTTGATCAACATGCTGGTGGGTGTTCTTCGTCAAGCCGGAAATCTGATAATAGTCACCCAATTCTTCGATTTGTCGAATCTCGACGAATTCGGGCCAGAATGGTCCTTCGATAATCATGCCGGGTTTTAGCTGAGTCATCGTGACCTTTTTTGAAGGGAGGTTAATGTTTGGATTAGTTAAAAGCGATCGTTAAGATATGGCACTAAAAGCAGTTTGCCAATTGTTTTGTTTGAAATGATGGTTCAAACTATCGGCATTTTGAAGCGTAAAACCTCTGTAAAAAGAGTTGAATAATCCATGCCCCGGAGGTGCACCATGAATTTCCGTCTTCGTCAGTATGAATTTCATGGCACATATTTTGTCGAAAAAGAATGGGCGGAAGATCACTATCGCGTCTCCCGCCCATTTAATCATCTTAGCATGGATTATGGATTATTTAACAAGCAACAACTTCCGCGTCGCCTCAAACCCCGCGTCCGTCTTCAGGCGATAAAAATACACGCCCGCGTTGACCGCCTCGCCCGTATCATTCTTGCCGTCCCAATTCACGCTGCGATAACCCGCCGCTTGCCGCTCATTCACCAGCGTCCGCACCTTTTGGCCGGCCACGTTGTAGATAGAGAGTTCTACATTCGCATCCTTTGGCAGGGCGTATTGAATGGTCGTAAAAGCGGCAAAAGGATTGGGCCGGTTTTGGGCCAGCGCAAAGTGCATCGGCAGAGCATCGGGCTTGCTTTCCGCATCCAAAGGCCTTGCCGTCCAGACGAAGGACGATTCGATGTCGCCAAGCGAAGCGTTGGCTTCAAACTTGACAATTTGATCGGCAGCATATTCGCTTGCGTCGCCTTGATCGAGCAGACGAAATTCCACCGTCTCGCCGGAGGCCTGATTACTATGAATCAGCAAAAAGAAAAGCGTTTTTTGCAGTGATTCGATGTAGACCGGCTCGGCCGTGCCGCGGCATTCGTCGCCGACAAAAGCGCCAACCGCCCATTGCGGATTGGGGATTGAAGATTGCGAGATTTCCCCGGTGACGGTCATGTTGTGCTCAAATTGGGCCGGATCGAATTGCCAATTGGCAATGGCCAATTGAGAATTGCCAATTTCAGCGGCGGTCGAAACCGTCGCAGCCGCCATCAATGCCAGCGGAGGCGGCCACGGAAAGCTCAATGTTCCCGGGTTGGCGGCTTTGAGCATGTAGCCCATGCTCGGTTCCAAATAATCCAGGTTGCCCACCCAGCCCAGACCGGCTACATACTGGGCAAAAGCATACTGATTTTTGATCAAATCACCATTGGCAACGGTGGTTAAGGACGCTAACGACACATTGATCGGCTGCGCCCGCACGGGCTGGTAGCTGATCCAATTCCAACCAGGTTGAATCGGAATGGTGTTCAGGGCCAGCTTGATCGGCGTGCCGAAAATATTCATGTTGTCCGCTGCGGTCAGTTTGAGCATGTACATGGCCTTGTTGTTCAGCGTGCTCAGAGAACCGACCCAACCCAGCCCGGCCACGTATTGGCTAAATTGGCTTTGACTCTTAATCAAGTCGCCTGAGGCCGGCGAAAGACCTTCCAGCACGGTGTTGATGCCCAGGTCGGTCATCGCCATGTTGATCGAAAACCAGTTCCAGCCGGGGTTAAAGCGGACTTCCGCCGCCGACTGACCGGTGATGTCAAAGACGTGCGGATTGCTTGGGCTGCCGATCTCGCTATTGGCGGCAAAGGTAAACGCGCCAATCGAACTGCCGACTTCGACGCACACCAGGCCGTCCCAGACCCGCAGCGTAACCGGCTCGCCGGAAATGGAGTCGCTGCCGACGACCATGTAGAACAAGGTGTCGTTGACCACACTGTCAAATTCAATAACCGCCTTGCCGCGAACTTCCGAACCCACAAAGGCCGCAATGGTCAGGAATTCCGAGACCGGATACTCCGTGGATACGATTTTTCCGGCAATGGTCATGTTGAACTCATACTCGTACAGAGCCAGCGGCCAGTCCGGCGGATGACACAGATTTTGCAGATCAACCAGCATCGGCTCGTCGCCCATCGTGGTTCTGGCCCTGAGTTCATGCGCATAATTACCGCCGATCAAATCGGCGTCAAAGGTCAGGGAGATGATTTTGGCCGTGCCCGGGTTGACCGTCCCGCTCATGGGCGTTACCGTCATCCAACTCGGCACACGCAAGGTGTCGCGGCCCGGATTGGGGGTCAAATCCATAAAGCTAAAGTCCATCGGTGACGCGCCGTTGTTGATCAATTTCCGAGTGATGGTGGCGACTTCGTCATCATACTTGACGGCAGTGACATCGCCGCCTTCCCAGGCAATCGGATTGCGATTCACATAAAACTCAAAGTTGTAAACCGTATCCACCGGCGCAGAACTCGGATTGGCGTCCATAATGTTTCCGGCCAGGTCTTTGATCTGGGCCAGCTTGAGCCGCACGGTTTTATTTTCCAGGAACGGGTAGACGGCCTCCGGATTTTCCACCTGCGCAAAAATTTGATTATCCAAACAAGAAATGGCAATATTCACCAGGCTGCTATTCTCCGTATTGTACAAGCCGATGTTGTTCAAAAACAGGCTGTTGGCCTCAATAATGCGGCTGCAATCCAGAGCCTCGTCGAAGGTAACGGAGATGGCATCGCCCAACTGCAAAACCTGGTCGCCCGGCTCGGTGGCGATCACCGCCGGACGTTTGCGCTCCTGCGTAAAGTGCAGCGTCCGGGAATAGCCTTTCAGGTTGTCCAGATTGTTGCAGGCGGCCACCGCCCGCACTTCATATTTGCCATCGGCCAGGTCCTTGATGTACCAAGGATGAATCAGGTAGCCCGGCGACGCGGGGATGTCGCTCCGGCTAATGGTGTCAAAGGTAATCCAGTCGCTTTGGGTCGAAGGCGGCTCGTTTTCGCGCATCACTTGCGCGTATGTCTCTTCGTACGGCGCAATTGGAATCCACTCGATCCGGTCATTGGCTCGTCTGACGCCCATCATGGGTTGTTTCGCCGACGCAGGCCGCGCTTCAACAGCAGCTTCATTCGGAGAAGTCAATTGAGAATTAGCAATTTCCGTTTTAGCATCTGCGTTCCCAAGTGCAACCTGAGAACGAGATGAGCTTAATTGCGAATTGCCCATGGCCCATTGTCCATTGCCCATTGCAGCGCGGCTGGGGCCGGGCGGCGCGGGCCTGTATTGCAATTGGATTTCTTTAAAATCCGTATTGTTCCGGTCATATCCGGCCAGGGTCAGCTTCAGGCTATCGCTGGCGGCGGTCATCGTGATGTTATCGTTGGGCGCGGTAATGCGCACGTCGCTGCACGGCTTAAGGAAGTGAACATCGTATTGGGTCAAATATTGAAACCAATGCGCGCACGGTTCATCGGGGCCGCCGCCGGGGCCGCACTGCACCGTTTCACCGAGCTGAATTTCCGCGATATCGACCTCACAAGTGGACTCTAAGCCCGCTTCTAAATCCTCATAATCGTAGGCGATGGGGCCGCGTTCGACGGTCAGCATCATTTCCAGGGTGTTGTTGCCAAATTGACCCGGCACTAAGACGGAGACAATCGCCGCCGGATCGTAGCCGTTAATCTTTTGGATCGCGCCCTCTGGGTTCACATCCTGCGAAATTGACACATCGTAATACCAATCTTCAAAGGTCTGACTGGTATTTACTAAAATCAGCTTATAGATCGCCGCTTGATCGGGCGGGATGTTGATCTCGTTGTAGCCGCCGGAGGTGGAGCCGATCATCTCCACCTGGGTACCCTGGCGTGGCAGCGTACCCGGCTCCCACGGACAGGTCGTGGCCCCGCCGACGAGTTTATAGACATTGCCATAGACGCCGTCATCGTAAATCTGGATCCAAAAATAGTCATCCGGGTCGTTATCGGCTAAGGTGACGCTGGTGGTGCGCGTCCAGGTGGAGTCGTAGCCGCCGGAGTTTCCATTTGGAAACGGGCCCGGGAGGGCTCCCGTACTCAGGTTCTGGCTGACCGTTTCACTATGAGTATACAGCGCTTTAATATGACCCGGGCCCGGCAGGACGACCCCAAAAAGCTTGATACGAAGATCAAATTCGACGCCATTCTCATCGTAAAGCATATGCTCGTACGTTTGGGAGTGGGTCTCATTCCGGGTATTGGTAATGGTGTAGCCGCCGAAGTTACTGTCAAAGGAGAGCGATTGCGTCAGCCGGTTGGGATCTTCAACCGCCATGGCTTTGAGCGCCGCATTGGTATCCACAATAGCTGTCCAGTTCCGGATAGATCTGAAATAGCGTAGTGTATCTGCTGCAAATTGGGTCTGGCCCGCCCTTACCGAATCCCTAGAGGCGACGAGCAGCGCCGTCAGTTCGGGCAGCAGAACGTTGCGGATGTGATGATCGGTATAGAGATATGTGGACTCGATACCCAGCGAATCGGCGACAATGGCTGTGCCGATCTGCAAGGCGCAGCCCGACAGCTTCAGTTCATCGGCCTGAGCGATGCGAATATTCGAACCCAGACCCACATACAAATCCATGTCCTCGCCCACCCGGTATTCTTCCGCCAGCGTGGAAAAGCTCTCGGAAAAAGTGGACGTAATCTGCATTTCTTTCAAGGTGGTATGCTCAACTTTAAGGTCGATCAGGTGAATCGTCTGCGAGAACTGGGTATCCAACGTCATGGTGCATACCGCAACGCCGATACCGGCACAGGTTGTCACTTTGGTGTCGCCGCCAAAATTCAAATCCAACCCGGCTTCAAATCCGTTAGAAAAAGAAACTTTATAACGGGTTGAAAATTGGGTCTCGTTTGACATCGTGGCAAAGCTGGCGTCGCCGGGCGGATCGCGCAGGATGTAGAGCGGCAGGATCGGATTTTGCAGCAGCGTGGTAAAGCCGCCATCGCGCTTGCGGATACCCAACACGTAGGCGCGGGTGATGCCGGAGCCTTCGCGCCCGTCCAAAAAGGGCGTATCCTCGGCCGTCTCCGGGTCGAGATTGGGGAGCAACTCGCGCACGCCTACTTCCAACGATTTGGCGTAGGGATATTGCCCGCCGGAGGTAAAGTTGGGCCGACCCGCTTTGAAGGTGTAAGGCGTAACCAGACGGCTTGTGTTGGCATTCACCTTTCTCAGCGGTCGGACCGCCGGTTGAACGCTGTCGCCAATTGCATTATAAATGGTCACATAACCGGTATCGATGGCGCAGGTGACGCCGCCGGAAAATTCGGTGTAACTCTCATACACATCAACATTGGCGCTGTATGAATTCAATTGGGTCAAGATTGACAGGTTATTGAGGGTCGTGCCACCGTCCAATGGCAGGGTATAACCGGCCGCGCAGGCGGGATCCGGCGTCGGCAGGCCGGTAACATTCACCGTCATGGATTTACGATAGACGAGGTCGCGGGTGATACCGGTCGTATCCTTGAGCGAAACGGTCACGCCGTCCACCGATAATGCCGCCGGATGGTTCAGGGTCAGGGCGTAATTCAAGGGCGGCAGATTCGTCAGGGTTAGATTGTTGCCGGAGGTGATGTTTTCCGTCCGGGTATAGCAGCCGTCCGTGCTGGCAAAGGTTACGCTCATCGTCCCGGAGGTCGGGCGGATCGAGGACATACACGATGTCGGGCCGCCATAGACCCGCACGGTCAGCGTCCGCACTTTGGTATCAACAAAGGCCAGCCCGGCCTGCGGCGAGACCAAACTCAGCACATCCTGAAAAACCGGCGCGAACGAATGATCCTTATAGACGGGCGTCAGGCGATAATCGCCGCCCGGATTCAGCTCTACGGTGAATGCGCCCTGTGTGTTGGTATAGACTTTGGGGATTTGCGACTCGCCGTTAACCAGAATCTCCACACTATCGGGAAAGCAGAGCGTATTGGCGTATTGGACAAAGCCACTGACCGGAATCAGCGAGATGTCGGTAAAGTCCACGCCGTCGGTGGCGGTATTGCTGGTGTTCAGCGTGACGATCCGGGAGCCGGGCGAAAATTCATGGCTAAAAAGCGTCGTGTCAACCGGCACATCCATTTTGGGCGTGACGGTAAAGGTCGTGCCCGTGCCGTAGTAGATGCCGTTGATGATGTAGTTGCCGTCGGTGTTAGTAAAGCCGGTGTTGCGCACCGGGGCGATATCGGCGCTCCAGACGGCGCTTAAGCTGCCGCCGTCATAGACCTTGCCGTCGTGATTATGGGCGGTCAGGTCAAAGACGAAGCTGCTGTTGCCTTCGTCTAACTTCCAATAGGCGGTCAAGCTGTCTTCGTTGCCTTGCTTGGCGCGGTTCATATCTAAGGTGAGTTCCGCCTCGCTGCGAGTCTTGCTCCAGATGCGCACATCGTCAATGCTGCCGCCGAAGTAGCCGCCGCCGCGGGCCTTGCCCAGCCACAGATCGCCCGAACCGGCAAAGTGATTCCCGGCGGTATTGGTCGCCACCGGCCGGCCGTCGCGGTAGATGGCGCGGGCTTTGGTCGTTTTATTGTAGGTGACTGCCCAATGATGCCAATCGGTCTCGGTATAGGCCGCCGTCGTCACCAACGAGTCGCCCAAAAAGCTAAACACAAATTTATTATTGCTCTGAAAGCCGATCGTCAAGGCTTGACGGGTAGTGGCGACATCGCCCAAACCGATGACATTATCGGCGGTACCGGCGGCGGCCCGTTTGGCCCAGAACTCGACCGTGAACGAGGAACCGTTTAACGCAACCGTTTTGCTCAATACGGCATAGTCATCCGCCCCGTCAAAGACCAGGGCCTGGCCGAGGTTGGGCGTGATGCCCACATCGGCCCCGATGACCGGGCGCTGCTGACTGGTCTGGATATGGCCGGTGATCGTGCCGTTGGGGTTGACAAAGCCGGGATCGCTGCCTACCCCGCCCTCGCCGGTCAGGCTGATGCCGGTAACGCCGTAGTTATAGACCTGGCCGGGATAGACATTGACATCGTTAAAGAAATTTTCCCCGGCCGGCAAGCCGATCAGCAACGTGTTATTGCGATAGACTTTATAGCCCTGCGTCGGCGGCGAACTCAGGACGTCAAACTTCCAGGTGATGACAATCCGATCGGCATGGTCGCCGTCGCTGGCGGTCACAAAGGGACTCAGCGGCGGCAGTTTGTAAAAGCCCCATAAGCCGAAAAAGATAGAGTGCAGTTTATCGCCGGCAACCGTCTGGGAGACGGCCTGACTCTCGCCGTCCAGCGTTTGCCCGAAGGTGCCGATGATGCGATGCCCTTCCGTGCTTTGCGACTTTGTTTTGGGCATGGTCGCGCCGTAGGTAAATAAACCCTGCGAGATACCGGCGGCCTCCACCCGACCCAATTCCGGCAAAACGAGCAGGAGGAGCGAAAAAATTAACAGCAACAGCCGAAAAGGGGGCGTTTTGGCGGCCCGATTTCGATCGTCATTGTCTAAATTGTAGCTATTTGTCATTGGATCACCTCGGTGTGAGATATGCGCTGTAAAGGCTGTTTTTTACCGCAGAGTCGCGCAAAGTTTATCGCAGAGTTTCGCTGAGTTTCCTTGGCGTAACTCTGCGCCAACCTTTGCGTTACTCTGCGGTAAAGCTTTTCGCGATTCAAGTCGGACTTACCGGGCGTCGGCCTTGTCGGCGCTGGTGGTCTTCACTTCGACTGGCGATAGCTTATTGACCTGGGCTTGCAGCGCGGTCATTTGCCCGATCACCGTCCGGAGTTGGGCTTGCAGCGCGGCGTTGGTTGTTTGCAAGGCGGCATTGGCCGTTTGCAGCGTTTCCACTTGCTTAGCCAATTCCTGCGTGGCGCTGACATTGAGCATGGCCACGGCGTCATAATCCACGCCGTGATAGTCGGTTACGTATTTGCCATAGACAAAGAGTTTTGCCGGCTCCTGCGCGCAGGCGACCGTGAACTGCCGGTCGGACAGAATGGCTTCGACGGCAATGTCCTTGAGATCGGTCCGGTCGGTGTAGAGATCAATCTTATCGCCGGCCTTAAAGTCGTGGGGCTTGCTCGTGGTCACGGTCAGCTTTTGGGCGGTCGCATCGTAAGCAAAAGCCGCCGCCGGTTGATAGACGTTGGGGATCGCCATCGGTATGGGGGCGATGGTCACCGCCTGCGGATAGACCTCTTCTAACTCCTGGGCGATGAGTTTCTTTTGGGGGCGATGGTTATCCAGCGCTTGATCAATCCACTCATAATTCGTAATCTTCAGTTGGCGCAGCGTCTTTAAATCCGCCTGGCCATCGCTTTGATTGAAAATATGCTTGGCGCGACGGTCTGAGGCCGAAACAACTTGATCTCCGAGCCACATGAAATCCTTACAGATTGTGTTACCGTCAAAAATAGCGGCAATAGCGCTGCCGACGATCGTCGTATTATCTCCGGTAGTCGCACTAGGTCCGTTTATACTCGCTATACCGCCGTTAGCCCCCAAGTATATATTCCCCGCCCCTGCTATATTTCCGCTTTGGTTTCCACTTACATAGCCGCTTTTTACTACATGCAGCGGCGCGAGTGGGGCGGTCGTGCCGATGCCGACCCGGTTATTCGTCGCGTCCACAAAAAACGTCGTGGTGTCAAATTTTGCCGAGCCCACCACATCGAATGCGACCGTCGGGGCGGCCGTGCCGATACCGACGCGGTTGTTGGCTGCGTCCACATTAAAGGTCGTGCCGTCCACTTTGACGTTGCCGACTACTTCCAATGGCACAGTCGGGGCGGTCGTGCCGATGCCCACATTGCCGCTCGCATTAATCCGCATTCTTTCGACGCCATTGGTTTTGACCGCCAGGATGCCGTCGGTGATCTGATCCAAACCGGTATCGGTATCACCAATACACAAATCAAAGGTCGGACTAACCGTGCCGACGCCCACATTGCCTGCCGACGGGAACAGATTGCTCGTGCCGACTAAGGACATGGCGTAGGGTGCGGTGGTCAGTTTAATCCGCGGGGTCATCTCGCTCTCGCCGGCCAGAGTAATGCCGACCCAATACTGCTGATCAAAGCCGACGGTAAAAGGCGTCACCGAACCCAGGTTGACGCTAAACACGCCGTCTTCGACCACGGCGGACTGAGTTTCTTGCCAGGCCGGGGTCGTCGGCGTTCCGATGGCGTCAATGTACAGCTTAAAGGTGAGACTGTACGTTCCGTTGGTTACCGCCTTATTATCATCGTCGCGCAGCACGCCCTGAAAGTTAAGCTGGGCATGGGGCGCCACTGCCAATGACGGCGCAGCGGGGATGAGTAAAGCCAGAATTGCGAGTAACAGGGACAATCGTTTCATTTTTGGATTCCTTTCCGGATCGAGGTGATAAAATGCAGCATGAATAAGCGATGAAATTTTTGCCAGCGAAGGCTTTTTATAGGAATAAAAAAAGAGTTGCGCCAATCGATCTATTCAATTGGCGCAACTCTTGTGCAAGAGTCGCCAAATAGAGAAATTTAGAAATTGGGCCGCCACATCGGTTTCCGGGCGCACCATTTTTTAATAATAAAAAAATGCGGTATCGCTGTCAAGAAAAAACATGCTGAATTAAAAAACAGACCTGTATGGCTGAGCACACAGTCACCTCGAATGAACGGGTTTGAAATAGGCGCTGTAAAAGCTCTTTTTAACCGCAAAGATTCGCAAAGTTTGGCGCAGAGTTTCGCTGAGTTTTTCTTTGCGTGACTCTGTGATAAACTTTGCGTTCCTCTGCGGTAAAGCTTTTCGCGAAAGGCGCGAGTGACGCCATCGGTTTTGCGCAAATTATTGACCGAATGGGATAAATCTTACAAAAATTGCGGTGTCCGTTAATTCATCCGATTCCGATTCAACAACCCAAAACTCGCCTTTTCTCACCGGAAACGTGATTGAGCATATATTCGCCGGGGCCTCATTAAATGCGCGAAGCCTGCTATCCGACAAATAATTGGTGGCTGATTGATCATAGGTAAAACTATTCGAGCTGTTGGCCATACCCACGATAAAAGTGGAGCCGCCGCCCCGGTTCGCCGCCCAGGCAATTACGAAGCCATCGGTTGTGGCTTGCTTTGGCGACTGATATATTTCCGCGCGAGTATAGCTGGTCAGCGCGCCCATCATTTCAACGGTGCCGACCACATCCAGCGTCGCGCTTGGGGCGGCCGTGCCGACGCCGACGCGGTTGTTGGCAGCGTCCACATTAAACGTCGTGGTGTCAATTTTTGCCGAGCCCACCACATCTAATACCACAGTCGGAGTGGCGGTGTTAATGCCGACCCGGTTATTGACTGCGTCCACATTAAAGGTCGTCCCGTCCACTTTGGCGTTGCCGACCACATCCAACTTGGCGCTCGGACTGACCGTACCGACGCCCACATTGCCTGCCGACTGTACTAGTCAACAACCTCTTGAACACTTCCACAGTTTTGATCGGATGTCATTCTGAAGGAATCTTTTAACGGGGTTTGTACAAGCTTGCAAAAAGATTCCTTCGGAATGACAGTGTTCGACAAGTCGTTGACTAGTACACAAAATGGAATTATTGTGCCCTACCGACACCGGAACAAATGCGGAAGTTATTTAGTACATAATCTACACAATCCTAAACGATAAAAATGACATGCCCAACGGACATCATCGTAAAGATAGCGTTTCTCTTTGTTACCCAAATTTCAGTCATAGGTCGCCACAAAAATCTGCCACAAATGACTGCCTTCTATAATTAAAACGACAACCCACACAAAAATGCTGATACCCGCTGCCGCCGCGGCAATATCTTTGATGACCTTGATCCGCTCATCCTGACGCAATTCCACAAAATCGCAAATGGCCTCGATGGCGCTGTTGAACATTTCAGCCATCAGCACCAGGGCCGTAGCCATCAGTACCATGGCAAAATCCAGCCATTGGCGAAAGATAAACGCTACAACCAGCACAAACAGCGACACGATGATTTTGTAGGCCACGCTGAAATCGTAAACAATCGCATAGCGTAAGCCGGACAGCACAATTTTGATTTTACGCAAGGGATGATAGCCGGGTTCACCGGTGCCCAGAAATTTGTTTCGCATAAGCTCTACCTTTCGGGAATCGCCGTACAGAAAATTACAGCGTACCGGTAATTTGACGACTTAGCGCCATTACCGGAGATGGAAAAATATTGTTCGTGCCGACGAAAGACAGGGCGTAAGCCGGGCATGGGGCGTCACAGCCAACGACGACAGCGGAGATGAGTAGCGCCAATGCTGCGAGGAACAAGGTTAAACGCTTCATGGTCAAACTCCTTTTTTAACAGGACTTGGAAGGTTAAGCCGTTGAAACGGCTTGGATGCAGGTTTTTTGCGGGTCGCATCACCGGGATGAATCCCGGTGTTAATGATTTATCCGTAACACCCCGTTTTAACGGGGTGGCCATAACGCCAAATAAATCAATCAGATAACCGTTTTAACGGGTTTTATTGCTTGGGGCGGGCGCAGCCCCATTTGTGAAATAACTTTCCAAGTCCTGTTTTTAATAAAATTACCTGGTGATGAAAATGGGAAATATGAAAATATTGCAAAATTACCGGCCTACATTTGCGTCGATGGTTTGCATCTTGTCAAAACTGCGCTCCGCTCCGTTTTATGGCTCCGCCGGTATCAGGTTGGGCGGGAATTCTGTCGAATTCATTTGGTTCCGTGATTGTTGAAATGTTTTGGGGCTTATGGAACACGTTTATGGAAGAGCGCCTTGTCATTCTGAAAGAATCTTTGTGAGGCGTTAGTGCAACGCGGCATAAGCTCGTGTGAACTTAAACCTAAGTCATCGGACAGAATGCATTTCATATTCTGACGGTGGACTTTGTGTAACGCGGAAAGCCGTTCCGCGTCGGATGTTCGCGGATCAGCTATCCGCGCTACGCCACTCCGAAAAGAGGTCTGGCCTGCGCGAAAAGTTCACACAAATTTATGCAGCGGAGCAATAGTAACCGCTTTCAAATCAAGCTGTTAGCAAATTTGAAAAAAGATTCCTACTGAATGACATCCACGGCCCCGGTCGCTTTCCACAAACTTGTACCAAGAACCTGTTTTGGAAGGCGAAAAAAAAGCGGTCGTATGAAAGCTACCTTTCATACGACCGCCTGTCAAGGATTTCTATAAAACTTGTACTAGTCAGCAACCTTTAGAACACTGTCATGCCGGAATGCTCTTATCCGGCATCTTGTTTTCCTGTAAGAAGATCCGGCCAAAAGGACGCCGGAATGACATCGCGGAAAAGTGTTCTAATGGTATTTGACTAGTACAGACTTCTATAAAACTCCGAATTATTTGATCAACAGCAGCTTCCGCGTTGCCTCAAACCCCGCGTCCGTCTTCAGCCGATAGAAATACACGCCCGACTGCACCCGCTCACCCGCGTCATTTGCCCCGTCCCAATTGACGCTGCGATAGCCCGCCGCTTGCCGCTCATTCACCAGCGTCCGCACTTTTTGCCCGGCCACGTTGTAGATGGCGATTTCCACATGCGCCGTTGTCGGCAAGGCGTATTGGATCGTGGTCCGGGCGCTGAAGGGATTAGGCCGATTTTGGGCCAGCGCAAAATGAATCGGCACGGCTACGCCCGGATATTCGACACCCAACGGCGACGTTGTCCAGACAAAAGGCGCTTCAATGTTACCGAGTGATGCATTGGACTGAAAATTTACAGTTTCATCCACGGCGTACTCGGTTTCTTCACTATCTTTGAGCAGGCGGAATTCCACGGTCTCGCCGGTCGGTTGGTTGCTGTAAATCATCATAAACACAACCGATTTTTGCAGCGACTCGATGTAAACCGGCTTGGTCATGCCGCGGCATTCATCGCCGACAAACGCGCCGATAGCAACGTCATCCCCTTCGAAGGGGGAAATTGTGCCGGTGACGGTCATGTTGTGCTCAAATTGGGCCGGGTCGAATTGCCAATTGGCCGGCGCCGATTGCGAATTGCCAATTTCAGACGCGGTCGCGGTCGGAACCGCCATGGCCGCCGGCGGATCGGGATAAATCAACGTGTCGGCGTTGGTCATTTTCAGCATATAGCCCGTGCCCGGCGTTAAATATTGCAAGTTGCCGATCCAGCCGGCCCCGCTCAAATATTGCGAGAAACGCGACTGACTCTTGATCAGATCGCCGGTGACGGCCCGATCGCTTAAGGAACTCAATGCGGTGTTGATGAGCTGGCTGGCTGTCGGTTGGTAGGAAATCCAGTTCCAGCCGCTGGTCAGCGCCATGCGGTTCGTGGACAGATTGACCGGATAGCCGATCAAATCAAAATTGGCCGGGTTGGTCAGCTTGATCATGTACATGGAACTGGCATTGAGCGCGGTCAGGCTGCCGATCCAGCCGCTGCCGCTCACATATTGGCTGAACTGGGTCTGGCTCTTGACCAAATCACCGGTCACGCCCGCAATCCCGCTCAGGATGTGATTGGTGGACATATCGGTCAACCCCAAATTGAAGGAAAACCAGTTCCAACCATTGGTCAGAGCAATCTCCGCCGTGACTTGCGAAGAGAAGTTGACGATAAACGGACTGTTGCCGTTGCCCAGATTTTGCTGGGCCTGGAACGGAAAGGCGTTTTCCATCTGACCCATATTCGAGCAAACCAAACCGTCCCAGACACGGATGGAAACGTTTTCGCCCGATTGTAGATCGCTGTAAACCGTCATAAAAATCAGGGTGTCGTTCACCGCGGGAACGTATTCGATCCGACTGACGCCGCGCACTTCGTTGCCGACAAAGGCGGCCACCGTAACATAATCGGACACACTGGTGTAAGAGGCCAGCCGCGCCGTCACGGTCATGGAATATTCAAAAAGATTCGGCGCGACGCTCCAGGCCGGGGCGTAGCAAATGTTGGAAAAATCCACCAAAATCGCTTCATCACCCAAAGTCGTGCGGGCGATCAGCGTATCGGCGTATTGCCCGCCGGTCATGCCGGTATCAAACGTCAACGTGATCGTTTTGGCCGTGCCGGGATTGACCGTGCCGCTCGTGGGCGAGACGGTCAGCCAATCGGCCGGTTGAATCGCGGCGCGACCCGGATTCGGCGTCAAGTCAATAAAGTCGAAACTCATGGGTGAACTGCCGTTATTGACGATCTGCCGGGTAATAGTCACCGTTTCGTCCTCATATTTTGAGGCCGTCACATCGCCGCCGGACCAGGCCAGCGGGTTGCGGTTGACCCAGAATTCCCAATCGGCCCGTTCATCCATGGGATTATCATACAGATCGCGCACACCGGCAATGGACGCGCGCAAGGTCCGATTTTCGATGTACCAGGTATCGAAACCGGGCGCAGGCTCGAAGATAATTTTGTTCTCGTAACAGGTGTAGTCAATGCCCAGCAAGCCGCCGGGAAAACCCATGTCGGTAATGTAAATGCCGATGTTGGCCAGCGTATCGCTCATGGCCTCGATCAGGCGGGCGCAGTTGATCTGCTCGTTGAAGGTGACCGAGATTTCTTCGCCGATGGTTAGCACGCCGTCGGCCGGCTGCGGGTTGCCGTGAATGGCCGGGGCATGGCGTTCCAGCAGACCGTTCAGCGCCGCCGAGGTGCCGGCGATATTGGCCGCCGAAGTGCAGGTCGTTACGGCGCGAATCTCGTAGGCCGCGTCATCCAGATTCTTCACATCCCACGGCAGGATGATGTAGGTCACGCCGTAAGTATTGAATTGCGCTTGCAATTCGGCGTAGGTGATGGTGCGGAAGTTGATCCAGGTGTCGGCCTGCGGGGACGGATCGTCGCCGTCGATAGAAATGACATTTCTTGGAGAAATGTCATTTCTGGCATCCTCGTTCCCAAACTCCGGTTTGGGAACGCCAGTGTCCGGCAAACTCTGTTTGCCGTCAATGGCATTCTCAGAACTTAGCTCAAGAGCGGAAACAGAGTTTCCGGCCCAATTGCGTTCCCAAACAGAGTTTGGGAACGAGGTGGAATTCAAATTCTTAATTCCTAATTCTTCATTGCTAATTGCCGCCCGGCCTCCGGCCAGCGCGTTCAGCGGGCGATATTGCAGCTTGATGTCGTTGAACAGGCCGTTCAGTTCGTAGCCTTGCACGGTCAGCCAGAGCGTGTCGTTGTTGGCTTCTTCAACGATCCAGCCGTCGCCGGGATTGGTGATTTGCACCTCGGTGCAGGGGCGTTTGTAGAAAGCGCTGACCGTGATCGTGTCCGCGATAAAGGGCGAGCCGTTGTTCAGGCCCTGCTGCGCCAGATTGAACTCGCACAACGATTCGAGCACGATTTTGATATTCTCGTGCTCATAAGCGTCCGGCCCGCGATAGACCGACAGGACGCCGGGCGTATTTTGCCCGGCCGGCAGAAATAAGGGCATCCCGCTGCTGATCCATTCGCCGTTGAGTCTGACTTCCGCCCCGCCCGGATTGGAGGTTTGCAAGACGCGCGCCTGATACCAGCGGTCTTCATCGGTCTCACTCGTATTGCCGTAATTCAGGATAAAGACAGCCGGTTCGTCCGGCAGGACTTCCGTTTGAATTGCCGGCGAAACACTCAACGCCGGGTCTTCACGCTTGGCCGTGCCCGCTTCCCAGGGACAGGAGGATTGGCCGGCCACAAGTTTGAAATAGGTGCCAAACACGCCGTCATCATAAACATTCACCCAAAAGGCGTCGCCCAGATCGTTGTCTTCCAGATGAAAACCTTTGGTTGTGAATTCAGAAGTTTCGCCGGTGCCGGTGCGGAAGCTCGGCGCTAACCACCAACCGATACCGTTGCCATAAGCAGATGTAGCAACCGCCCATCCGGCGCTGATCAACGCAACGGTCCCCCAAACGCCGCCGTAATGAGGGTCGGAAATTAACGCATAATACTGAAAGGGCTGAGTATAGATATAAAGCGCGGTTCGCAAAGTCAGCAGCGCTTGCAAGGCGTAAAGCTGTGCTTCCCCGCCATCGCCCCCTGTTCCAAAATTAGCCGGAAGGGAATAGGTGGTTATATCTTTAAACCAAATCTTATCGCTACCGCCCAGGCCGACAAACTTCATGCCGGTTTGAATACCGTTGTTGCTGGTCAACGTGGCGATGGTTTCCGTTTCCAGGAGTTCGTGGCGGGTGTTGGTGACCTCGTAGTTGTAACCGCCGCTGCCACCGTCAAAGGAAACGGAGGACAGATTGCCATTGATTAGATGCCCGGCCAGATCTTCATCCTTATATGTTTTGAGCGAGTCGGCATTGTATTTGAGTAAATCAATCCAATTTCTCATTTCCGACAGAATGTCAATCTGGGCATCGGTCAATTGGCCAAGCAGTGCCGTATCGGCCGGAGCGGTAAGACCGCAACTGTCCGGCGTCGTGGCGCAGTAGAGTTCCTGCAAATGGGGCAGCAGGGTATTCAAAATGTGATGTTCGGAATAAATGTAACCGCCGGCGATGTTTAAATCGGTGATGGAAAAGCCGCTGCCCTTGCTCAGGGTGCACGTATTTTCATTCCAGCGCAGTTGGTCCGTCTCGCTCACCTTTAAATTGAAACCGAGGCCGACAAAGACATCCCCCAGATTTTTGCCACCGATAGAATTGGTTTCATTATCCGACGTGCGAAAGTGTTCTGTAGCGGACATTCCGATGGTTACCTCATGTCGTGACGAGCGTTTCACAGTAAACGCCAATGAGGCATCCATGTTTAGATCCATATCCGTCTCAAGTAGATTGCCAACCAACGGCACAACGATTGAGACGTCCGGACCACGGTAGGACGTGCCTTCGTAACCGAACTCCTCGGTCCAATCGAACAGAAAACGCTTGGTGGTGGAGGTTGCATTGTTGCGGAGCAGATAGGAATAGCTTTTATCGCCGGGCGGGTCGCGCAGAACGAACATGGGCATGTCATGCGTCTTCATCGTGACAAAATTGTCGCCGCGCAGCCGATCACCCTGCACATAGAGCCATTCGATGTCCGAACCCGAGCGGCCCGATGTCCACGAACTGTCCTCCGCGCTTTGTACAAGTTCGTAACCGGTCACTTGCAGCGATTTTTGGTAGGGATGATCGCCACCGCTCAGCAAATTGGGATCACCGACGGTAAAGTGATAATTAGTGACCGTGCCGTTACCGAAATAAATGGTCGTGTCCGGTTTGTCGGCGACACTGTTGCTGACAATCACATAGCCGGTGTCCACCGCGCAGTTGCCGCCATACGGCGTGTAATTTTCAAAGATTGAAAAATTCAAGGCATATTGCCCGGCCTGCTCCAAAATGGGCGCAGCGGTCAATGCTTCACCCGATGGACCCGTGAAGTTCGTGCAGCCTCCACCCGGCGTGCTTAAGCCAGTGATGGCCACTTGAATCGGCGCGTGATATTCAAAACTGAGCGTATCATTTCCGGTAGTCAAATCCACTTGCTGCCCGTCAAACGTAATATTGCCGTCGGGATGCGCAACCGTCACGACAAAATTGTACGCGGGCAGATTGGTGAAAGTTTTGCTTGTGCCCGAAGTCAGATTTTGGGTGATTTCATAACAAGACGGGTTGGTGCCGACCGTGATGGACAGGTTGCCGCTCGACGGAATCAGCGGGATATTGCATAGCGGCGTGCCACCGTAAACCTTGACCGTCAGCGTACGCAGGGTTTGATCGCGGAAGACAAGCCCGGCCTTGGGCGCAACCAAATTGGTCACATCCCAAAAGGCCGGATTAAAGGTGTGACCGGCCAAAACGGGCGTCAGGCGATGGCTTGTGCCCGGCTCAAATTCGGCCACAAAACTGCCGTTTTCGTCGGTAAAAATTTTGGGATTGTACGACGAACCGTCCACCAAAATCTCCACGTTTTCCTCAAAGCACAACGTGCCTTCAAAGCGCACAAAACCGGACACGGGAATCTGGGTCAGATCGGTAAAATCCACATTGTTGACCGCCGTATTGCTCGGCGTCAGGGTGACCACACGGGTTTGCGGCGAAAATTCGTGTTCGACCGTTTCGGGATTAGCCGAATTCGTTGACCAAACCGTACCGGTATCTACGTTCATCAATGCGCCGGTAATAGACGGCGTGCCGCTGTCGCCGTCATTGCTGATATCGGACACAATATCGCCGCTGCCTTCGTTGCAGGGATAATAGGCAACCAGCCCGGCCTCATCGCCGTTCAAAATATTGCTCATGGTGAGTTGAATATCGTCTTGACTGCGGGCGATTTTCCAGATACGGATTTCGTCCAGATTGCCGCTAAAGGCCTCGGCAACCGGCCCGTCCTTCAACGTCGCTCCAAGTTCCAGATTGCGGGTGGAATCATAGAGGGGATCGGTGACGGTGGTTTGATTTTTAAGCTGGCCATCTTCATAAAACATAAGCTGAGCAGCCGTGACGTCGTAGACCAGGGCCACATGATGCCACACATTAGCCGCCCAGGTGGAGCCGCTGAGCAGATTCCAACTGGCGCCGTTGCCCAGCCCGCCGCGAATCTGGCCGGTGTTGCCTAATTGAATCGTATAGCCTTGCAAGACGCCGCTATTATTCTTGCGCTTGTCCAGCACGGTCATCAGCTTGTTGGTGATATTGGTCTTAGCCCACAACTCGATGGTGAAGGACTCCGGCTCCAGTCGGTCGTCATGGGCGATCACCACATAATCATCCGTGCCGTCCAAACTCAACGAATAAGAGTTAATCGGCGTGACCTGCGACGGCGTGGCCGTAAAGGTCGTGCCGGAACCGTAATTGATGCCGTTGATTTGATAGTTGCCGTCGTCATCGGTGGTGCCGACGTAATAGACCGGGGCTTTGTCGCTGGTCCAGGCCGGACCAACGATTTTGGCGTCATAACTGTTGGCGGTCAGGTCAAAGGCAATGCTGCTCAGGCCCTCGTTAAAGGGATAGTTGGCCGCCAGACCGACCTCGCTGCCGCTCAGACTGCGGCTCATGTAGGTCTGGATTTCGTCAATCGTGCGGGCCGTATTCCAGAGGCGTATTTCGTCAATGCTGCCGGAGAAATAGTTGGGCGCCTCGGTACCGCCGTTTTTCCCGCCCACTTTAATGGTATGCCCGGACACATCATTGTTGGTAGCGGCATAGTTGGTCGTGCCGGTGTTGGTATTGTTCTGCCCGTCCACATAGATTTTGCCCGTGCCGCTTGTGCCGCTGCTGTAATCCCACACCACGGCCAGATGATGCCACGCGCCGTCATTCACCGCGGTCGTGCCTTTGATAAAGTTGTTGCCAAAACCGACGAATTGCGGCACGCCGCCGTTAGTCAGATAGAACGACTTTTCGCCCGCTTCCCACGTGGTATCGGCGTCATTTTTGGTCAGAATGCCCTGGGCGACAGTGGCGGTCGTCTTGATCCAGGCTTCGATGGTAAAGTCGGCTTTACCAAATTGGATCAAGGCCGGCGAGTCCACATAATCATTCACCCCGTCAAATTGCAGCGCATTGCCCACCAACGGCGTCAGGCTGACGTTTGAACCGGGCACGGCCCGGCCATTCTGGGTCTTTACCTGTCCGGTGACGGTGCCATTCGGGTTGACAAAGCCGATGTCGTCGCCAGTCGGCCCTTCGCCGTATTGATTAATAGACAAAACTTTGTATTGATAGAACTTTCCGGCCATGACGTTAAAATCCTGATACTCGGTCACGTTATAACCGACAGTAGCCAGCAAGCTGCCTTCGCGGAAGATTTTAAAGCCGTTCTGCGCCGACGGACTCAGCGCGTCCTCTTCCCAACTGACCACGACCTTGTCGGGATAAGCCCCGTCGGTGGCAAATATCAATGGACTGATAGGCTGCATCTTGAGCTGCGCCCAAAAGCCCAGCTCGCTGCTGCCCGTCGTGGAAAAGCCGAGGTTGGTGACCATCGGCTGCCCGATCGTCAGCGTCAGCGTGTTGGTGTTGGTCTTGGTGGCCGTAATGGCGCAGTTGACCAGGATAAAGCGGTTGTCCGCCGGCGCGCCGCTCTGGGCCAGGACCGGGGTCGCGCTCAGAAGCAGTATGGCCGTGATTAGCCAGAGCCGCCAGTCAAAAAAATATTTCCGATTTTTCATGCTAACCTCCGTTTTAGGGGTGGTAGAAATGACATTTCTTGGAGAAATGTCATTTCTTAGTGGAGGCTGGTTTGTTTAACAGCGGGTTGCTGTTTCAACATGGCTTCGACTTGGGCAAAGCGCGTCTTCAGTTGCTCCAGTTCGGCCACTTTCGCTTCCAGCGCAGTGACTTTGGCCTTGAGCGCTTCATTCTCGCGGGCCAGCTCCTGCGTGGCGCTGACGTTGAGCATGGCAATGGCGTCGTAATCAACGATGTGAAAGTCATTGACCCATTTGCCATAGACGAAGACGCCTTTTGGCTTGTGTTCGCACGAGACGGCAAAGGTGTTTTCGGAGATGATTTCTTTAACTTCGGTCTTGCTCAAATCGCCGGCGTCAACATAGATGTCAACAAAGTCCCCGGCAACAAACCCGTGCCGCTTGGTTGTCGTGATCGTCAGCAGCCGGTTGTCCGCGTTATACTGAAAATCGGCGGCATTTTCATATACATTCGGAATGGCCTTCTCGACATACGTAATCGCTTCGGGATAGACTTCTTTCAACTCTTGAGCAATGACCTTCTTTTGAACCTTGTCGCCGCAAAGGGATTTATCAATCCAGCGAAAATCCGTGACCTTAATTTGCTGCAGTTTTTTCAAATCGGCATCCGAATGGCTTTGCCCGATAATCACCTTGGCCCTAGCATCGGATAGGGTTGGGGATTGAGCGGCAATCAGACCGTTTTTGATCATAATCCAGTTATCAAAATAAGCTACCACATTTGTACTCGCGTTATTATCGTTGGATTGACCGTCGTAATAATACTGGTCGGCATTTGCACCATGATTCCAATTGACGTTGGTACCCCGCACATCAAGCATCGCCTGGGGATCGTTGGTGCCGATGCCCACACGGGAGCCGCTAAAATAAAACCGATCCGTGTCGTGAAAAGTCATGCCGGTGCTATGCTCGGCGCGAATGTAATGCGAGGTATCGCCAAAGCGGATTTCGGCATAATCGCCGGCGCCGTTCCAATCACCCGGCTCCAGAAAGAATACGGCGTCGGTGGCTGTCGTGCCTTTAAAGTGCAGCCGAGTGGATGGGGCATTTGTGCCAATACCAACCTTACCGCTGCTGTCAAAGCGCATCCGCTCCACGCCGTTGGTATAAATGCCCAGACTGTCGTTGGAGGTAAAATTCAAACCGGAGTTGTCATCGCCGATAGCCAGATCAATGGCCGGCGTGGTGTTTGCGCCGATGGCCACATTGCCGTTGGAGTTGATGCGGATCCGCTGGGTATTATTGGTCTTGATAGCCAAAACGCCGTCGCTGAGCTGATCAATACCCGTGTCATTGTCACCAATACACAGGTCAAAAGTCGGGTTGGTGATACCGATGCCCACACTGCCACTACCGGGAAAAATGTTGCTGGTGCCAAGCAGCGACATGGCATAGGGCGATGCGGTCAGATCGCCGCGGGTCGGGAACTCCACGCCGTTATAGACCACGGCCACAAAATAATCGGCGTTGAACGGAATGCCGGTCAAATCCGTGCTGTCTAAGATGACCGAATAGACGCCGTTTTCGACGGTCACGTTCTTGGCGATGTTGGAGCCGACTTGCGTCCCGCCGGTAGCGGCGGTGTAGAACTTGAAGGTCAGCGCGTACGTGCCGTCGGCCACGGAGCGGCCGACATTGTCGCGCAGCACGCCCTGGAAGCTGATCTTGGCCGATTGGGCCCACAGCAATTGGGTCGTCAACAGCAGGGTAAACAGAACCGTGATGGATAAGGTGAATCGTTTCATGAGACGCCTCCTTTTAAATGGATGCAGGTAACCTTGCGAAGATTAAACTTGTTGCGGAGTCAAGACTTTCAAGGTTCACCGAACTCCCCAGCGTGAACCTGCGCAAGGTTATTCTTAAAAATGAATGAATAAAATGGAATGCTGATGCAAGTAACCTTGCGAAGGTTAAACTTGTTGCGGAGTCAATACTTTCATGGATCACCGAACTCCCCAGCGTGAACCTTCGCAAGGTTATTCTTAAAATGAATGAATAAAATTGAAGGCAAGATGGACGGATTCCGCCTCCCGTAAGTGACGGAATCCGTTGATGATGCTGCCGTTTCGCCCGGAAGAATCCGGCTGCCCGGCCCGTCTGTTTGGGGCGTCGCCGACCCTTTCAGCCGGTCAGTCAATCCAACCGTAAACAGACAACTTTGGCGACATGGGACAATTTAGGGGAAAATAGGAAATACGCAGTACGGAAAGAAATTTATTTGGTACGGAATTTTTTCGATAAATTTATACTGGCAATGGGCATAATCTTTCATTTTTTACCAGGTCGAAAAAATGGCTAAAGCCCAATGTTACTAAGATTTGAATGTACGCCGTCAACGTGTTGTTATAAAATAGGTTATGCAATCATGCTTCGCTTTTCACCCCGTTAGGGGTGGACTGTTTGTAGCAGAAATTGCTCCAAATATTATCCGAATTAACCCCGTTAGGGGTGACCTGTCAACGACTGCCCGGATGAATGGGTCGCCCTTCCGGGGCTTATCAATTCTATATTTGGCGCTTGTTTCTACAAACGGATCGCCCCGCTGGGGCTGAAATCTTACATATCACTAAAATATAGATAGACGCCACCTTGGCAATTAAATCGGTAATTGCTCAAAAAGCGTGGGTAACCTTGCGAAGGCTTTACTGCAAAACTTGTGAAGTCGTGCACTGAAGCCTTCGCAAGGTTAGGTTTACCACCACTTTTTGAGCAATTACTTAAATCGTCTCCAAAAACAGAGACAATTCCTGCTCCACATCGAGGCCGACTTTTTTGCGGATATTGTGGCGGTGGGAATCAATGCTGCGTTTGGCTAAAAAGAGCAGGTTCGCTATTTGAGTCGAACTCATACCGACCTTGATCAGCATACAGATACGCAATTCTTGTTTGGATAACTGGGGGAAGGCTGCCATTAGGCGCATTAAAAACTGGGGATAATTGATGTCAAAGTGGGCTTCAAAGGTGGCCCAATCCTTTTCTTTATCCAAAAGCGCGCGCAGCTCGGTGATGGTTTTAAGCGCTAACTCTTCGGCGGGCGTTTCCGGCAGGCGCGCTTGCAGTTCGGCGATCATTTTGTTTTTGTCGGCAACGGTTTCGGCAATTTCCAAAAGCCGCTTTTGCTGAATTTCGATATGGCGGGCCAATTGCTGATTCTGCTGCTTTATTTGGCGAGTACTTTGACCCAGATGCAGCATCATGCGCGTTCGGGCCAGCAGCTCCACCGTATCAATGGGCTTGCGGATAAAATCCACCGCCCCGGCGCGCAGCGCTTCGGCCAGGTCAGTAGATTCGATGCGAATGCCGGTGCACATGATGATCGGAATATCGCGGGTTTCCTCGTAATCCTTTAAGGCCAGAATCAGTTGGATACCGGTCATTTTGGGCATATCCCAATCGGTAATAATCAAATCCGGCTGCAAGGCGCGAGCAATTTCTACCGCCTTAAACGGCTTGATCGTCTTATGAATTTTGTAGGGCAGATTGGCCGCCTCAAAAGCTTCCGCCATGCTATGCAGATAGGCGACTTCGTCATCCACCAACAGAATTACGTCCTTTTTTATCGGCATAGCAACTCCTTGTACAAGTCGTCATCTTCCGTATCCAATGCAAGTTGTAAAGCTTTCAGCCATTCCCGGATATTTGGACCGGCATCCGGTTGAATCTGCCTCAATATTGCCCGCTGCTCAGAAAATTCATCTATTTCAAGCTGCCGGAGTTGAGTGATAAACACTGCCAGATACGCATGCTCGGACGCCGACAGTTGAACTTGAGGGTGCGGTTTCTCCAGCGCGCCGGGCGAGGCCGATTCCAACCCGCCCGGCACGGTAAACCGGAAGACGCTGCCTTGACCCGGCGTGGACTCAACCCCGATCTGGCCGCCGTGCGTCTCCACCGCCAGCTTGCAAAATGACAGACCCAAACCGGTTGAGGGCATGATGCCGGAATCCCGCGCCTCGGCCTGACGGAATTTATTGAAGACGGTCGCCAAATTTTCCGGGGCAATGCCGGCGCCGGTGTCCACAACTCGCACTGTGACCCAATCGGATGACATCGGTTCGGCCTGAACCGTAATCCGACCGCCGTCGGGCGTAAATTTAACGGCATTCGTCAGCAGATTCACCAGCACCCGCACAATCATGTCGCCATCCACCTGCACAATAAACCGCTCCGGGATATTCACCGCAAACTGTGTGCGATTTGCATCGGCCACAAAACGCACTTGCCGGAGCGCGTCGTCCACCAGCGTATGAAGCGGGCACGATTTTGTTTTTAGATCAATATGGGCGTCTTCAAATTTTTGCACGTCGAGGATGTTTTGCACTAAATGGACCATTTGCCGCGTGGCTTGCTTTAGAATATCAAGCTGGGACCTGAGAGAATGGGAATCCAACGCCGTAATCATGACGCTCAGTGGATTTTTCAGGTCGTGGACGATCATCCCCAACATGCCCTGCTTAAATTGATCCAACTCCACCAGCTTTTCGTTGGCGGCTTGCAGTTGGGACGTGCGCTCGGTCACCTGCCGTTCCAAATCCGCGCCGGTCTGCTGCTGCAACCGCAGGGCTTCGGCCTGGGCCGCCTCTTTTTCCAGCTTGATGACCCGGTAGCGATCGGCTAAGGCCAGCGACAGCAGCCAAACCTCCAGGGCGCTTCCGATGACCCCGGAATGGGCGACAAGCGGCGTTTCCGGAATGACGCCCAATAGCCATAAGGTTGTGACCAACCCCCCGACCGGCAAGGCGATCCAGCCCAACACAAAAAACTTGGCCGCCGCAAAACCTTGCCATAACCGGATCAGCCCGGTCAGGATCATGACGCAGACGGCGAACAGGGCAAAGATCAGCATTAAAAACCCGCTGATGTAAAACGGGGCAAATAGCCCGCCGATGCCGATAAAAGCGATAATCCATTTAAGAACGGTCAACAGTCTATGCATCCTGGGCAAGTACGCTTTGGTATTCAGGAATGACTGGCAAAAAGCATGGACAAAAAACCCAAGCGATGCTACAAAAGTCGAAATGCTTTGTGAGTTCCACCACAGACTCTCGCGCCAAAGGTATTGAAAGGCAAACCCTTCAAAGCTGAACTGAAACAATCCCATCGTTATAACGCAAGCCGTATAATACAGGTAGTTGATGTCCCGTAACCCAAAGAAAAGAAACAGGTTGTACAAGGCCATGATGATCATCAGCCCAAAATACAGCCCCCAACCGAATTGGGCTTGTTGACTGACCTCCATAAACTTTGCCTGGGTATACACCGAAAATGGCAAATGCACCGCCACATAAGATCGAACCCGCACATAAAGCGTATCCGCTTGAAGCGGGCCAAATTCAAAAGGAAGGACGGCGTTGCGGTAGTTGATTTGGCGTTGGGAAAAAGGTTGATCATAACCGGCCCGATAAACTCGCCCGTCCGTCGTATAAAAATCCGCCTCGCGTATGGACGACACGCCGTATTCCAAAAGAAGAGGAAGTGACTTTTCAGACTGATTTTTGAATGGCAGCCGCACCCAATAAGCCGAATTTGAAAAGCCAAAGTTCGGCACATCGGATTTGGACGCAATCCAGTTGTCATCGAAGTCGCGACAACGAATATCGGCAAAGGTCAGCCGACCGGTCGGGTCTTCGACATATTGCAGATGCCGCCCCAACGCCAGCCGGGTCGGGCCGTCCGTTAGGGCTATAACGCAATCGGCATTGTCGGCCCGCAGCGTAGCCGGCAACATTAGCACGAAAATGCAAAAAAGAAAAATCATGGCTTCAGCAAGCATATAGGAGGTGTGATAAAGTCCAAGAAAGGTCATTTTTGAGTGTGTAATTACTTGAAAATGTGCGATGAACTCTTGAAAAATGACATTTCTCCACATGTCGCTATAGAAGACATGTGGATGGATTTCCGGGAGGTAAGGTCATTATCATAACCGAAAACGTCAGGCTTGTAAACAAAAAAAAACGATCCGAAGATCGAGAAAATACCCTCACGCAAAGTCGCATAGAAGCCAAGAAAATTATTTGCTTTGCGGCTTGGCGCCTTTGCGTGAGAGCTTTTTGGTTGCGGCTTGCTCGGGTTAGGTCTTGTTGATCCGTGCAGCTTTAGGCCTGACGCGGGTTTTCGGCTTTTTAGTTTTGGGTGGCTTTGCTTTTTTCGCGGCGGGTTTTCGGTTCAGCTTGTGTCTTACCTGCGCTTTTTTGGCGGGTTTTTGCAAAATGTTGACTAATTTTTCGATCTGATACTCGGATTGGTCGCCGGCGGTGTGAATTTCGGCTATCAACGCGTTGCAGCGCAAAATTTCCTGCGCCAGGTCGGCCTTTTTCAGCTTCGGTCTGGCCAGCAGTTCGACAATGGAGATGATGTACAGCCAGTCGATTAAATCATCAAAAAGTTCCTTGCCAAACCACAGCACTTCCTGGAACCGATTGACCCGGATGTAGTTGCGGGCGTCCGTATCTTTCAATAATGCGGTGATAAATTGATAGGCCGGCTTTTCATTTTTCAGCGCGGCAGTCGGCAAGGGAATGTTTTTTGCCGCGGGTTTGGCCGACGATTTTTTTCGCGCTGGTTTGGTCGGCGGAGTCAGATTTTTAAACCGGTTTTGATGCAGCATCAGTGTTTTGATTAAATTGATCCGGCCCGGAATGTCGTCAGCGGTCTGGCCAAACGGTTGCAATATATTTTCCAGAACTTTATTCAAAGTCCACTCGTCAAGCCAGTCGCGACCGATTTCTTCATAGCCGGTTTTGTCGCTTTTTAGCTTGCCAAAATCGCGCACGAATATCCATGAAAAGAGGGTGGCCCAATTCAGGAGATCGCCGTCCAATCGTGTTTCAATTCTGGCTACCGCAGTTTTCAGGTCTCTTTTGATCTTCTTGCCACCCAACTTTGCTTTGAGCTGGGGCAGTTGCAGCGTCGCCGTTAATGTCCGTTTCATCGCGCCGGTGATTTTGGTCGGTTTACCGGGCGTCTGGGCAAATTCTTTGGCCGCTGTCAGCAAGTCGGTGTGCAGTATGACGATTTCCTTTACCAGCTCCGGGTCAACTTTTTTGCGGGTTTTTTGGCGTCCGGCAAACAGGCGTTCCAGCATGTTTTGGTTAATCAGGCGGCGGAACGGCAGGTGGACGGGCTTGGCGACAAGTTCCAGCAAAGTCAGATCAATGCTGGCGACGCCTCGTCCGTTCAGATAGGTTGTCAGTTGTTTGTAATGCTGCTCGGCATTATCTTTAATCTCCCGAAAGTTCATATAAAGATGGTAGTCGTAGGCTTCCAGTTCGACGTAGAAACCTTTGACGGCCAGCGTTTGGCTGCTGACGATGTATTCCAGGCCGGTGATGTGGTCACGATAGGCGCAGTAAACGTCATCCGCCGGTTTGATCTGCAGGCCGTCTACCAGCAGTTTGCGCTCAAACTTTCCTCGTTCGCGAATCACCAGATTGGATTCCGGCGAAGGTTCCGTATCTTCAGGCGCAGGAGTCTCTGCGCCTGGTTTTCCGGTATCCGCCGCTGCTTTTGTCGCTTTTTTAGGCGCTTCAACAACTGTTGGTTTCGCGATTTCAACTTTGTCCGCTTGTTTCACGACATTGCTTTTTTGTGAAGCCACTTTATCCGATATTTTAGCCGTCCCGACATCCTGCAAAGACGTTTTGTTTGATTTCGAAGCTACGTCTTTATCCTGCAAAGACGTTTTTTTAATTCCTAATTCCTCATTCTTAATTTCCAATTCTTCCGCTTCCACCCACTCGCCGTCCACATTTCGCGCCGCCACTTCGCCTTTGATCAAATAGCGGGCCGAAGTCCGAATCCAGCCTTTGACTTTGCCGGGACTATTCAGAAAAACAACCAGCGCCCGATCGCCGTCGTGCGCATTCGATTGGACAATGACATCCTCGTAGACATGACCGTTTTCCATCACAAAATCGTACAGGCAAAAGTTTTCGACATCGGCAAACATGCGCCGTTTTTTCAGCAGCGGGAAGATTTCGCGCTCATGCCGATGAATCAAATGGTCGTCGGGCGTTTCATGGTGTTTGGCGCGGCGGTATTCCATGCCGTATTTCTCGTGAAAACCCTCTACCTGGCCGTGTCCGAACATGGGCAGGCCCGGCGTCGTCACCATCAACATACATACGCCGAAGTACTTACTCTCTTTACCGAACTGACGGAGGGCCGTTTCTTCGTCGGGATTGCTCATAAAGTTGACGTGGCGTTTCATGATGTCGGGATCGAACTCCAGAATGTTTTTGATGGTCTGGCGGTATTTGGCGTTTTCCTCGTTGCGCAGCATGTTCATAAAGGCGCTGTTGTAAACGCGATGCATGCCTAATGTCCGCACAAAGTAGCCTTCCATGAGCCAGAAGGCTTCGGCCAGCAGCAGCGTATTTGGCCGCTCCTTGGCCATGCGGTCTACGACTTCGCGCCAGAATTCGGCTGGAATTTGGGCGTCAAATTCTTCCTGGGTCATGCTGTACGCCGAGCGTGAAGCTATGGCTCCGCCTGTGCCCGGCTGTGGAAACCACAACCGCTGATAGTGCTTTTTGGCCAGCACCATGGCCGCGTCAAAGCGAATGATCGAGAAAAAATCCGCTGTATGGATGATGGCTTTGATCACGGCCTCGCGCACTTCCGGCAGCAAAAAGTTGAGTTGGGCGGTATCGTTCCAGGGCATGTTGGTGCCGTCGTTGCCGTGATAGATGTAGGCGGCCTTTTCGGTTTTGGCGTCTACCCGTTTGAAGACGACGGCGGCGTCCTTGCGGCTGTAGTATTTATCTTCAAGATAGATGCGCATTTTTTTGGTGCGTCCGACGTTTGGGCCTTCAAATGTGTAGCTGGGATAGGGCGGGGTATCCGATTGGAGAAACCATTCCGGATGATCCAAGACCCATTTGGAGTCCATCGCCATGTGGTTTGGCACCATGTCGCCGGCTAAATGGATGCCGCGTTTTTTGGCGCGTTTGCTCAGCTTTCCAAAAGCCTTTTTGCCGCCCAGGTCTTTGGCGATGGCATAATCCAGCAGGGCATAGGCCGAGGCCTCCGCGTCCGGATTGCCGCACAATTGCTTGATTTTCTTGGAAGCGTGGCTGCGTTCCCACAGGCCAATCAGCCACAGTCCGTTGACGCCCCAGCGGGCCAGGGTGTCCAATTCTTCATCGGGGATTTGGTCCAGCTTGCTGATTTTCCGGTCGTATTTCTTGCTCATTTGCTCCAGCCAGACATACGTATTTTTGGCGATCAAAATACAGCCGGGCATCCAGTCCAGGTCGTTGGTGTAGCCTTCCGGCTCGCGTTCTTCACCCCAAAAACTTTTGACCAGTGTTTCGGCTTTGAGTGCGCCCTGAAAGACGGGCTTTTCCGCCTCTTCTTTGATGAAATCAATGGCCGTTAATGGCCGATGCAGCAGCTTGACATCCACCAAATCCGGAATATGAAAAGTTTCCGGCAGCGGCTGATTTTTTTGGCGGAACTCTTCCTTGATTTTTTCGGTTTGCTCGCGCTTCCAGTTGTCTTGCGTCTTGACGAGATATTGGCGCAGCGCTTCCAATTGATCGGTCAGCGAATGCGGGTGCAGCTTGGCCGGCTCGAACAGCAAGTCCAGCAACGTGCGATGGCCGGTCATCGGTGGCGGTTGATGTTCAAAATAATTGGTGGTTTGGGCGATAATTTCGGTGTAAATGCTCTTTTTTTCCAGTGCGCTGTCGTCAATCAATTCCTGATAGCGGGCAAAGGCGGGATTGCTGTTTTCGATCCACAGGATGAACATTTCTTCCAGCGCCAGATAGCGGTTGGGGATATCGTTGCTTTTGCCCTTGAGATATTGGGCGGCGGTCATCTTGCCGCGATAGACGCCAATCGGCGGAAATTCTTCCACAAATGTCAGCAGCGTCTCGTCAATCTCATCCGGCGTGTAACGATCCTGCAGCCAGCGCAAGGCGCCTTCGATGACACTAGCGTTGACATGCTGCCGGTAGAGATGGATCATAAAATGCAGCATCTCGTCGATCAGGCCCATGGCGTTGATTTCGCTGGCTTTGACGGCTTCTTCGGGGAAGGCCACCACATCGCGCACTTCGTTCATTTTGTGGGCGAACTGACGCGACGCCGAAAAATTGGTCAAGATGACTTTGCCGTTGGTGGCAAACAGGCTCAGGTCGAACTTGTAGCGGTCACGGGCTTTGCGTGACACATGAAATTCGAGGAAGGGGTAGGTCATAAAATTTTACAAGTATCCGTTTGTGGTCAGGTATTGGCGAATTTGTTTCACAAAATCATGTCCTTCGGCCAAGACTTGCTCGGCCTCGACTTCCACAAAGACAAAATCATGCGAATAGTCGCCGACTTGACGCTTGTTAAACGCTTGATTCAAGTACCGACCTAAATTTTTTGGAAACACGCCGGTTTTGATAAAATGCTCACCAAATATGGATATAATGCCTTTGTGCGAATCGGATGCCAAACCTTTAGTCAACAAAACGGCTTCAGCGGCGTAAAACATGGCGTAGTATGCCCGCGATACCGCCGATTCGTTATCGTCCTCGTCGATGAGCAACTTAGCGCTTTTCAGGTATTTGTCTGCCCGCGCCATGAGCGTTTGAACTTCTTTCATACCACAACCCCCTCCCGACGGACATTAATTAACAGTGGGCTGTTGAGTGATTGATAGTCCGATTCCAAAATAGGATAAATTGAAATCAAAACATCTTGGTCAAGATTGATATCGGTGATCAGAGCGCCCATGCGATCAATTTCTGCGCCGGGCCGAGTCATTTTTTTGAGCACGATCAGCAAATCGATATCCGATTGTTCGGTTGCGTCACCGCGAGCGTATGAGCCATATAAAATAATTCGGCTTAAACGCTTCCCGTACAGTTCGTTAAGTTGTGCGCGCACATTTTTAAGAATGGGTTGAATAGCGGTCATATTCTCTTCACCTTGCCGTTGGTCGCAAACAGGCTCAGATCGAATTTGTAGCGGTCGCGGGACTTGCGCGAGATGTGAAATTCGAGGAAGGGGTAATTCATAAAATTTTACAAGTATCCATTTGTGGTCAGGTATTGGCGAATTTGTTACACAAAATCGTGTCTTTCAGCCAATTAAAGCGTTGCGTAGCTCAGACAGATAAAATTCAAAATTTTGGCGTCACGCGCTGCAATCCTTTATTTTCGTGTATTTCGAGTACTTCGTGGTCATTTCATGAATAATTCAGGTCCTGTAAATCATACAGCTTTTCGAGACAATATTCAATTGAAATTTGGCGTCTTTCATATCAACAGGTAAGAAAATGGCCGGGTTGGTCTAAAATTGCCGCGCAAAGGCTTTTGCGCTCGATATCAGGGCTGTTGCCCAATAAGCACGGCGCCGATGAGCGCTTGCTTAGGACTTGCGTATTAAATAACTTCCGCATTTGGACGATTGACCTGTTCTCAAGCCCTGTAAGGGCGGCCTGTTTGTAGAAAGCGAACCACATCCGAATTAGCCCCATCGGGGCGACTTGTGAGACGCAAAAAAATCGTACCCATTAAACGGGTCGCCCCGATGGGGCTGTAAGGTTCTTTCCAGCCCCGGTCTGCTACAAACAAGCCGCCCCGATGGGGCTTGAAAATTTCAAAGTAAGTATTAGTCCCACCACGTTGGCGGGCCAGCCTCTCGTTCCCAATCTCTGATTGGGAGCGCACTTGCAGGCGAAACTCTGTTTCATCTTGCAGGAATGAGGAAGAGAAAACAGAGTTTCCCAGACAATTGCGTTCCAAAACAGAGTTTTGGAACGAGTCCATGGGGTTAGACAAATGCTTACATTCAAATTTGTTGGCTTGGGGGGCAAGCTGGAAGCTTGCTGCTCCGGGATGAAGTGATGAATAATCCAGAGCAAAAAAAAAAAACGAAGCAATATAAATATTGCTTCGCTTTTTGCGTCTTAGCCGTAAGGTTTTCTGAGAAACAGACCGGGTTGCGGTCGGTTTGGGCCGGAACGGCTGCTTGCCGATTTGGGAAGCGCCCGACTGTCGGGATAGACCAGGCGGGCGGGTTGGATTCAGAAACGGGTGTCTAAGTAATAGGGCAGCATTTTGTACCAGGTCGGCCAGTCGTGGCGCATGTCATGTCCCCACAGGTCCAGCTCACATGGGACGCCAATGCGGCGCAGTAAATAGGCCAATTCAATGGAACGGTCCGGCGCCTCATAGGCTCCCTGACCGGTGACGATATGAATATGCTGTTTTTGGCGCAGCATGTCTAACTGCCAGCCGCTATTCAGGTTGTTGAGATAATCAACCGGGCTGTTATAATAGACGTTCTCGTCCCAATGACCATCGGTATAGCGTTTCAGGTCAAACGAGCCGCTCATCAAGATGCCGCCGTCAAACAGGTCGGGGCGTTGGAAGATGACGTTTCCGGCGTGCAGCGTGCCCATGCTGATGCCGGTGGTGATGATGGAGCAGCGTTCGCCGCTATCATGCCAGATAAACGGGACAACTTCGTTGTAGATATAATTGTTGTACTCCTGATGGCGAATGGCTTTGTGAGCCGGGTGCATGTCGCCGTTCATCCAGCTTTCGGCGTTAATGCTGTTGATCGAATAAACTCTTATTTTGCCCATTTCAATATAGGGTGTGATAAAATCGATCATGTGAAAACGTTCGTATTCCAGATAATCGGCTGCCGCTGTGGGGAACATCAGCAGCGCTATGCCATGATGGCCATAGCATACAACCGGCATATCTTGTCCCAGGCTGGGACTCCACCATTGATGAATTTCTCGACGCATCGCATTTTCTCCTTTGGGTTAATGCTTAACCTGAATTACTCATACGCCATAAAATCACAAGGACTCAAAAAGTCACAAGCTGTTGAAGAAGCCTGATGATGCTTTGTGTCATTGCGCCATTATGCTACGCATAAATTTTTCAAGCTAAAAATTTTTGAATGAAATAAAACGGTTATGACCAATCGTGATGCAATTTTATTTGGGTAATTTTGGCAGCGTCAATTTGGGCCGGTTGGAAAAATCCGGCACTTGCGGCGGATTCTCCTGCATCTGCCGCAGAATGACCTCAAGGGCTTTCTCCATTTGCGGGTCTTTGCCGGCGGCATAGTCCTGCGGCGTAATGTCCACGTCGATGTCCGGGTCGGTGCCGTAGTTTTCCACGTTCCAGGCCACGTCTTTAAACCAGAAGGAAAATTCCGGCTGCGTGGTCATGGTGCCATCCACCAGGTTATGTCTCGGGTGAATGCCGACCACGCCGCCCCAGGTGCGCTTGCCGATTAAAGTTCCCAGCTTCAGCAGTTTGAAGCAATGGCTGAAGATATCGCCGTCGGAGCCAGCTAACTCGTTGGTCAGCGCCACAATCGGCCCCAGCACCGTGTAGGCCGGATACGGCTGCGGCGTGCCCCAACGCTCAATGTCATAGCCAAGCCGTTTTTGAGCCAACTTTTGCAGGATCAGTTGCGAAACATGCCCGCCGCCGTTGAAGCGCACATCGACAATCAAGCCTTCGCGCTGAAATTCCGATAGGTAATAGCGATGAAACTCGGCGTAACCCCACGGGCCCATGTTCGGGATATGCACATAGCCGACACGGCCTTTGGTCTTTTCGTAAACGTAGCTGCGGTTCGTTTCCACCCATTCGCGGTAACGGGCGGATTGTTCGCCGCGCAAGGTCTTGACGGTGACGGTGCGCTGCCCGTCCGGGTTATCGGCCTTGAGCGTCAGTGTCACTTCCTGACCGGCTAAGTTGACCAGCAGTTCGGGTGGCGAAATCGTTTCGTCCGCAGCATAACCGCCGACGGCCAGGATAATATCGCCTTCCTTGATGTTCAAACCCGGCGCGTGTAGAGGAGAGTCTTCATTTTTCAACCAAGAGTCGCCGCGAACCAGATGGGCGATTTTCCAGACTTTTGCCTGCTTGTCAAAAACCAAATCCGCGCCAAGCAAGCCGATACGATAGTGCGGGGATCGCCGATAATCGCCGCCCATTTCATAACAATGGGATGTGCCCAGTTCACCCTGCATTTCCCAGATGACATCGGACATTTCGCTGCGCGTGCCAACCCGATCCAGTAAGGGCGCGTAGCGTTTGTAAACCGTCTGCCAATCGACGCCGGACATATCTTCGGACCAGAACTGATCGCGCTGCAAACGCCAGGCTTCGTCATACATCTGCTTCCATTCCGCCGGCGGATTGACTGAGACGCGGATGCGGCTCAAGTCCAGCCAACCACTGCTGCGATTGCAGCCCTTGCTGCCTTCGCCGCGGATGGTTTGACCGGCTTTCCAAACTCGCAGTCTGTCGCCGGCCTGATAAATCAAGGCTTTGGCATCGCGGGACAGTTTAAATCCGGTAATGCCGCGCGCGACGACCGAATCCTCCTGATCTTCAAAATCATACATCATGAGCACACCGTCATCCGGCTCATCGTCATCCGCAGGATGCGGTTCATCGGGAAAGCTGCCCTTGGCCGGAAAGACGGAAAATAAAACCTTGCCTTTGATGCCGCGGATGCCGCCGTAAATGCCTTCTTCGACCGGAAAAGCCAGGACGCGGTTTTCGATCCCTTCCAGGTCAATTTGGGTCTGCTTTGTTTTGTCTTTTTTCTCTTTTCCGGCGGCTTTATCCTCTTTAGCCGAGGCGTCGGCGGCGGCCTCTTTTTCGTCCTTATTTTCCTTGCCGTTTTTATCGTCCTTACCGTCTTTCGCGTCGTCATCTTCTTCCGGTTTGTTCTTGGACGGCGCTTTTGGCTCCGGTACAAAGGGTGATTTCAGATCTTTTTGCAAGGTGATTAAGAAGGGCTTCATGCCGTGCGGAAAGTTTAAATCAAAATAGATTCGGTCATAAACGGGATTAAAGATACGCGTTGAGATGAAATAGAGGTACTTGCCTTCGGGATCAAAGGCCGGCGACATATCATAAAAGTCCGGCCGGGTGATTGAGAAGGTTTCTCCGGTCGCAATTTTAGCCAGTTTAAGGACGGAGGTGTGGGAGGACACGGGCAGACCGTAGGCGACCCATTCGCCATCCGGCGACCAGGCCAGCCCGGCGATGCGGCCAAATTTGCTGCGATCCAGAACTTTAAGCTCGCCTTTGTCCAGGTCGACAAAAATCAGTTCGTAGCGATGATTGGATAATACAACCTGCTGCCGGTCGGCTAATGGATTCAGCGCCATTTGAACCGGGCGGCCGATGTCTAATTGGCTCAGGCGCTTGGGCAGGCTTTTTTTGTCAATCGGATGGATTTCCAGCGCTTCTTCGCCGTCGGCATCGGATACAGTGATGAGCGACTTGCCGTCACTGGACCAGCGGCTCAGACGATAGCGCACGCCATCACGCTCGCCGGATTGCGTGACCGCGCCTTCCCACAAGCCCATGGTAAACACGCGGCCCCGCGTATTTATGGCCACCGAGTGACCGTCCGGGTGCAGCGAATAGTCTTCCAGATAAGATGTGGCGCTGACAAAACGGCGATCACGCTGCGTCTGTGAGCTATGAAAAGTGATGGCGACTTTTTGATCTTTATCTTTTTTCGGGTCGTAGATGTAAATATCTGCGCCGGCCTGGTAGACGATCCGGCGACCGTCGCTGCCGGGGTGACGGACGTAAAATTCCGCCTGGTGGGTGTGCCGCTGCAAATCTTTGCCGTTGGCCTGACACGAATAGATATTGCCGATGCCCTCATGATCGGACAGAAAATAAATCCGTCCGTCCAGCCACATCGGCGAACCCAAATTACCTTTAAGCGAAATCAAACGGCGGAACTGCCCCTTGCCGTTCGGATCAATCCACAAGTCGCCGGCGGTGCCGCCGCGATAACGTTTCCAATACGCCGAGTCCCGCATGTTGCGGGCAATGACAACGGCGCTTTTTGGCCCAAAGGCGATCATTCGCGCCGGGCCGTAGGACAGTTTTTCCGGAAAACCGCCGTCGGGATTGATTTTCCACAACATCATAATTTTGCTGAACGGCTGCCCGCTATCGCCGGCATAAATGATTTCCCGGCTGTCCGGCGTCCACCCGACGACCGTAGCAAAACTTCCCTGATAGGTCAGACGACGATCACTGCCGCCCTCGACGGGCATGCAATAGATTTCGGAGTGGCCTTCATCCTGGCCGACGAAGGCAATGTGCTTGCCGTCCGGTGAGATAACCGGTCCCCGCGCTTCACCCCGGTTGGCCGTCAAACGACGGGCTACACCACCCGCAGCGGAAACTGTCCATAAATCATCCTCGCAGACAAAAGCAACGGTCTCGTTGTGGATGGTCGGAAAACGATAGTAGCCTGTGGACATTAATCCTCCGGACTTGTTAAGGTTAACAACTGAATGAGCGCCGAAAATGTCAAGTTCTATGGGGGAAGTGAAAAATCGGTAGGTCATGATAATATTGACCGGAGCGCAATCCCAATAAAAGCGGCAATTACAATCGCAATTTCTGGAAGCGAAACCCGTAGAATCCTAAACTTTTTCGGCAATTTTGTCAAGCATAAAGTCGCAAATAAGCGGGATTTTTCATGCACATCTACAGATTGACCCGGATTAAGGCTGATTCGGTCTCAGGCCTGGCGCTGCAGCACGACAAAAGTTGTGTCATCGTTTGGCTCGGCCCGTCCGCGAAAATCCGACAGCTCGCGCAGAATCACGCTTTTCATTGTTTCGGGCGGTGCGTTTTGGTAGCGATTGAGCAATTCAAGCAAGCGTTCTTCGCCGTATTCTTCCTGATGCGCGTTAAAAGCTTCGGTCAGGCCGTCGGTGTAGAAAAAAAGGGTATCGCCAATCTGCAGGTCTTGCTGATGGGTTTCTAAAAGTTGGGTAAAGTCTTTGTTTTGTAATGTGTACGGGGCGCCATTTTTTTTGTGATTATTTGAAGGAATGATGCCCAGGCCAATCCCTTTCGGCTGCAGAATTTGATACGAACGCTGCAGATTGCTGTAGAACAGGATAGGCGTATGGCCGGCCCGGCAGAGTTCTATCCGGCCGTCCGGTCGGATGCAAAACAGGGTCATGGTCAAGAAGTAATTCCGATGAAGCTGATCGAAAAGGTAATCATTAAGCCGGGCGACAATCTCGGTCAAATTCTGGTTAAATTGGGCATAGATGTGCAGCATGGTTTGGACTTTGACCATGTAAAGCGCGGCGGATATGCCTTTGCCGGAGACATCGCCGACGACACCGAGCAAGCGTCCATCCGGCAGGGGAATAAAGTCATAGTAATCGCCGCCGACGATGCGGGCCGGATCACAAAAAAAAGCGGTTTCATAACCGGGTGGTGCGTTAGACTGAAGCGGCAGCAGGCTGCGCTGAATTTCCCGGGCCACGGCCAATTCGTCGCGGGTGATCAACTTATCAGCCAGTTCCAGCGCGATTAAAAAGTTGGCGATGATAAAAGCGTACAAGGCAAAATGCCAGTCGGTTTTCCACCAGGCCAAGCCGACAAAAATCAGCGAAATGACATAAACCAACCGGCGCGCCGGCGACAGCTTAAGCAGAAAGGCAAAAAACAGATTCTTGAGAAAGATCAAAAACTTTTTGAGCCTGCCGCCTTTGACCGGCGCGTTCGAGCCCCGCATATAGTACTCGTACATATTGGGGGCATCGACGGTTACCAGGCGTTCGATTTCGGTCAAGGTCAGGCCGCTGGTCAGAATTTCGTGGAGATTTTTTAGGGAGCGGATGGTGAATTTAATCATGGTATATGTATGTACTATAAAGGTTTTGCGACCAGACTGTTTCCAAATCTCAAGGTTTTGAAAGTCTTTGAGAGATTAATTCTTGCTCTATTTTGGTAAAATTTATGTGGCGATAGTAATAGCTGCTTTTGGCAGCGCTATATTCTTGAGATGAAAAAGCGCCGCTACGCAATTCGCCGGCAACTGCGCTGATGAGTTGCGGATGCAGGACACTTAGTTGATCCGTAATACGTTCGAAGACGACATAGATGTCGAGGCTGGGGTATATGCACCAGGTCATTTTGCAGGGCGGGTGACATAAATCAAATCCTTTTGGGCGCGATGCAAAATGATGGGATTGGCAAATTTTTTAATGACAATATCCACCGGCTTGTGCAGGCGCTTTTCTAAGTCGGCTTTAAATGCCAACAATTGCCGGTAATCCTGAAACTGCTCAATTAAAATGTCCACATCGCGGGCGGTTTCGCCGCGGGCCAGCGAGCCGAAAATGCCAATTTGGTTCAATTCATACTTTTCCAGCAACTGATGTTTGTTCAACAGTTCCTGAAATGTTTGCATCGTTAGTTTCTTTTTTGCATTCATGGATTTCTCTATTTGTTTAAACCCCTCATGAATTTTTCTAGCAGTTAAATCTAAAGCCGGGTGATCACTTCCCGCAGCTTGGTTTCCATTTCGTGCTTGATTGCTTCCATGCGCTCGATGGTGCGGGCTTCGAAGCGCATGACCAGCACGGGCTGGGTATTAGAGGCGCGCACCAGACCCCACGCGCCATCGGGATAGACCACGCGCATACCATCCACATCAATCAGCTCAAAATCGCCGGTAAAGACTTCTTTTAGCTTGGCCACGGCTTTGAACTTGATGTCGTCGGGGCAGTCGAAGCGAATTTCCGGGGTGGACGGATAACTCGGCAAGTCACTGAGCAGACCGGATAGCGGCTCATTGGATTTGGACAGGATACGCAGCAGACGGGCAGTGGCGTATATGGCGTCATCAAAGCCAAAGTATTCGTGCTTAAAAAAGATGTGGCCGCTCATTTCGCCGGCCAAAGGTGAGTTTAATTCTTTCATCTTCTTTTTAATGAGCGAGTGACCGGTTCGCCACATAACCGGTTCGCCGCCATGCTTGCGGATATCCTCGATCAGGGCGGTCGAGCATTTGACTTCAAAGATGATCGGCGCCGGGCCTTCTTGCAAAATTTCGCGGGCATAAAGGGCTAACAATTGATCACCCCACAAAATCTCGCCGTGTTCGTTGACTACGCCAAGTCGGTCGGAGTCGCCATCATAGGCTATGCCGGCATCTGCCCCGGTTTCGCGCACTTTCGCGATTAAATCGCGCAAATTTTCCGGCACAGTCGGATCGGGATGGTGGTTGGGGAAACGCCCATCCGGTTCACAGTACAATTCGACCACTTCACAGCCAAGCGAGCGCATAATCTGTGGCGCAATGAAACCGGCGGTGCCATTGCCGGCATCGAGAACAACTTTCAACGGGCGGGCCAGCTTTATTTTATCGACAATCATGTCATGATAGGCGGATAACATGGATTCCTGCCGATAAGAGCCGCTGCCGCTGACAAAGTTATTTTCCCGGCAAATCCGAGCTAATTCCTGAATTTGATCGCCGTAAAAGGATTCCCGCTGCAAGACCATTTTAAAGCCGTTAAACTCGGCAGGATTATGACTGCCGGTGATTTGAACTGCGGCATCGCTATCAAGCGAAAAATGGGCGTAATAAAGGGTCGGTGTGGGCACGGTTCCGATGTCGATAACCTTGCAGCCGCAGGCTTGCAGGCCGGCCATAAACGGCGCTTTGAGCATATCGGTGTGCAGCCGATTATCGCCGCCGACGGCAACGGTTTTGAGCTTTTTCCTGCGGACGTACGTGCCAAAAGCGCGACCCAGTGACTCGGCAACGACGGAGGTCAAATCGGTATCAATCACACCGCGAATATCGTATTGTCTAAATATAGCTGGGTTCATACATTAAGCCTCGACAATTTGCAATGGATGTAGAAAACCTTGCGAAGGTTAAACTTGCTGCGGAGTCAATATTTTCAAGGTTCGCTGAACTCTCGGGCGCGAACCTTCGCAAGGTTATCTTGTTAAATGGATAATGGGTAATGGGTAATGGGCAATGGCTTTATTAGCCGATATGCCGTAAGCCATCGACAATTCGTGTACGCAAGACATTGGCTGTCGGGAAGAAAGCGGACACTATCGCCACAATTAAAATTGACAACCCGCCTAAAGCTATGGTGCCGGGTGTGATGTCAAAACCATAGGTGAATAAACTACTCATGGCTTTGCCAAAAGCTTTGGTAAGCGGATATGCAATACCAAGACCAACCAGACCGCCTACGGCGGCAATGAGCAATGCTTCGCCGCCAATCAGCAGCACAATAAAGCCGGATTCAAAACCAAGTGTTTTGAGGACAGCATATTCCGACATACGCTCACGAATAGACATGGCCATCGTATTGGCCAGCACGAGCAGCACAATGACAATAATCACCCCGGAGATGACTTTTAGTCCGGAGATAATTGTGCCGGACATGGCGACAAAACTGGCTTGAAATGCGCTTTCCGTTTCGGTCAGTGTTTCGGCGGAGGAGTTGGCAAATTCCTTGTCTATCATATCACTGACGCTGGGAGCGAGATTTGGGTCGTCGATGCGCAACAGAATGATACCGATTTCGCCGTTACGACCGGGAGTGGTTTTAGCGATACTTTCGTTTAGATATTTCCAGTTGAAAAAGAACTGCGTCAAATCTACGTTTGGGCGGTCGCTGGTATAGATGCCGCGAATCACAAAATCCCAATCGCCGGGGTAAATCGTGCCTAACATCCGAATTGAGTCGCCGACTTTCCAATTAAATTTTTCGGCTATTTTTTGGCCGACGATGCAGGCATTTCGCTCAGTTTGAAATGCCTTTAATTCTTCCGGCGTAATCTTATATTCCGGATAGACGTCAAAATAAGTCTCGGATTCTACGGCAAATTGGGCAAAAAAATTCCGCTCGCTGATATACGTGCCTTGAAACCAATTGGCATAGGTAGCATGGGTTACGTGAGGCATCCGCATCACCCGCTCTTTATACGAATATGGCAGCGGAAAAATAATCGAAATGGCGTTTCGGATCACTAAACGATTGGCAACGGATGCCTCTACGCCGGCATACCAGGCTGTTACCGTGGTGCGCAAAAAGGCGAAGGCGCAGATCGCCACAGCAATGCCAAGAATGGTCAAAACCGTTCGCAACGGATGGCGAAATAGATTTTTAAACAGTATTTTGATAAGCACGCATAATCCTTTGAGAGTGTATCATTTTACAGACATTGCGCAAAGTTTACGGAGGGTTCTAATCCTTTTAGCGCAGATTTGGACTGAAGAGCGGATTGAAGCTAATTGAATATTGCCCGGTTGTCAACAATCATTTGATTTGCGCTAAAGCCTCTGGAATTAGTATGAGATCGTTACCCCGCCGGAAATTCGTCGCGGATCTTGCGGGGTGGCCTGGAACGCGCCATCATCCGGCGTGCCGTAGACATTGTAATAACGCCGGTCCAGCAGGTTGCGGATATCAACAAAAAGCGCCAATTCCCCGCGCTGACCCAACCGAATTCGGTCATAACGGGCAAATAAGTCTGCGACGGTAAATTGCCGGTTAGAAGCCAGATTGCCGACGGCATCCGACCGCGCCGAGTAAGATTTGGAGCGATAGAGAAATCGTGGCGCCAGTGTGAAGTGGCGATAGTTCAGCTCCAACCCGCCTTTAACCGTGTGCTTGGCCGCCATGAGCAGGGATTTATTGTCGATTTCCCCATCCACAAAAGAGTAATACAACCGGGTTGTCGCTTTTAGATTGCCGGTTTTAGCCAAGATATTCAGGCCAACCGTGCCGCCGTAAGACTCAGACTTGCCCTTGTTACGCGGCGTCTCGACGACTGCCACGGGAATGCCTTTGAACGCGCTGTCAAAAACAATGGTATTGACAATCAGGTCCTGAATATCCACATGATACGCGTTGACCGAAAAAGCGATACTTGGCGTAATATAGGCGCTGACGCTGCCTTCGACGGATTGCAAAATCTCCGGCTTCAGATCGGCATTGGGCAGATGCCAGAACGCGCTGGCCAGGCCGATAATCTCACCGGCATCATTGGTGGTGGGATAAAAGGAACCGAAATGCTGATAGGATTTGTAGGGCGATGGTGAAAGATAGGCCCTTCCATAAAGCAATTTGGCTTTAATTTGATCCGTCAGGCCGGCGGTCAAACCCAACCGTGGGTTAAAGGTCGAGCCATAGCGCGTATTGTGATCCCAACGCGAGCCGAGGGTCAGCTCAATTTTTGGTGTCAAGCGGGTTTGCAGTTGTCCATACAAGCCATAGTTGCGAAAGTTTAAATAGTAGAAATCCTGATAGACGATGAGCGTATCACCGTCGGCATCGGTGATATTCGTGCCGGCATAATACATATTTTGGTTAGGACCGGCTAAATCGGGGTCAAACGGACGGGGCATATCGCCGGTTTTGGGCAGACAGGAAACCGTTTCAAAACTGCTGCCGCCGACAAAAGTCATCCGCTCCGACAGCGTAATTGACAATTGCTCCTCAAACTTTATCGTGGTATTGAGCGAGTACTTGTAACCGGCAGCATATCCGCCGGTGTAAAGATTGCGAAAGTGCGTTTCCGGATCCAGTTGATACATCTGCCGTGAGACGCCTGAGCGCAAATTGAGTTTATTGTCAGCCGTCGCATAGTTATGGATGCCAAACAGGGTTTCAATGGCAAAATTCCACTGTGCGTCTTTAATATGCATGGCGTACGACGGGTCGTACGACAGCGACGTATTATGGGATTGATAACTGCGGGTGTAGCCTATCAAACTTTCACCCAGGCGCGCGCGGATGTCCAAAAAGTGGGAATTGGTCGGTGTCTCATACGGCTTGATCGGCACGTCTACCAACACATCCGGCGCCCAGGGTCCCAGCGGCATTTTGCCTTCCTGTCGATAGCGTTCATATCCGGCAAATTCTTTGGGATAAAATTCAGGCATAAACGGCTCGTCCGAGTGATAAAAATGGCCGGTCGCCTGAACTGAAAAATCACCTACTTTGCGTCGGAGCGAAAAACTATTGTCGGTTGTGCCGAACCGCCCGTAGCTGCCGGTCATTTGCAAACCGGTCGTATCGGCATTTGTAATAATGTGCACAATACCGCTAAAAGCGTCAGCGCCGTATAAGGCCGAGGCCGGGCCCAGGATGACTTCCACGCGCTCCACATTGACTAATGGATAATTGCTGTCAACGGCGTGCCAATCGCCGGTGGCCGAGCTAATCCGTACACCGTCTAACAGGATTATGAACTTTTCGTTGCCGGCAATGCCACGTATTGTGATTGGGTCCCACATCTCCGGCTGCGACTTGTGTTGAACCTCTACTTCCGGAATATCCTCCAATAAATCCAATAGATTGCGATAACCGCGCTGGCGGATTATCTCGGCGGATATAGCGTAGACCGAAGCCGGCGCCTCGGCTGATTTCTGCGCCTTGCGAGAAGCGGTAATGACCTCCGTGTTCAATAGCGCCTCCAGATTCAGTTCGTCTACATCCAGCCAGCTTGTTGTCTGACTGTAAAGACTTACCGGGAAAGCAGCCAGAATCAGCCATATCCAAAATGATCTTTTTTTCATAAAATTTTTAAACTCCCTATAAAGTAGATTTTTATATAAAGCACATCACAACATTTATGAACGTGTACGAAATCACAAAAATTTGCATGTGGGATTAGGCTGTCCGGATTAAGCATTGACGGTTTTAAATTGCCAATGTTGCTTTCCATTTTTACAAAAAGCGATCCGGATGCTGACTTTTAAATACCTCCCATGTTTCCCATGTTCCGGGTTGATTGTGCTGATTCATCCAGCGCCAATAGGGATCGAACAGCACGCGGGCATAAAAAAGCTCGTCGCGGAAAATATGGGCGCTCAGGCCGCCTTTTTCCAGATAGCCGGTTTCGGCAAAAGCGGCCATGGCTTTGACCCGGTCATATTCCACGGCTTGAAAGCGGCCCTGCCAGCCGTTGTCAACCAATTCCAGAATTAAATACTGCGCGCGCGGATCGAGATTAAAAGGTGCGCCGATTGCGCCGGTGTTCCAGAAGACCAAATCGCCAAAGCGCTTTTCCAGCGTAACATGGGTATGCGAACCGACATAGACTTTGGCCGGGAAAACCGTATTGATTTCGCGCGCCGTCTGCTCCGTCATTAAATTACCGTATCCTTCGCGATAATGACGCGGGCTGCCGTGAGCAATCAGCACTGCCGGCGCACCGGGCACACTGATGGAGTGGGTCATGGGCAAATGACGCAGCGCGTCGATAAAATCGGCATCCAACAACTGCTGCACCGTATGGGCGGTGGCGTCCCAAAAAGGATCGGAGAACCATTTTTCCGGCAGATCGGGGCTATGCTTCTCCCATTTCACCACTAAATCGTCGTGGTTGCCCAACGTAATGGCAAAGCCCTGCCCGATTAAACGGCGCATGACCGCCAGATTATTTGGCCCGCGATTCACCAAATCACCGTTGACCACAACTTGATCGACACACTGACGGTCAATATCCGCCAAAACAGCTTCCAGCGCGTGAATGTTGCCGTGAATATCAGAAATAATTGCAATTTTCATCAATCGCCTTTGCATGGAATAGCAAACTTCAGTTTGCGTAGGGCACGTCGTCCGAGGCTGAGTGGTTACTTGCAAACTGATGTGACTCACGTAACCACATCGTTACTTGCAAACTGAAGTTTGCTACTCAGGTTTTGAATGGTTATAAAAAGTCGCTGGAATTTTCGCTTGACAATAAACATTTTGCTGCGTTATTTGTCCAAAGAAAAATGTAATTGCCGTCAAAATCTTATTCAAGAGGAGCAATAACCCATGCAAGGGAAATATTCTGATCGTCGCCAACCCCGTATTATGTCCCTCAATCTGGTAAACTTTACCCACTTTGACGTAAATGATGTCGCAGATTGTGAAGATATGGCCCGCACAAAGGATTTAAGCGAGGGTGGTATTATGCTGGAGTGCAATCAAAAATTTGAGATTAATACCCGAATGGATGTGCAAGTCGCTATGCATGAAACACTCATTATGGCTAAGGGTAAAATCACAAAAGTAGAGCCGATCCCGAACAGCAAAAAATTTGAAATCGGGATCAAATTTACCGACATTTCCGATGCCAATAAACGCTTGATTCAACGCTTTTTGAATGAAGAAATTCTATAAAGTTTATTAATAAGGTGGTTTTATGAAATTTAGAAGCCGGTTTGCCCTGCGTATTATTTTGAGTGGACTTGTTTTTCTGATTGCAACCCCCCCCAGCGGACAGACCCAGGTTGTATCCAGTCAGGGCAAGCTTCATTTTACCGTTGACGCTGCTAATTTTTGGCAAAATCCGCAGACGTCCTATATTGAAGTTTACTATAAAATTGCTAACAGCGAATTTCAATTTACCAAAAAAAATAATATTTACAGAGCTCGTTTTGACTTATCCATTGTTTTATATAATCAGCATGGCTCACAAGTCACCGGCAATCGCTGGGAATATCCAATCGAGCTTAAAGATCCCGGCGAAATCAGCACGGCCTATACTTATAGTCAGGTTCGCTTTATCACTGAGCCAGGCGAGTACAAAATAAAAGTCCAAATCGAGGATTTAAACAACAAAAAATTCGGAAACGCCGAGCTTAAAATACAAACCCCGGCTTACCCGAAAGATCAAGTAAGTTTTAGTTCAATTCAGTTTGCAGAATCCATCTTGCCGGAAAGTACCGACGGCCCCTACACCAAACACGGCTTTTATATTGAACCGAACACATCACGAACTTTTGGCGAAAATCAGAAGGATTTCTATTTCTATTCCGAGTTGTTTGTTGATGAAAAGAACTATGGTGACTATGAAGTCGAGTTTCAAGTTCTGAACAACAAGGATTCGCTTTCGATCAATAACCGGCAAAATATTGCGATTAAGAGTCCAATCACTCCGATCAAAGGCGTGGCGGATATTTCCAAATTTACGGATGGCAAATATCGGCTGCGCTTGAATGCGACCAACGTGGCGACCAGCCAAAAACTCAGCAAAGAAGGCGACTTTACCGTTGTATGGTCGCCGGTGACCTGGGGTGGTGATTTTGACGAATCACTACACCAGATTTTGTACCTTGCCACGCCTCAGGAACTAAAAAGCTATAAAAAGCTTAAAAAAGCGCCGGAAGCGGATCGAAGCGCCTTCATGGTTGCTTTTTGGGCCAGACGCGACCCGGTTAAACGGACGCCGCAAAATGAAGCAATGGTTGAACACTATCGCCGCTATAAATATGCGATTGAACACTTTTCATCAGCCATGCCCGGTTGGCGCACGGATATGGGGCGCATTCATATCAAATTTGGTGAGCCGGATGAAATCGAACGACATCCATTTGATTCTGAAACCCGCCCCTATGAAATTTGGATTTATTACAAATGCGGACACCGCTTTGTTTTTGTCGACGAAGGGGGCTATGGTCGGTATAGTCTGGCCCAGCCGCAGTCCGAAGATGTATACGCCAAAGAATGCTTTGAGACCATCAATATTATCGAATAAGCGCAAACTGTGTACTAGTCAAATACCTTTAGAACACTTTTCCGCGATGTCATTCCGGCGTTTTTTTGGCCGGAATCTTCTTACAGGCAAACAAGATGCCGGATAAAAGCATTCCGGCATGACAGTGTTCTAAAGGTTGTTGACTAGTACAAATAAGCGCAAACTGCCAGCTTAATTTCTGCAAAATATCTATAAAAGGCCGCTCATGATTTTTGTTGATCGCCATGTGTGCGACTTATGCGGCGCTTGCGTCGTTGTCTGCCCGGTGGATGCCCTCATACTCCGCAGTCAAACCTTAGATACCAAAACCTCCTGCATTGATTGCAATATCTGCGTTAAAATTTGCCCGGTCGAGTGCCTGACTTTGGGAGAGCCTTTGTATGCTAAAAACAAATCGCTATGATGTCGTCGTCGTTGGCGCCGGGCCCGCAGGCTCGACAGCTGCGCGTCAGGCTGCTTTGGGCGGCGCCACGGTTTTGCTGCTGGAAAAAGACCGCGAGATCGGCACCCCTGTGCGCTGTGCAGAAGGGATTAGCGGGCGCAGTTTGCGCCAGTTTGTTCAGCCGGACCCGCGCTGGGTGGCGCGCGAGATCAAAGGAGCGCGGCTGGTAGCGCCGAATGGCCGCTATGTCGATATTCTGGAACCAGAGGTCGGCTATGTGCTGGAGCGGCGAATTTTTGACCGCTACCTGGCCCAGTTAGCCGCCGAGGCCGGCGCAAAAGTGCAGACACACAGCGAGGTCGTCAGCCTGCTGCGCGACGATAGCGGGCGTACGTGTGGTGTACAGGTCCAGCGCGGACAAAATGTGGAAGATATTGCGGCCAAAGTCGTTATCGGGTGTGATGGCGTTGAGTCGCGCGTGGGTTTTTGGGCCGGACTTAAAACCGTGATCAAGATTCATGAAATGGAAAGCACATACCAATATTTGGTAGCTGATATAGATATCAACCCGGATTTATGTGTTTTTTATGTGGGTTCTGACTATGCGCCGGGCGGCTATGCCTGGATTTTTCCCAAAGGCGAGCGCATGTAAATCGGCACATTAAATTGTACCAAAAATCGGCAAATAAAAGTGTACCA
>CAYOLL010000009.1:0-65680 GCA_964404765.1 uncultured Gemmatimonadota bacterium | reverse complement strand
ATGACATCCGATCAAAACTGTGGAAGTGTTCAAGAGGTTGTTGACTAGTACACTTAATTTGAAATCTGCATGTTCTGTGCACTGAAGCCTTCGCAAGGTTAGGTTTTCACAAACTTGTTCCATGAGCCACCCATCATTGGCCAAAAGTAAAAAAAATAATCAAATTTGCAAGCCTTTTCCTGAAAAGGTTGAATTTATTGTGCCCGGCATTTCATTAAAAGCCGTCGTAGATAGTCATTTTGGGCAAACTGTCTAACCCCTTTGATTAATATTTGTTGCGCTTTGTCGACCTGGTTGGTTTTCAAGTAAGCCTCAGCCAGTCCGCCGATCAGATAAGGGTCATCTTGCGATTTTGCCACTAACGGCTCAAAAAGCCGAACCACCTCGACAAATTGCTCCGGCAGCTTTAGCAAGACAAACCCATATTGTTTTGTGAAAAAGTCCTTGCCTGGTTCTAACTCCATTGCTTTTTTAAAGGACTCCGCAGCTTCCCGATATTGCATCATTTTTTTTTGCTGATGACCCAGCATAGCATATAAATCCGCAGTTTTTGCATAGTCCGGCAGGCGCAGGAGTTTTTTAAGTCTGACTGCCGCTTCTACCGGGCTAAGCCGATTGATTTGCTCGCGCAAATTTTTCATATCCAGCATCGCCGGATTAGACGGTGTAGATGGTGCTGCGTTGCCGGACAGTTTTGTCTGCAGTGCTTGCATTTCTGCGTTTTCCGGCTCGCTCAGCAGGGCTTGCCGAACGACTTCGACGGCCTTTTCAGGGCGATTTTGGCGGGTATAAATATGGGCGAGCCGCTCACAGATAAAGGCTTTATTCGCCGCATGTGGCAGAGCGGCTTCATAATAGACGGCCGCTTTCTCCGGCTGATTTTGCTTTAGACTTATTTCGGCCAGGGTGCCAAATGCAAAATTATTTTTGGGGTTGATTTGAATAGCGCGCTCGGCATGATTGATGGCCTCCTTTAACTGCCCTAAGCGCTCAAAGCAGCGAGCCAGAAATGAATGAACAAAATCATCATTTGGGGCCACAAGCAGCACCTGATTTAATTCGTAAATCGACTCGTAAAATTGATCCTGTTTAAAGAATATTCGCGCTAATTCTTTTCGTGTCCACATGTTATGCGGATTTTTTTCGAGATCTTGCTTTATATCTTCAAGGCTTTTTGCAGTCATTTAATTCTCTTGACAAAGGTGTTTTAATCGAATATACTACTTTACATTCTACTTTAATAAAATGTATTTAACTATATTAAAAATAGCAAATTAAGTTTTTTTCAGCCATCGCAAATCCATATCGTTTTTAACCCAGGTTATTGGTCGCCGAGCAAAAAGCGGAGGCTGTCTGCCAAAAGCCATTGCTTTTGGCGGAGCAAAGATTATATCAATTTAATCAATTTCATGCGTAGAAAAAGCAATATTCATTCACTTCATGAGGAATTTGCGACAATTATGATTCTTGGAACGACGAGATGGCGCCGGGTGAGCGCTGCACTTCTGCTAAGTTTTCTTGCTGTAACAGGTTGCGCCAAAAAAATACAACATCCTAGCATTTACTATGCCGATGATAGAGCAACGGAAGTTCCGTCAACCCAAAACGCCGGGCCGGCGAAACAGATCAAGCAACCGACGGTTCGTATTGGGATTGACACAAAAGTCAATACAGCGGTGGTGACGGGTAGTCAGCTTTTTTATGTCCTGGATGTGAACCTGCAAGAAAAGCTAGGTAAATTGGAAGCATACCAGAAAGTCAAATTTAAAGCGGCTGCCGAAGGCATCGAAGTTTACGGACCAAAAGGAAATTTGGCCTTTACGCGCCTAAGCCGGGTGCTGATTGGCAGCGATAAACCGGAGACCTGGATTTCGATAAATGGCGCACGGTATCGCGGCGCTGTTGAACTATTTAGCAATAGTTCGGAAACGATGACATTTGTAAATGTGATCCCGGTTGAGGATTACTTGCGTGGCGTTGTCCCAAAAGAGATCGGCAAAATCACCCTGGAAAATGTTGAATCTGCCAAAGCGCAGGCCGTTGCCGCCAGAACGTACACTTATGCGAACCTGGGCCGACGCGGCGAGTTAGGCTTTGATTTATACGCTACTGTTCAGGATCAGGTTTATGGCGGAATGGATGCTGAAAATCCGTTGATTGATCAGGCAATCGCCGCAACAGCCGGTATTGTCGCCACTTATAACGGCGCCCTTATCGAGGCTTACTACCATTCTACAAGCGGGCCAATGACTGCCGGCATCGACGACGTGTGGGAAGGTAAGCCGATGCCTTATCTGCGTGCGATAGCCAACACGCCGAATCAAAATCCGCATAGCGATGACTTTTTTTGCAAAGAATCACCACATTTTAGTTGGACTGAAACCTGGACACGCAGCCAATTGGAAGCTTCTCTGCGGAAAAATTTGCCGACATATACTAAGCTGCGAAACGGCGACTTGGGCACACTTAAGGATATTAAGATCATTCAAAAAGACAGATCCAACCGCGTCAAGCAGATTCGTTTTACCACGACGACCGGAGCTTATGATGTTTTTAAAGATAAAATCCGTTGGGTCATGCGCCGCCCCGGCGCCGACCAGATTTTGCGCAGCACCTTGTTTGATGTGAATATTGAACGGAATGGCGACGATGTCGTGCGCATCTCAACGAGCGGTGGCGGCAACGGGCATGGTATTGGGATGTGCCAATGGGGCGCAATGGGAATGGCCAAACGCGGTTATAACTATACCCAAATTCTGACCCATTATTATACTGGCATTGAACTCCGGCAGATGCGGACGAATTGAACATCTAAAAGATATGGCCGTCATTTAGCTTACGCAAAATTATAAACTTTAGAGTGAGCGTGGTGTTATAGAAAATTACTCCTCCTGATTTGCTGTCACTGCGAACGGCTTGTCGGACAGCTTGCAACGTAAGAGCGCACCCAATTTGCGCCACAGTGAACTGCTAAATTCGGGGCGAATTATTCAGCTTAAAGTTCGGGGCACAAAAAAAATTGCTTGCATTTTCCTCTGAATTCTGCTATACATTTTAAAATTTATTTTTTAGACCGCATTGTATCAACATTGTTGGCTATCGTGAGCAAAAGATAGCGCCGGAAGGCATGGTGGGGAGAACTCCATGGCGAGACCAAAACCAAAAATTCTAGAAGACATCCGGAAATTTACCCAAAAGAACAAATGGGATAAAGCGATTGAGGCTTATCAGGAGTTATTGGAAGTTGAGCCTGATGATCCGTCGCCGCTTAATTCGATCGGGGATTTATATACTAAAATCGGTAAAATGTCAGATGCGATTTCCTTTTTCCGCAAGGCAATCGATCAGTATAATGAAATTGGTTTGTTTAACAATGCAATCGCGATTTGCAAGAAGATTATGCGGGCCGATCCCAATCACACGGTTATTTATAAAAAACTAGCCGAATTGTATACGGGTAACGGCTTGACGAACGATGCGATTCGGCATTACGTTTTGTATGCCGATAAAATGCATGAGAAAAACCAAGTTGACGAGGTTTTAGATTCTTTTAAAAAGATTGTAGAACTTTCACCGACAAATATCGATATCCGATTACGCCTGACGGAGCTCTATCTTAAAAATGGACGTAAACCCGAGGCAATTGAGCAGTTAACCGCGTTGGTTAGCCACTTTGACGAAATGGGTGACCCTGAAAAGGCGGGCAAGTACCGGCAGAAAATTGCGGAAATAGACCCTAGCGCTGTGCCGTCCTCATCTTCAGCGCGAACACTACAATCCGCTTCATCGCACGAAAAAGAGGAAGAAGAAGAGGACATTGCTTTTAATCAGGGCATGCAGCAGCCGGAGGAGACCGAGGGCACACTTGATTTTGCGCCGGCTGGAGACTCGCCGATTAGCTTTTCCAAATCATCAACAGGTTCTAAAAAATTAGAGCCGGCCAAGAAACCGGCGCCTGAAGAAGATTCGGATACTCTGGAGTTTAACAGCGATTCCGGCGGGATCGATGCCTCTGGGCTTAATTTTAGCTCAAATGCCGCCGGCGAGGAAGAATCCGGAAATTTTAGTGCCGGCGAGCTTGAACTCAGCACTTCCCTCGACGACACTTCACCGGATATTACCTCATCTATTGGCAGCGGGTCCGATAATGAACCGGTGCAGGATTTGACTTCGGCCTTTCAATCCGGTAGTTTGGACGAGGAAGAGCCGGTACAAGACCTGACAGCTTCATTTCAAGCCGGCAGTTATGAAGAAGAACCTGAGGAACCGTCACAACCGGTCGAGAAGCCGCTTACAGAAAGATCCATTGATGAGTTAAAACTGCTCCTGTCCGATCAACCGAATAATAATGATGCCCGGCTTGTATTGGGCAATAAATTACTCAAGCAATCTCCACGGGAAGCGTTGGATGAGTTTTTGGAAGCCTGTGACGGTTTTTCGGCAATGCGTAATTATTCTTCGGCGATTATTTGTTTGGAAAAGGCAATCGAGATCGCGCCGGATAATCTTAGCATTCATAAAAAACTCTTGGAAGTCGCGGCTCACGAAGGTGACATGAAAGTTATGATTGGCGCTTATCTGGGCTTTGGTGATACACTGGCACGCCTGGGCGAAGTCGGTAAAGCGCAGTTTGTTTACCAGAAGATTTTGGGCATCGATAGAGAAAACGCTGATGCGAAGGAGCGTCTGGAACAAATTCGCTTAGCGGAAGAAGCGACCCGCCGTAAGGCAGAAGAAGAGGCCGCTGCGCAGGAAGCCGAAGCTGCCGAAGCTGCGGCCGCAGCCGCTGCCGACGAAGATGACGGCGGAGGAATGGTTGATCTGGCATCGCTGCTCAGTGAAGATGATGGCATGGGTAAGCAGCAAAACGATAAAATCCGTATTGAACGTAAGGGATTAGACACTTCACTGGAGCTGGATGATATTATCAGCGATTTCAAGGCTGGTGTACAGCAGCATATAGAAGATGAAGACTACGAAAGCCATTACGATTTGGGGCTGGCCTATAAAGAGATGGGCCTGACTGATGAGGCAATCAACGAGTTCCAGATTGCCACTCGGAGCAGTAAACAGCGGCTCAAGGCGTTTGAAATGCTTGGCCTATGTTTCCAAGAAAAGAATGATTTGGATCTGGCTCTTAAGCAGTTTCAACGCGGTATTTCTACTCCGGGTCATTCGGAATTTGAATATCTTGGGTTATACTACAATACCGGTATAATTTATGAAAAACTGGGCCAATGGGAGCAGGCTAAAAAAGCCTACGAAGAGGTCTATGTCGTTGATATTTCCTTTAAAGATATTGCTCAGCGGGTCGAAGTCGTGCAAAAAAACCTTGGCTGACATTTCCTACTCCATTTTAGCAGTGCAACACAAAAGGCGGTTCAGCGAACCGCCTTTTGTGTTTTAGAATTATTTTCATAAAATAATCGCGGTAACAAGCTGTAATATAATAGGTTATGAAAAGACCCTGTAACTTCTCAAAAAGTGTTGGCAAATCGAACCTTGCGAAGGCTTCAGTGCACAACTTCATCAAATTTGCAGAAAAGCCTTCGCAAGGTTACCAATGGTTATTGAGAAACTACAAGACCCTTAGGGTTTGGTGTCCAAATCATTTTCGGTTTTGGTAGAACTCTATGACCCAAAACATTCTCCGCTCTGCCGGATTGGTTAAAATTTACAACAAACGCCGCGTCGTCAACGGCGTGGACATACAGGTGCGGCAGGGCGAAATCGTCGGCCTACTGGGCCCGAACGGGGCCGGCAAGACCACGACTTTCTACATGATGGTTGGCTTGATTCGCCCCAAGGCAGGCGATGTCTTTTTAGCCGAGCGCAAAATCACCACGCTGCCGATGTACAAACGCGCCCGTCTAGGCATCGGCTACCTGGCCCAGGAAGAGACAATTTTCCGCAAGATGACGGTGGAAGACAACATCTTAGCCATTCTGGAAACGCTCAAGCTGTCGCGGGCCGAACGCAAGCAGAAATTGCAGGAATATCTGGCCGAGCTGGGCCTGACCCATCTGGCCAAAAGCATGGCCTACCAACTATCGGGCGGGGAACGGCGACGGCTGGAAATTACGCGCGCTCTGGTTATTCAGCCGGCTTTTTTATTGCTGGACGAGCCTTTTGCCGGGGTGGATCCGATTGCTGTGCAAGATATTCAGGGCATTATCCAGCGGCTAAAGGAAAAAGGCATCGGCATATTGATTACCGACCATAATGTACGAGAAACACTATCGGTAACAGATCGTGCCTACATCATCTATGAAGGCCGGATTTTGATTTCCGGCACCTCGCGGGAATTGGAACAGAACCCGGAAGCGCGCGAAAAGTATCTGGGCGCGAAGTTTAAGTTGGACTAAATCAAACCGGTTTAGTGAGGGCAACCTTTTTTCCATAATTCTGTATTAGTCAACGATTTTTAACACACTTTTTGACTTTTTGATCAAAACTTGTAGTGCGAGCCGCCGGCCCCGCGAGCCGCGCTACAAAGTGTAGCAAAGGTCGTTGGTCTGTACACTTTTTCCACAATTCTTGGGCAAAAAATCAGTGAACTATATGAAAACATTCATATTCCTGTTGATATTAGTAAGCGGATTTTTAGTGATAGCGGCTGTTATATTAGCTGTTGAAATGACCTTGGGTTGGCTTTTAACACTTTTTTTGCCGCTAACTCTGTTTGAAGGAACACTCCTTTGTCTGCTGACTACGGCGTTTTTGGCTGCTTTTTGGGACAAAGTATTTGACGGTGCGCGCGGCTTTTCGCCGGCAGACGACTTGGATGCGTTGGATGGTGCCACGGTCATCCCGGACGATGACGACATGGAAGAATTTATTCCAGAAACCCGCTTTTGGATTCTTAATTCTGATCGAACCTGGGAAAACTGGCTGCGCTATCTCTTTGCCAACCTGATCTATAAAGATTTCGTGGAAACCGTCAGCACGCTGGAGGAGGATGAGTGGGAAACTGCGGCAATTGCTCTGGCTGGCGCATCGGTTGAGGCCGTTAAGCAAAAAACATCATCTGTCAAAAATTTCCGTATTTCTCGAAATGGTCTTAAACAGGCGGCCGTCAAACTCAAGATTCTTTCATATAACAACGACGTGTTGGACATTGCAGTCATGTCCGTAAATGATGAACTTCCCGTTCTTAAATCAAAATTGCAGCGGGTCAAAAAAGATAATCTTTGGAAAGAAATGATTGATGAGTAGCGGAGTGGTCTGACGATTTGTTTGAGAATCCGTGTTCTATTTTGCGCTTACTTCCGCTCCATCTTCATCACGCCGTCCCAGTCGGCGGGCGCGCCGTTTTGCTGATAATCGTGACAGCGCTCCATGAAGACGGGCGCTGCCCGATCTGCCGGATTTTTAGCGGCGTTTTGATTTCAGGAAATCGGGCATAGCGTTAAAATCCGGGATGCAGTATATTTCTGCGGTTACGGACAACGACAGTCTGCCAAAAACTGACCATACCCATGCCGAACGGGTCGAATGGCGCTTTAGGCTGGAATAGAAAGTTCAATTTAAAAATTTAAATTTACCTGTGTCTCGCAACATGAAATAGTAAGAAAATCTGAAAATCTGTACTAGTCAACAACCTTTGATACACTTTGTAGCGCGACTCTCCTGAGTCGCTGGCTTGCGAGACAGGAGTCTCGCGCTACAGGCTTAACCAAAAAGTGTTCTAAAGGTTGTTGACTAGTACAGAAAATCTGAAAATCTAAAAATCTGCTTGACTTTCAATATGATCTTAGATCATATTTTATGATTACACATCCGCGTAAGCATCGAGCAAGGAGAAGCTAAATGCGAAAAACTAATGCTCAATTATCTGAAAAAACAACTTTTCAATTAAGATACAAACCTGACTTGAAGTTTTACGACCTACTAATGTCTGCGGCTTCACAGTTAGAAATTTTTCCGCATTGGGTAACGGATCGCTTAAGAGTACAGCTGCATGATTATGAGACTCATTGTAGTGTTGCGATACAACATGACTCAATCACCTATAATCAGGATTCAAAAGCGCATACTTTAGAAAAAGACCGGATAGCGCACATTGTCGAACTTTTACCACCAGCGCTTAACATAAAAGACTTTGTTCGTTTCGGATATCGCAAACACTACTTAATTCCTGTTGAAATGTCGTTCGAAACGCTGGTCGGAATTCTGGACATCAAGTTGTTTTCACAGCAAGACCGTTTAAAAAGTATTTTGCCGGGCCGAATTGACGATTTGATGTATCGAAGCAATTTTGCAAAAGACGATGACAAATACCATCTAACCATTGGACCGGTAACTCAAAAGGAAATACCCCAGCATATCCCAATAGATATTGTCTATCATTTTGACCCGAAGACCGCCCAACTGGATCATCAAAAAATCATCAAAGATTATCCAGAAGTGGCTATCTTTATGGATATAGACTTCTTTATAATGCCGCCTGAAGGTTTGAGTGGCGACGCACTCAAAGACTTTGTTGTACGCGCACCCACAGAAATCCAGAAACTTGTTGATTCGTTAAGCGCATATCTGTTGGAAACCAAATTGGAGCACTAAAACATGTTAAGCTTGTTTGTACAAACAACGGGTGGGTACAACGATGCACCCATAGGAAGACCGCCATTTGAACAAAAGGTAGATCGAAAAAAAATTTGGTCTGATTCCCAACATCTTGTACCTGAAAAAACGCAAGCACATGAGGTGGGAAACATTGAGGAGGCTGATTTCGTCAGCAGCTTTACACGGTTTGCTTTGGAGCAGACTGGAGCGCCCCATCATGCATCTTTCAACGTACAATCACCCCATATACTCGCTTTCGATTACCAAAAACCGAGGTGTTCTCCAAAACGGATTGAACTTCAAGCAGAACTTGTTCTGCGCAACCATTATACACGCATAATTTTGGATAACCTTAAAAAAGTTCAAAGTTATATCGGAGATGCCTCGATGTCCGTATTTGTATGTAATGCCTTGATGTCAATTGACCGACTTTCTGATGCATCACCACATGATCCATTCATCAACATTTTAATGGCGCTTTATGACGCGTTAGCCTTTGACAATAAATGGACGGAGTATACTCAGGTTCAATATCAAGCTGCCGTTGATATTGTTTTTAAATATTGCAATGATGCGAAAATGACTTCACAAAAGGCCGCTAAAGGAATTCTAGAACTCGAAAGGGTTGGATTCAGCACCATTCCGTTCCATATCGAGGTTGATGAAAACCACGCTGATAATCAATGCTGTGATGAGGAGTAAACCTTTTGATGCAGGAAAAGCATTTTCTGGATACCTCTGTTGCCAGACCGATGATATTGGGTTCAACACATTATCGCTCTTATTTTCAAAACAAATTCGGCAACGATTCTCTTTATATCTCTCGATTTGTCCAAATGGAGTTTCGACGCAGCTTCATTAAATGTCTAATTGATTTTTATTTTGTTCTCAAGCTTCCGACTATCGAATCAATGAGTGATGCCTTGGCTCTATGGAGCAATAGATTCAAGTCCAGCGAACAAAAAACGATCATTCAATTTCTCTCACAAGTACTTCAAACACGCATCGCACTCTCGAATAGATCTATTCCTAAAGCAAAAGCGCTACGTGAAATAGCGCGTTTAATCCACCGCGTTGACGTTGTTTTTTCTGGCACATTTACAGACAATGGCCACTGTCCGGCAAGCTGCTCCAGAGCAAAAGTCGTTTTTAAATTTGACCTTGAAACGGTTGATCAGGATTTCCAAAAGTTTCTTGAGGATTTTAGTAATGTCGCCCACCATCGCTCTAACTGCCAGATCGACAAATTTTTGCTCGTCATCTGGAAAGATCAACTTGAGCAGTACATACAACAAGTTTCAAAGCTCCCCAACAATAGCCAAACCCACGGTTTTTTGAAAATTGCGGAAGTTCTTCAACGCTGCAAAGAAACAAATGGGCAGGCCTGTAGTTGCAAAGTCTGCGAAAAAATCGGTGATGTGGTGATTGCCATGGATACCCCGCGTGACATGTGTTTAGAGCATACTGATAATTCCTTCGATTATCTTTGTCCCCCTCTCAAGCAACCCCATTTCAAACACCCATCCGAAGTTGAACTTCATAACGCGGCAAGCCGCAACTTATAGCGTGATACGCCAGGATCGCAGTAGCGGTTTCACGACTCAGGCGAGTCGTGCTACATTATTACTTTCAAACGTTCTCGCGGGGTGCTCAGTTTTGCCGCTTACTTCCGCTCCATCCGCATCACGCCGTCCCAGTCGGCGGGCGCGCCGTGTTGCTGATACTCGTGACAGCGCTCCATGAAGACGGGAGCTGCCCGATCCGCCGGATTTTTAGCGGCAATTTTGGCAAAAATAGCGGCGGCTTCGGCAAAGTCGCCTTGTTGATAAAAATGCAGTCCCTCCAGAAAAGCCACCGCCGTCTCCTGTTTGAGTCGGGTGATCTCCGCAATTTCGGCATCGTAAACTTCGTAGATCGACAGCGGCTGTTCTTTGCCCTTGACTTGCACTCTGTCCAACAGGCGGATATGATACGGGTTGGCCGCGGCAATTCCGGCCAGCGTGGCCTCGCTGATGATGATTTGTGCGCCGTAGCTTTTGGTCAGGCCCTCCATGCGTGCGGCGGTGTTGACGGTATCGGCTACGACGCCATTACTCATTCGCTTTTCGTCGCCGATAATGCCCAACATGAGCGGCCCGGTATGGATGCCGATGCCGATTTTGATCGGCTGACGGCTGCGCTCGGCCCGTTCCTTGTTATATTCCAGAACTTCCCGCTGCATACCAATGGCGGCAATTACGCCGTCCTCCGTGGTCGGGAAAAGCGACATCAGGCCATCGCCATAATACTGGTTGACAAAGCCGTTGTTGCGCAAAATAATCGGTCCCATCCGTTTTAAAAAGCCGTTGAGAAAGTCGAAATTTTCCTTGGGCGTCATCTTTTCGGCCAGCGTGGTGTAGCCGCGGATGTCGCTAAAAACCACAGTCATTTCCCGCTGAGTTTGATCGCCCAACTGCACGTCCATAATCGAATCTTTGCCCAGCGCTTTAAAAAACTCCACCGGCACAAACCGCTGATAGGCCGCATTGATCTGCAATAAGGTCAGGTGGGTTTTCAGCCGGGAAAGCAATTCATTTTTGGAAAACGGCTTGGTCATGTAGTCGTTTGCCCCGGAATTAAAGCCCTCCACAATGTCGGCAATTTGATTTTTGGCTGTCAGCAAAATAATCGGCAGCTCGTCCATCGAATAGCGCTCGCGGATTTTTTGGGCGACTTCATAGCCGGACATGCGTGGCATCATTACATCCAGCAGAATTAAGGAGAAGGTCTCACGTTCCAGCGCGTCCAGCGCCTCCTGCCCGTTGGTGGCCTGTGTCACGGAATAGTTGTGCAGCGAAAGTTGATTCACCAGCGCTTGAATGTTGATCGGCTCGTCATCGACAATCAAAATCCGGGCGGTCTCGTTCCCTGCTTCAATCGAAGCCGGCTCCGTCAGGGTGGCGTCGGCCACAATACTATCGCTAAGTTCAACGGAAATTGCTTTTGTGTCCCCCGGTCGTTCGGAAACAACCCCGGTAAAAATCGGCAGTGTGAAGTAAAAGGTCGAACCGTGATCGAGCAAAGATTCTACCCAAATCTTTCCGCCGTGCAAATCGACTAACTGTTTGGTCACCGACAGGCCCAGGCCGGTGCCGCCGTATTGTCGGGTGATTGAGGTATCCACCTGCTCAAAGGATTGAAAAATTACGCTCAACTTATCGGCTGGAATGCCAATACCCGTATCGCTGACGCTAAAAATTAAGAATGAAGCATTAGGAGTTACGAATTGGTTTTCGCTCGAATTCTTAATTCTTAATTCTTCATTCTTAATTACAATTTTGCCGGCAGCGGTAAATTTAATGGCGTTGCCGACCAGGTTCAGCATAATCTGCTGCAGCCGGTTTTCGTCGGCATAGACGTAAGGCGCATCGGGATGAATATCATTGTGCAATTCCAGCTTTTTTTTGCCGATCATCGGCTGTAGCAGCGTTAGCGTAACATCGGTCAGCGCGTGCATATCAACCGGTTTGTATTGCAAGATCAGGTCGCGATTTTTCAGTTGGGAAAAGTCCAGAATATCGTTGACCAGATTAGACAGGCGGCGGGCGCTGGCCGTAACCATTTTCAGATTCGCCACGGTTGTGCGCGGCAGGCCGCCGGTGGCGCCGTCTATGAGCGATTCGACAATGCCGATAATACCGTTGAGCGGTGTCCGCAACTCGTGCGAGGTGTTGGCCAGAAACTCGTCTTTCAGATGATCAACCTGACGCATCCGCTCAATAATCAACCGCTCCTGTTCCAATTCGCGCTGGATATGCCGCACTCGCCACCAATAAAAAGTCCAGCCGCCGGTCAACAGAAATAATCCGGCCAGCGAATAAGCCCACCAGGTTTTCCAGAAAGGCGGGATAATTTTAATGCGCAGCGAAATGCCGTCCTCATTCCACACGCCATCACCGTTCGATCCTTTAACCCGAAAGACGTAGTCGCCGCCGTTTAAATTGGTGTAGGTGACGAAGCGCCGGCGGGCGTCGGTATAGTTCCAGTCGTCATCAAAACCTTCCAGCATGTAGGCATATTTGTGCTTGATTGGCGCGGCATAATGGAGCGCGGCAAATTCAAATGAAAACACGTTGTAACGATAGGACAGCGCAAGTTCCGTGGTTTCGCCAATGGCCTTTTGCAGCGGCGAGTCGGGAGCGCCGATGGGCACGGTCTGATTGAAAATCTGAAAATTGGTGATTGCCATGTGCGGTCTGAACGGATTCTGCTGGATTGTTTCAGGAAAAAAACGGTTAAAGCCGTTGACGCCGCCAAAAAATAATTCGCCCTGTTTACTTTTGTAATAAGCGCCATTATTAAACTCGTTGCTTTGCAATCCATCGTTAACATCAAAATTGACGAATGTTTCCTGGCGTGGATCAAAGCGGGTTAAGCCGTGATTGGTGCTCAACCATAAATATCCGAGATTATCCTCCAGTACGCCGTAAACCGAGCTGTTGCACAGGCCGTTTTTTTCTGTGTAGGCATGAAAACGCCGGGTCATCGGATCAAACCGGTCTAAACCGCCGTCAATCGTGCCAAGCCATAAAATTCCGGCATGATCTTCGCAGATAGAGGTGATACTTCGACTGGATGGGCCGACGCCCGGGTCGTGGTCATTTGGCATATAGTTTTCAAAGGCGCTCTGGCCGGAGCCCGGCTCACCTTTCATACGGCAAAGCCCGCCGCCCCAGGTGCCAATCCAAAAGTTGCCGGCGCGATCCCACCAGAATATCCGGACCCAGTCATTGCTCAGACTCTGTGGGTCTTGGGGATCGTGGCGATAATTGATGAATTCACCGGTCGCCGGATTCAATCGGGCCAGGCCGCCGCCCCACAAGCCCAGCCAGATGAAGCCGGCGTCATCCTCCCGAATATGCCAAATGCGGTTCAACAATATGGCGATCGTTGGATCGGCGACTTTATTTTCATAGCGTATAAAACGGTCCGATCCGGCTTCATAACGACAGAGTCCGGCCAGTGTGCCGACCCATATATTGCCGCTGCGATCCGTATATAACGCGCGGATGTCATCGCCGGGCAGGCTAAAAGGATTTTGGGGATCGTGCTGATAATGGATAAATTTTTGCAGGCGCGGTTCGTAGCGATTAAGACTACCGCTTTGGGTGCCGACCCATAAGCCGCCCAACGAATCTTCGGTAAAAGCGCGCACCGTGTTTTCGCTCAGGCTGCCCGGATCGTGGGGGTTATATTGGAAATGGGCAAAGCGCATTCGGCTTGCTGACAGCTTGCTGACGCCGTTCACCAGCGAGCCGATCCACAAAATGCCGGTATGATCTTCGTATAAAGCCCTCACGCTGTTGCTGGCCAGACTGTGGGGATTTTCGTGTTCGTGAGCGTAACAGGAAAAATCGCCGGTGTCGTGCCGGTAAAGGCACAGGCCGCCTTCCGTGCCAACCCAGAGCACATTGTTATGATCCACCAGAACCGTGCGTACATCATTGCTGGCCAGACTTTTTGGATCTGCGGCATCATGTTCGTAGCGGGTAAACTGCTCGGTCTGCGGATCAAGTTTATTAAGGCCGTTGGCGGTGGCGACCCAGATAAAACCGGCGGCATCCTGCGCCAGGCTGCTGACGCGATTATCGCTGATGCTACTGGAATCCGCCGGGTCGGACTGATAGCGCTTAAACAGGCCGGTCTGCGGGTCTCGCATATTGAGGCCGCCGGTCTGTGTGCCGACCCAAAGCCGCCCATGGTCATCCTCCATTAGCGCCCGGATATTAGAATCACTCAAACTATTCAGATTGGCAGGATCCTGCAAAAATCGCTCAAATTGCCCATTTTGCTTATCCAGACGATTCAAGCCATCATCGGTGCCGACCCAAATGTTACCGGCGCGATCTTCCTCAAAACACCAGACTAGATTGTTGCTCAGGCTGTTTTTATTATCGGGGTTAGTTCGGAATACTGTAAAATTATCCGTCGCGCGATCATACCGATGCAAACCTTCGGTTGTGCCCACCCACAAAGTGCTATCGCGATCTTCCAGCAAGGCCACGCTAAAGTTACTGCGCAAGCTGCCCGATTTATCAGGATCATGCTTATAAACGACAAAATTATAGCCGTCGTAACGATTCAAGCCGTCCTGGGTGCTAAACCAAATAAAACCTTTGTAGTCCTGGATAATCGCGCGAACAGAGCTCTGCGACAACCCTTCGTCCAGCGAAATCCGATCAAATTTGAGCTCGGTCGCCCCGGCCCGATCCGAAAATGCAAGATAATGAAGCCACAGTAATATCAACCATACAAGCGCATTTTTCATCAATTTATCACACGTCCTATCACCGATTCTCAAATCAAATCGTGCGTAATCAAAATCTCCTCAACTTCCGACAAAAATTGCATAACCGGCAGCGGTGAAACGCCTTCCGGAATCGGAAGATGCGTGTCGGGATTCTCAAATTGATAGTGGCGCAGTTCCATAGGAATCTCCTTTACTGCTTTCTATTTTATCCGTGTTCCACATCTCGCAAATCGGAGAGCAGCCGCTCCATCAACCGCATCTCATTCAACGCCATTTCCCAGTCGATGGCATCACGCTGCACGTCCCAGGTGTGGCCTTGTGCGGCCATGGCCCGGCTGTCCATAAACTGCTCGAACGGCATATCGTACTTTCGGCGCATCTGCTCGTCTAACAGGTGGTTCAAGCTCAACCGGTGCTTGTATTCGGCGGTCAACAGCAGCCGCAGCTTCTCGTCAATATCGCGGGCAAAACCGACTTCGAGTTCCTGCAGATGACGGGCTACCGGCTCGCTCAGTTGAATCAATGCGCCCAGCTTCTTGTCACTCGGCGTCTTTTTGGCTTGCAGGTGCAAAATCATAGCCGAGCGTTTGGTCAGCTTGATTTCGCCCTCAATATCTACTTTGATTGGCGCAACCCCGGCTTTTTCATGATCCGCGACCATTGTCCAGACGCCGTCGGGCAGGGGAAAAAGCACGTTGTACGGATTGGGGTTGAACAGCACCAGTATTTTTGACCACGAATCCGCCGGATCATCCAATTGAAAACCGATACAATTGTGCGGGATAAACAGCTTTAAGTCATCATCCAAAAATTGGAGATGGCGTCCCACTTCCTCCCGCGTTTTCAGCCGGAAGGCCGGGTGCGCTTGCCGCAGTTGAATCAAGCCTTGATAATAGGCGACGACATCGGCATATTTGACCTTGCGCGCCCACTCAATTTGATTGATGCTATCCGGTTGATTGTAGCTGTTTTCCACATCATATTTAGTGCGCAGAAATTCCTGGCCCATTTGGATAAATGGCATGCCCTGCGCCGTAAAAATAATCGCGGCGCCCAGCTTGTTCATCCGAATATAATCTTCTTCGGTCAGCCGCAACTCGGGGCGGTTTTGGGTAATATGATACAGTTGATCCCAAAATGTGCGATTATCGTGACACTCCACATAATTAATGGACTCATGCGGATGCAGGGCAAAGTCGTTGATCGAGCCGCGCAGACCTTCTTTAACTTGATCAACCCGCACGCCGTCAACAAGATAGGTCTTTTCGACGCTGAACGGGCTGCTCTTGAGCGCGTTGCGAAAATTGTCGTTAAATACGCCAAAGCCCAAGCCCTTTTGCGCCCCTTTGGTCGTAATCTCAATCGGCGTGCTGCCGGCTGCCCACGGTTCGCCATAAACCAGAATATTCGGGTCGATCTTATGCAGCTCCTCGCTGATTTCGGTCATCGTCTCCAGATCCATCAGACCCATTAAATCGAAGCGAAAGCCGTCCACCTTGTATTCATTCACCCAATATTTGACCGAATCCAGGATGAATTTGCGAGCCATCGGTCCTTCCGAGCGAAACTCGTTGCCGCAGCCGGAGCCGTTCCAATATTGACCTTCATCATTCACCCGATAATAATAACCGGGCGCCACGCCATTAAAATTATACTGAACAAAGGGATTGGTCTCCGACGTGTGATTGTAAACCACATCCATAATCACCCGCAGACCTTTTTTGTGCAGCGCGTCCACCAGCTTTTTGAATTCCTCAACCCTTTTGGCGTTATGACGTTCCCCGGCATACCAACCATCGGGCGAGTTAAAATGCACCGGCATATAACCCCAATTGTAGCCCTCGCCGGCCTCGTCATTGTCAAAATCCTGAATCGGCATGATTTGCACCGTATTAATCCCCAACTCGAGCAGATGATCCAGCCCGGTCTTGACTTTGCCCTCGTTGCGCAAGGTGGCGCCTGTTTCGGTCAGTCCCAAATATTTGCCGCGCTGAAGCAAGCCGGATTCACGGTCAATGGAAAAGTCCCGCACATGGGCCTCATAGATAATCGCCTCGTCCGGGGGGAAAGCGGGCCGATCCGCTACCGGCGTTTGATCGACAAAAATAAAGCCGCGTCCGGTATGGCCGGTGTTGCAGCGTGAATAAGGGTCAATCACCTCTTTATTGGGATTGAAATGTGGATCATTGCCGCTCAGTTTGTAGGTATAATACTTATTGAGCTGATCGCCGGACACGGTAGTTTCCCACACACCATGCTCTTTTTTGGCTAAGGCCACAGCCTGCCCGATGCCTTTCACGGCTTGATCATACAGCATCAGCGTGACTTTTGTGGCCGTCGGCGCAAACAGCCGAAAAATGGTTTGCTCCGGCGTATAAAACCAACCCAAATCAGCGTCGGATACATAATCGGCGCCGTCCAGCAGCCCGCGGAAAGATAGTGCCCGCGGCTTAAAACCGCTCACTTCCACCTTGTAAAGATGCACCGGCAAGTCCAGCGTAAATTTCGCGGTCGTTTTAACGGCCAGCCGCGTCGTCAGCGAATCGGGATTGGCTTTTTCTACTTCCAATACTCTCAGGTTATGTCCCAGATTATCTGTTATTGTCACTTTGGGCGGTTTCAGCGGCTCAAAGCGAATCGGCACCGGCAAGGCGATATTGACTTCATCCGGCTCGTCGATGTAAGCGGCCAAAATCGGCGGCTCGATGTTGGGCGGTTTGGTGAAGATTTGCCGTTCGCCTTGCAGAATCCAGATGTCGTCGCCCAGGCCGGCGGTCCAGGTGCGGTCGGGCTCGTCTTTGGCCTGCCACTCGCCTTTGCGCGGCACAATGCCGACCGCGTCGCCCTTGCCATAGTCCTTTTTGTTCAGCCGGAAAATCGGCCCGTAGTCATCGTATTTCTTGAGCGGATAGATGGCTTTGGCATTGGCGTTAGTGGTTTTATCCCAGGTCCACAGATTCCAGGCGTCGTAATTGCCGTCATAGCGATGATAATGAACGTGCAAAGTGTCCTCCTGCGCGGCTAACGGATTCACGATAAAAATGAAAAAACATAGGGCAATAATAAAATCGCGCCCTTTTAATCTAAGCGCGTTCCGGGGTAATGATGTTTTGATTGTGCGGAGCATGTTGATCCTTTACCTGAAAAATTCAAGGACTCGCCACAAAGCCACGAAACCACTAAGTTTAAGTTCCAAAAAGTGTTGACAAATTCGGAGTTCAAAGCAATAGCTTTGATGCTCTTTTTGTTAATTTGTTGATTGCGCCGTCATTGAAATTACGTCATTTCGTCCCTTTCTCAAAATGAAAAATGGCGCAACGGTCTCCAAACGCCAAATTATCCCCCTGCAATTTTTTAATTCGCCGTTGGGCAGGATACCCTTTCACGCAATAAACATCCCCCTAAATAAAACAGCCACGTCGTCATTTGTAACTGACGACGTGGCCTTGATATTTAACAGAACATCCAACGATCAAAAACAGCAGTCTGACAGGGTCAAAATCTAATCCTTGGCCATATCACGCCGAACGTCCGCCACCATATTATCGCCGCGGGCAATCGCTGCCGCCGGGACATCCTGACCCGTCAGGTGGCGATAGCTTTGCTGCAACAGTTGTACGGCATAATCCGGGTTGTGGACACCAAGGCTCTTATCATTCTCCACATAGACCCAGTTAAAGCCGGCGGCGCGCTGCTTAATTTTAGCGCGTGTCGTATCGCCTAACGCCCGGACAAAGGTCGTACCCGTTGTATCCAGGCCGCTGGCGAGAAGGGCCATTTTCAGCACATCCATCAGACCTTGCACTTCACTCTGGACGCCTTCCACTTTTCTGTCGCCGTCAAAATCGTACAGCGCTTTGATGTCGTCAAAGCTGCTGATCGCGCCGTGACAGTTTGCACAGGCTTCCACCTTTGGCAAAAAAGTGTGACCGGTAACGGCGGTACCGGTTGTACTTGAAAACTCAATCCTGTTCAAATGGCAAGTCTTGCAGCTGTTCTGCACCCGTAAATGCGACGGGCCGGCCCAGGGGAAACCGGCCGGCGCGACCGGGTGATAGGCGCTCTTGCCGGCCATCATGTCGGCCTGCGGATTGGCGTGCGGACCAAAGTTGGCATAGCCCTGCGTGACCTGAGAATCCGGCCCGCGTCGGGCATGGTGACACTGCATACACAGCTTGCCGACACCACCATCGGTCACCACCGGCGATTCGCCGTTAGCCGTGACCAGATAAACATTGTTGACCGTGCGCAACTGACCCGGATTCGTCGCATCATGCGAGTTGTGGCAAGTGGCGCAACTGATGTTCGATAGCGGCATCTCGGTCGTAGGCGGCCGATTGGCGACCGCGCCCGAACCGTAGAACTTGTTCAAATCGCCGGAAAGACGATAGCCCGCCGCCACACCTTCATGGCAACCCCAGCAGGAAGCGCGGTTGGATCCGCCAAACTCCGTCATCCAAGCTGAACCCGCTTCGGTGCTCCAAGCGTGGGGGGATTCCTTCCATTCGTCAAAATATGGGGCATGGGCGCCTTGATGGCATTTGCCGCAGTTTTCCGCACTAAACGTCACTTGCATGTTATATTCCGGCGGATTGGACGCATGACTAGAACCGGGACCGTGACAATTTTCGCATTGTACATTGGTAAACTTGAGGATCGGCGCTTCATCATAGCCGCTATTGCCTGCCGGGCCTTCATAGCCGACCGAATGGCACTTGTAGCAGTATGATGCGGCGCTGCCGCTGTTCATCATGGTGTCCCAGGCTTTGGCATGGGCGGTTTGCTTCCACTGTGGATGAACGCCGCTGTGACACTGGGCGCAAGCCTGGTCGCCCATGTAATATGGCGTGACCGTCGGCGCGTACATACCCACACCCACATTGATGTGGCCAATGCCAATGTAAACGCCGTCCGTGGCATGGACGGAAATGGTGACAACCGTCGGCTCATCCGGCGCTTTCCACTTGACCGTATCGCCTTCGGCTTTTACGAATGTTCCGCTTTGGGCATACCAACGATAAGTCAACGGCCCAAGATTGACATTCGAACCCGGTGTGGCTTTGGCCATCAGCTTAACCGTGCCGCCGACGGAGGTAGTGTTAGGGTTGGCGTGAACGTCGTCCAATTCAATCGGGGTAATGTTGATATGGACGTAGGTGGTGTCATGCTCGATAATTGTTTCAGTATCTTCCGAGCAGCCCGTCATCATGCTCGTCATAAGCAGATACACCAAAAATAACGGAAACGTCACTGTAAAGAAGCGAAACGCATTTTGCTTCGTTCTCATGGTCGTACTCCTTTTCCTTAACAAAAACGCAAATCGGAGTGCAAAAGTTTTATTTTGCAACCGCGTGGCAAACATAAATTTCTGCACTCCACTTTTTACACATAGATACTGGCTTCACTGTGCAACCCTCATCGCACGGTGAGTTCAATTTACATAGCATTGTCTGGATTATCCTCCTTTCAGTTTAGTCGTTGACAAATTTTATCTCGAGTGATATTCTTGAGATCACTTATCACTTATATAAAAACACCATCGCATAGATGATCAATAAAATCGTAACAATGCCAAGTGAAAGCGCCGTAAAGCCAAAAATCTTAGCTAACCGCAAAAACTTGGGCGATGGCCCTTCGCGAAATTTGCTTTCCAGTTGCTGCGATTCAACCAACAGCGCATATTCTCGCGGCCGATCCGTCTTAAATTCTTCCAGCGGCACAGTCCCGGTAAAAATAACGGTATCCATCGGAAATTTATCCGGTCGAAAATGCGTGTTAAAGAAATGCACGGTAAAAATAAAGCCCGTCGCCAGCAGCGCTTCATCGCTGTGGACAATCGTGGCGACATTAATCAACCAGCCGGGCAGATGCAAAACGCCGGTAAATATTTCCGGAAACCACAGGATTAGGCCGCTAAAGCCAATTACGCCCACACCCCAAAAGACGGCGAAATAATCAAACTTTTCCCAATACGTCCAGCGCCCGTATTGCGGCCGCGGACCAACGCCGACAAACCATTTTACCGTCTGCCAGAATTCCACGGCATCCCGCCAGCGCGGGGTTAAACTGTCTTCACCAATCAGCAACTCGCGCAGCTTGATCTGCTTCGTCTGCAGCTTTTTGATCAAATAACCGATATGCAAGATAAAATAGGAAAATGTAATCACCGCCGCCACGCGATGAATAAAACCGGTCACGGCAAAACCGCCCAACAGATGCGACAGTCCCTGAAAGACACCGACGCCTGAAAATTTAATCGTCATGCCCGTAATCGCCAACGAAATAAAACTGACAATCACCATAAGATGCAAGGTGCGGGAAAAAGCGTCAAACCGCTGGACATACGGCCCTTCGTGCGTCGGACGCTTGCCGGTTATCAGATTTTCCTTCATCGCCCGCGGCAACCATAAGATCGTATGCAGACCAAAAAAGCTAAAAGTGCCGACCAGCAAAGCGGTCATAAACCAAAAAGTGTAAAATAAAAATGGATATTTTTCTTTATTGTGATGTGTCGCGTGGGTTAAATAACCGACAAATTTGCGGTTGGAACCGGGATGACAGTTGGCGCAGGTTTGCACAATATTTTCCCGACTCAGGGTTGAGGCCGGATTGGAAACCGGCAAAATATTATGCGCCCCATGACAATCATAACACTTGGCTGTTTGGATCGAACCCAGCTTGGTCACTTTGCCATGAAAGGTGTCAAAATATGTCTCGGTCACGTCTGTGTGACATTTGCCGCATTGCTCCACAATGTCCTGGCGGAAGGCGTCAACATCCACCCGGCGGATCGTATGCGATTGGTGGCAGTCGTTGCAGCCGGGCAAGTCCTTATCGGTATTGCTGACCAGTGGGCTGTGGATGCTTTTCTTAAACTGCTCATAGATCCCGGCGTGGCATTTGCCGCATGTTTCCGGCATGTTTTTTGGGTTAATCGACGAGAGTGAATCGCTTTTCGGCAGACCGCGATGCGCCGTATGGCAGCTGACGCAAGTGGCCGTAACCAGCAACCCTTGCTTAAATAAGCCGTCACCGTGAATGCTAACCGTGTAATTTTGCTTATGCATATCTGTCGGGCCTTCCAAACGGCGGGCCTTTTTTTCGTCATCGCGGTGACAACTGCCGCACAAGCCTGGAATACGCTCCACATACGTCGGCGAATTAGGATCTTTTTTGGCCAAAATGCCATGATCGCCATGACAATCGGCGCAGGCCGGCGCCTCCAGGTTGTTTTTGGCGCGCTCCTGACCGTGAAAACTCAGCTTGTACTCCGCCACCGTTTCGGCATGGCAGATGGAGCAATCCACCTTGCCGCTGTTTTTGCAAACCGGATCGCCCAACGGGTTGATATTCGTGTGGCACTTGATACACGAATGATCTTTATGCACCGAATTTTTAAGGTGATCTTCCGGATTGAGATACAAGGAAATCGTTTTGCCATCACGCAGCATCGTCAGATTTTTATCTTCATGACAACGTAGGCATTTCTGATCCGGATAACTGATTTGATCGTAAAAAACACGCCGGATTTTATGCGGCGCATGGCAATCCACGCAGGGAGGGATTTGGTGTGACTTTTTCTCCCATAATTCGCCATTAATAATTTTAGTATGCACTTTTTCGATCTGGCGATGGCAAACCTGACACGTTTTTGCAATGTTGTGCCGATTGATCGAAGACGCCGGGTTCTCATGTGGCAGAATATTATGGGCTGTGTGACAACTGGTGCAAACCGCCGTCACAATCAAGCCGCGCTGAAAGAGGCCGTCGCCATGGATCGACTCCGCGTAATCCTCCAGCACATGCGGTTCGGCCACATTTTTTAGCTGCGAAACCGACGTGCCTTCCTTATGGCATTGGCCGCATTGATTGGGAATATTCATCACATAAGTCGTGGAACGCTCGTCCGTCGGCGGCAGAATATTATGGCTGTCATGGCAGGAAGCGCAATTAGGCGCGAGATGCTTGCCTTTTGCCAATGCTTGTCCGTGCAGGCTTCGCTTAAACTCCACACTTTCTAACGCATGGCATTGCCCGCACATATCGGTCAAGTTCGCTCCGCTAACCGGTGAATCTTTGGCTTTAACCGCCGCAACATCGTGGCCGGTATGACAGGAAACGCAGGTTGGCGTATCGGGTTTACCGTTTTTAATAGCCCGGCTATGCGTACTGCCGGCGTATGCTTTGGCCTCCTTTTGATGACAGACAGCGCAGACCTCAATCGCCCGTGTCGGGGTCATCGTAGTAATATCGTGCTTGCCATGACATTGGGCGCAGCTCGGCGCATTTTTTTTACCCTTCGCTAAAGCTTGCCCATGATGACTGGCCGTAAAAATAGTCACTTCATCTTCATGACAACCGCTGCAATCTACCTTTGCCGGCACATCTTCATGCGGCAGCTCTTCAATATCGGCATGGCAGGAAATACAGCCCTGCTCTCCGTGAATCGACTTGCCGAATTTGGCCGGGTCCACATGCAGCGAGATTTCCTTGCCATGGCGCTCGGTCGTCAATTCTTCATCGCTATGACATTCCAGACAATCACTATCCGGTATATCGGCCCGGACGATGGTAGTAAATATTAATACGCTAAAAGCGATCATCAGGCAGATGCTTCTTAATTCAGCCGCTCGACTCATTGCGGAGGCTCACTTTCGTCGGATGTTTCTAATGGATGATGGTGCCGTTGCTCGTCCGTTGCTATTTTACCATTTAAAAATGTCAAATTCAATGGATATTTTTCCGGATGAAAAATAACAAAATACCAGTGCCAGATTAAAATGGCTAATGTAGCCAGCCAAGCTTCATAATAATGAATGACCTCGGCGACTTCAAAGAACCAGGCCGGAAAAAGACGCAGTACTTGGGCCGGATACCATAAAACAAATCCGGTAGCGGCCATAATGATGGTGCCCCAAATCAAAGCCAGATACTCAAACTTTTCCGTGTAGTCAAACCGACCAAACTGCGGGCGATTTGGCGTCAGGCGCAAATAAAAACCCATGTTGTGGATAAAACCGGTCAGATCATCCCAATGGGGCAGCAACGCTTTGATCTCACGTCGTCCCTTTGAGCTAAAAAGCAAATAGCCAAGTTGAATCGTGGAAATGATAATCAACACCACCCCGGCCATACGATGCAAATTAGAACGAACAGCTTCCGTCATGCCCCAGCCGCCCAACAAGCTAACCCAGGCCATTTCCGGAAACTTCAGGGAAAAGCCGGTAATCACCAGCACAAAAAAGCTGGTAAATAATAACGTATGTTGAACCACTTCAAATGGTTGGAATCGCCGAATGTGAACCAACAATCGCTCGCGACGTCTCTTTTCGACAATATAATAAAGCTGGATAACCGCATTGTGGGCAATCATTCCGCCCACCGCCAAAACAATCAACCAAATATAAGCCTGCTTAAAAAAGTAAGCCACCGGATTGCGACTTTTTTGATCAATCGGATGAACCTCAATATCTGTAAATCCGGCAGCAGTGACATTTTCATGGCACTTGCCGCATGTCTTTGGCAGCGTGCTTTTGTAAACCGACGACAAAGAATCCACCTGCGACCGAATCGCATGGACTTCATGACAACTTGTGCAGTTTGCCGCATCCGGCGAGCCCTTTAAAATAGCCAAACCGTGATACGTCTTCATATATGAGATGAAGCGTTCCGGATCGAGCCCGTGCCGGGCCATCATCGTTTTGTTGGCATGACAGTTAGCGCAGAGCTGTGACGAAAGCAGACTGGGGTGGGTTAAAGCGTCTTTATCCGTTGGCGAAACAATCTGGTGCTCGCCATGACAATCCGTGCAAACCGGAGATTCGACATGGCCGCGTAAAACAGACCGCCAGTGAATGCTCATGGTAAATTCTTTTTCGGCCTCAGCGTGGCATTTGCCACAGATCTTGGGAATTTCAAACTTACTGAAAGTGGAGTTGGGATGACTGGGCGGCAAAATCCGGTGACTGCCATGGCAGGCCACACAAGTTGCCGCTTCGATATTCGGGTTTTCTTTTAACTTTTTGGCATGAATGCTTTTTTCGTAGCTGGCAATCGGGTCGCGGCCTTTACTCGTAAACAGGGTCATGACTTCCATCTTGGAATGGCACTTGCCGCATGTTTTGGAAAGATTGGCCTGATTGACCAGAGACCCGGCGTCCTGCACCGCCATAATATCATGCCCGCCGTGACAATCGGCACAGGAAGCCGGACGCGGACTATTGCTGCGGACAGGCTGAGCATGCACGCTTTCATTGTAATCGGCAATGGCATCATCATGGCAGCCGGTGCATTCGGCTATTGGCAAATCTTCATCATGATCGACGGAAACATTAACGTGACAATCTACGCACTCCACCCCGTCATGAATGGATTTGCCAATAGCATCCGCAGCAACAAAAACGGACACCTCTTTGCCGTTAACAGTGCCGGTTAATGCTTTATCGGCATGGCATTCAAGGCATTCATCACTTGTTTGTGCCGAAACACTTTGGGTTATTACTATGAATATAACTAAAACCACTGCAGTGAAGAATTGAGCGGTTTTTAACAAAACGCACGGGCGTATAACAACTCTCGAACACTCCTGATCGTCATTCATAGCAGGCTCCTCTAAATAAAAGACGCAAAAGTCTGTATTGTCAAAGATATATATTTCTGGGGAATGTCAACGAAAATCGCACAAATTAAAAGACTTCAAGTTTTTGCTTGACAAAGCTGACCCGCATCGTCATATTATGACTACAACAACTGCGTATTTCCTTTTAAAAAGTGGGCACTTGCGCCCACTTTTTTCTTTAGTATGACCGTTTTTGAAAGATAAGCTGTTTTTTGGAGGAACAGATGACCAATTTTGAAATCATTGAAGCTCTGGGTCAAATCACCAAAGAAAAAAATATTGACCGGGAATTTTTGATTGAAATTCTGGAAACTAGTATTTTGGCCGCTTCCAAGAAGAAGTTTGGCCTGGATTTAAATATTGAGATCAAGATTGATGATCTAACAGGCCACATTGAGATTTATTGCTATAAAACCGCTGTGGACTCCATCGAAAATCCCAATTATGAAATTCAACTGCGCAAAGCCCAGAAAATAGATCCCCGCGCGGAGATAGGCTCTTCAGTTAAAGTTGAGATCCCCTTCGAGCAGTTTGGCCGCAATGCCGTGCAAAATATCCGGCAAATGGTTATACAACGCATCCGTGAAGCAGAGCGTGAGAAGGTCTATAAAGAATATGGCCAAAAATATGGCGAAATCGTCACGGGTGTTGTCCAGCAAATTGATAAAGGAAATATTATCATGAGCATTGGGGCGCGGGTAGAAGCGGTTTTGCCGACCAAGGAGCAGATCAAAAAGGAACGTTTTTATCAAGGCGACACCGTCCGTGCCGTTATTGTAGAAGTCAATCAGGCTGTCAAGGGGCCGCAAGTGGTCGTTTCCCGATCACATGATGATTTTCTGCGTCGCTTGTTCGAGTTGGAAGTGCCCGAAATTGCTGAAAATATGGTGCAAATCAAAAGCGCCGCGCGTGAACCAGGCCAAAGAGCCAAGATTGCCGTGCATTCCGTTGACCCGCGCATTGATCCCGTTGGAGCCTGTGTTGGTTACAAAGGCTCCCGTGTTCAAGCCATCGTGCGTGAGCTTAATAACGAGCGGATTGACATAGTCCCATGGCATATCGATCCCAAAAAATTTGTTGGGAATGCGCTGAGTCCGGCTAAAATATCCAATATCATCGTTTTTGCTGAGAAACGCAAAATGAGTGTCGTTGTTGATGATGATCAACTGTCTCTGGCCATTGGTAAGGCAGGTCAAAATGCGCGCCTGGCCGCTAAATTAACCAACTGGAAGCTGGATTTGTTGAACAAAAGCCAATATGACGAGCTGCTGAAAGAGGCCCGCGAATCCGAGGTCAGCATTCGAGAAATTCCGGAGATTCAGGAAATCTGGCTTGAGCGGCTTATCGCTGCCGGCTTTGAGACCGTGCAGGATTTGGAGCATATTTTAGCAGATGAACTCGTCAAACAGATAGAAGACCTGGATCTAAAAACCGCCCAAAGTATTCTTGCTGCTGTTGACGAAAAGCTGGATATTCTTGATGAGGAAAACGCGCGCCGGCAAGCCAAAATTTTGGAGAACGGGGGCGCTCGTCGTGACTCTCACGATGGCCCGGCCGGAAAGAACCGTAAGGGCGCTATTGAAGAAAATAAGGAAGATACAGATGACAACGAGAATGATGAATTTACAGCGGATCGTGATGATCCGGATTTATACAAAGTAGATGATCTTGAAGATGAGGAAGAAGAAGACGAGGAAAGCGACGACGACGAGGAAAGCGAAAAAGAAGCAAATGAATCCGCCGAGTTGGATGAAGATCGGCCCGAAAACCTCGACACTGAATGATTAAATCTTCGATTCCTGGTAACTACCCACCTTCACCACAGAAACACACTGAAAATACGCGTTTGACGGTATGTTTTGACTTGCTTTCGGGTAATTCCGTGATCTTCAGTGGTGAGACCTCACAAGAAACTTCAAGTGTAAACCCTAATGGTCTTGACGTATAAACGCTTGAAGTTACTTGCACTGCAATTAAACCCTTAGGGTTGTTTTGGCCACTAAGTAGTTACAATATCTTAGTGATTCTTTGTGCGACAGTGATTTTATGGCCAGCGAATAATTCAGGGTAGTAAGCTAAAATTCTTGACGAATTAAATTTTATTTATACCTTATCCTTATGCTATTAGCGTTTTTTACGCGGTTGCCGCGTATTATTTAGTGTTTAACCTCAGATGGGGGTGTTGTTTTGTCGAAAAAGCGCGTTTATGATTTATCAAAAGAACTAAATATTCCGCCAAACGAGCTTCTGGCGTTGATTAAAGATTTAGGAAGTAGCGCCCGTGGCCCGATGAGCATTATTGACGATAGTACTACCGTCAAGCTGCAAGCCCATTTTGAAGCTCAAAAGCAACAAGCTGAAAAAGAAAAGCAGCTCGAAAAAGAGCGTGAATTACGTTTAGCCGAAAAAGGCATTCGTTTGAAACAGGAAAAAGAGCAAAAAGAAAGAGAACAAAAAGATAAAGAAAAACGCGATAAAGAGCAGGAGAAGCAAAGAACTCAGAGTCAAGACAGCGAAAAAGAACGGGAAAGCACCAACCGGAAACCGAATGTTCCGCCAACCAGGCCGAATGTTCCGCCAACCAGGCCGTATACTCCGCCAACCAGGCCAAATGCTCCACCAACCAGGCCAAATGCTCCACCAACCAGGCCAAATGCTCCACCAACCAGGCCAGGCACTCCTTTGGCGCGGCCAGGCACACCACCTATAGCAAAGCCGGGTGGCCCACCGATTGCGCCAAAACCGGGTGGCATTGACAGCGGGGATAACAAGCGGCGACACAAGAAAAAACGCACGGGAGGCAGTGAAGAAAGTAAGGATCAAGCCGCCCGCAAAAAAAGTCGCGAGAAACCATTTCGAGTTGTTGACGTTCAGGCCGCAATTAATGATGAAGTCCCGACTAGCCGTCGCGCTCGCCGTAGAAAAGCGAAACCGGTTAAGGAAAAGAAAGAAGAACGCGGACTTAAAGAAGTTCAGCAGGTTATCCGGCAGACGATGGCCGCTAGCGAAGGCCGGGTTCGTAAAATTCGTAGAAAAATAAAGGAAACCGCGGAAGGAGTTATCGAGGAAAACCGCCCAATGATTGCCATCAGTGAGTTCACGTCTGTTGGCGAACTGGCTAATATGCTGGGAATTCCTGCTGCGGATATTATCGCCAAATGTCTGAACATGGGCCTGATGACCACAATTAACCAACGGCTCGACTCTGATACCATCACCATGATTGCCGATGAATTCAGCTATGACGTGGAGTTAGTTGATCCGCTGGCGGCGATCGAAGAAGAAGAGGATGATGCCGAACTTACCATGGAGACTAAACCGCGAGCGCCGGTTGTCACGATCATGGGTCACGTCGATCATGGTAAAACATCGCTCTTGGATTACATTCGTAAAAGTAATGTCACTGCGGGCGAGTCCGGTGGAATCACCCAGCATATCGGCGCTTATTCGATTGCGTACAATGGCAAAAAAATAACCTTTTTGGATACTCCCGGTCACGAAGCTTTTACAAGCATGCGCGCACGAGGCGCCAAAGTTACCGACGTGGTAATTCTGGTCGTCTCGACGGTTGACAGTGTTATGCCACAAACCATTGAGGCCATTGACCATGCTAAAGCCGCCCGCGTGCCAATCATCATTGCGCTAAACAAAGTTGATTTGCCCGCGGCCAATCCCGATAAAATTCGGCATGAGATGACGCAACACGGACTCATAGTTGAAGATTATGGCGGCGAAACTGTCTCGGTGGAAATTTCTGCCAAAACCGGCCAGGGTGTTGATAGGCTATTAGAAATGATAGTTCTCCAGTCGGAATTGCTGGAGCTGAAGGCGTCGGATGAGATTCCTGCCAAAGGCGCAGTTATCGAAGCCCGGCTGGATCGTGGCCGTGGAGCAGTTGCCACAATTTTAGTACAAAAAGGGACACTGAAAGTCGGGGACTGCTTTATTGTCGGTGATCACTATGGTCGGGTACGGGCTATGTTTGATGACCAAGGTCGGAATATTAGCAATGCTGAGCCGTCAACGCCGGTGGAAGTCCTCGGTCTTGGCGGGTTGCCGCAGGCAGGCGATACTTTTAAAGTTGTCGCCGACGAACGGCTCGCCCGCGAAATCAGCGCCAAGCGACAACTGCTTAAGCGCGAACGTGACACCTTTAAACGTCCAACCATCAATTTAGAAAATCTATTCGACAAGATTCAATCCGGCTTAGGTGAGCTCAATTTAATCATCAAAGCAGACATGATGGGTTCCGTAGAAGCGTTAAGCGACGCCCTGCTGCGCTTAAGCAATAGTGAAGTTCAGGTCAGAATTTTGCATCAAAGCATCGGTGCAATCAGTGAGAATGATGTAAATCTGGCAGCGGCTTCAGATGCGATTATTGTCGGTTTTCATGTAACGGCAAACTCTGCGGTACGCGATCTGGCCCGACAAGAAAACGTGGAAATTCGTCAATATCGAATCATCTTCGAAGCGGTCGAGGACCTGAAAAAAGCGCTTGAAGGTCTGCTTAAGCCGGAAGTTCGTGAAAGCATTATCGGCTCTGCCGAAGTTCGCCAAGTTTTTACCGTGCCAAAAATTGGTACGATTGCAGGCTCGTTTGTAAAAGAAGGCGTTATTCGCCGCAATGCTTTGGTGCGAGTTATTCGCGATGGCATACAGATTCAACAAGACTCTGTTTCCAGTCTCAGACGCTTTAAAGATGACGCCCGTGAAGTACAAGCCGGCTATGAATGCGGCATCGGATTACAAAGTTTTTCGGATATTAAACCCGGGGACATGCTGGAATTTTTTATTAAAGAAGAGATTGCCCGTAAGCTGGAATAAGATCGGAACCATATCAACTTGGTTTTGGGTCATATTTTTTGAGAGGATATAGGCAATCCATTCGCAAGGGTCGGTGAAAAATGGCTGAATTTAATTATGCCACCAAAGAAATAAATGTTAAAATCGTTTATTATGGGCCGGGCCTTTGTGGCAAGACCACGAATCTTCATTATATTCACTCCAGCGTCGACAAAGAAAACCGCGGTGAAATGATCGCGTTGGCAACCAAGACAGATCGCACCCTCTACTTCGATTTTCTACCGATTCATGCCGGCACCATACACGGTTTCAAGACGCGATTTTTATTATACACCGTCCCTGGTCAGGTGTATTATGATTCCACGCGCAAAGTCGTGCTGCGCGGCGCCGATGGCGTTGTTTTTGTAGCGGATTCTACACCGGACCGGATGGAAGCCAATCTGGAAAGCCTGCGCAATTTGGAGTCGAATTTGCGTGAGCACAAAATGGATTTAGATACAGTACCGTGGGTTTTGCAGTTTAACAAACGTGACCTGGCAAATGCTCTACCGGTGGAAGTAATGACCCAAAAGCTTAATCCACGTGGCGTGCCGGCCTTTAAAGGGGTTGCCGTTTCGGGAATAGGTGTTTTTGAAATATTGCACAAACTGCTTGGCATGACAATGAAGCACTTGAATCAAAAAGCAATTGAAGCCGGACGTGGGGCGTTGTTCGGAATGGGTCAAAAAAGCTCGACATCCGATTTTGAAAATATGAGCTGGTTTGGTGATCTGGCCAATCCGCCCAAATTGGACCCAACGGCCGAGATCCGTCAAGGTGTGGTTGAAGAAGTTAAACTAGATTCAAAGCCTAAGCCTAAAGTAGCCGACCCGGAACCGATTATTGAACTGCCTATACAAATTAATCTGGACTCTTCCGAGTTGGACCCGGAGTCAATGGAGTTGCCCGAACTTGAACTTCCTGAGGTCAGTGTAACTCCGCAGCTTAAAAACACAAAATCATCAACCTTAGCGGCGCCCCCTGTGCGAGAAGCTATGCCTGCGGATAAAGATAGGGTGCTGCGTGTCAAAAAAACGGTTGAACTGCCACTGCCGGTCAAAGGACGCGAAGTTCCTTCCCAAATCCAGCTAAATTTAGTTTTAAATATTAAACTAGTGCCGCAAAAATAACTTACATTCCCGTCGCTCGAGTCTTCGGGCATTTCCATAGGATCGGCGAATATGGCTCTCACAGGCAGTTTGAGCGACCTCAGCTTGCCTGATATTGTGCAGACAATTGCTTTTAATAAAAAATCCGGCATCCTGTCCATAAAAAGCGAAGTCGGTATTGGGCAGATTTATTTTTATGACGGCCAAATCATCCAAGCATCTTCGCCATTGCGAAGAGAACGTTTGGGTGAGCACTTGATGAAAAAAGGTGTCATAACCCGCCAGCAATTGGAAGCTGCACTTAAAGTTCAGGAGGAACGCGGGCGTAATCAGCGGATAGGCAGTATTTTGCTTGAAATGGGCTTGATCTCCCCCGAACTAAATGAAAGTTCTATTCGTCAGCAGACCGAAGAAGCTTTTTACGATCTGGTAGAATGGAACATCGGCTTTTTTCGCTTTGATCCTAAGCCGAATTTTAAGACAATGGGGGTGGCGCTCAGCCCGGATAAGCTGCTGCTGGAAGGCAGCCGCCGCCTGGATGAAAATGCCCGTGGCGATTTTGATAATGCGGCAAGCGAGGCCGTTTCCAGGCTCATCGCACTTCATGGCAAAAATATCCACGAGATTCTCAAAGAGCTTGAATTAATGACTGCCGACAGCGAGCCGGCTTTAGACGATGAGAATACACCACACCCTTCTTTATCAACCAAAGGAATTTTAGAAAAATTTTTAGCCATTGAGCATGTTAAACTGGTGCTAATCATCGGGAAAAACGGTTCATTTCACGAATGCGCCAATGACGCTAGCGATCTTCATTTTACATTGAGCGCCTTAGCCGGAAATTCATGGGGACTTTTGGAAGGTCTGGCGAATAAACTGGATCCACATGATCGGCTAAATCATGCTGTACTGCATTTTCAGGGTAGTGTTTTATTTTTGCGGGCGATTACGGAAGAGTGGATGTTGATGATTGCCGCTAACCCGAATGTTTCATATGGCGTTCTCATGAACACATACTTTACCTGGCGTAAACAGCTGTACCTGGGAATGGGTCACGTCCAAAGTTTATAAGCTCCTGAATACGATTGGTTTTACCATAACCCTAGAAAGCGTTGGCTTTCAGGGAGTTCTTGAAGTCGTTTCGCCAAAAGCATTTGAAAATATAGCAATTCTCATCAAACTCATTGCAAGTCCAGAGGATAGACGCATGGCACAAGCATATACCCCCGGCTTACGTGTTACTAAATCGACATTAATTACGAAAGATCGTCGATTGCCGTTACCCGGTGAACTGCTAGTTGAAGTGGGTGGCAAAGTAAAAGCTGAAGATGTCGTAGCTCGGACCCATCTGCCTGGAAATGTTCGCAGTATCAATGTCGCAAATCGGCTCGGCGTTCATCCAACCGACGTGGGAAGCTGTATGCTGAAAAAAGAAGGCGAGGCTGTTGCGGCAGAAGAAGTTATCGCCAGTACCAAATCTTTTTTTGGTTTATTTAAACCAAAATGCACAACGCCGGTCAAAGGCACTATCGAAAGTATATCCAGTGTAACCGGTCAGGTTTTGGTGCGCGAAGACCCGATTCCAGTAGAAATGAAGGCGTATTTAGACGGTAAAATCATCGAGGTTTTGCCTAAAGAGGGCGTAGTTGTGCAAACCCAGGGTGCTTTTATTCAAGGTATTTTTGGTATTGGCGGCGAGACGTATGGAACTATCCAAATTTTAGTGAACGACCCGTCTAAAGTCCTTGACGAAAGCTACATCGACGCCTCTTGCAAAGATAAAATATTAATTGGTGGCTCTTTGATGACTGAAGGCGCAATTAAAAAAGCCGTGAGCGTAGGCGCCAGAGCTATTGTCGCCGGTGGATTGAATGCCCAGGATTTAAAAAGCATTCTTGGCTATGACATCGGTGTGGCAATCACAGGTTCAGAAGAAATCGGCTTGACCTTGATTGTGACCGAAGGTTTTGGTCAGATTGCTATGGCTCAGCGCACTTTTGAGCTGCTTAAATCACATCAGGGGTCGAAAGCATCGGTCAATGGCACTACCCAAATTCGCGCCGGAGTCATGCGACCGGAAGTGATCATTTCACTTCATGATGCTAAACCCGAAGATGAGACGACCCAAAACGATCTTGGCTTGGCTGAAGGCGGCATTATTCGTATTATTCGTGAGCCGAACTTTGGTAAACTGGGCAAGGTTATTGCCCTGCCGGCACAATTGGAAATTATGGAGTCTGAGACCAAAGTTCGTATTTTGCGCGCTAAGCTGATTGATTCGGGTGAAGAAGTAACTATTCCCCGCGCTAATGTGGAGATTATCCAGAACTAAGTTCCCAAACTGCACAAAATTTTTGCGAAAAGGATGCTCGTTTTCTCGAGAAAACGGGCATTTTTTTGTGACTTCTCAAAAAGTGTTAGTAAAATAAAACATTGCGAAGGTTAAACTTGCCACGGAAGTCAATACTTTCAGGGCTTTCACAAACTTACAGGCGGGAACCTTCGCAAGGTTAGCCTACGATTATTGAATATAGCCCTCTTCCCGCAGACTGAAAAACTTCCCGTCACCGATTATTACGTGATCCACGATCGGAATACCTATAATTTTTCCGGCCTCGACATAGCGATTGGTCAGTACAATATCCTCGTGACTGGGTGTTGGATCACCGGAGGGATGGTTGTGGGCCAGAATGATTCCGGCAGCATTTTTTTGGATGGCTTCGCGAAAGGTTTCGCGCGGGTGAGATAGATTGCTATTCAGCGTGCCGGTAGTTACCGTAGAGATCGCCAGAACATAACTTTTGGTATCTAAAATAAGTACCCGCATTTCCTCGCGTGGCAACAACCGCATGTCATCCATAATCAGATTGGCGGCATCGGCCGGAGCAACAATCCGTGGTTTCTCGCTTTGGGTAAAGGCAGTCAACCGCCGGGAAAATTCAAAAGCCGCTTTAATTTGTGCGGCTTTGGCATCGCCGATACCATTGATGCTTATTAATTCCTGGATATCAGCCTGGGCCAATTGACGCAGCCCGCCAAATCGGCTGAGAATTTCCTGAGCCAGATGCACGGCACTGCGTTTTTGAGACCCGGTTCGTAAAATAATAGCCAGTAGTTCACTGTTGGAAAGTGAGGCCACCCCATGTTTAGCTAACCGTTCCCGGGGGCGCTCGTTTTCAGGCAGGTCTTTAATGGTAACGTGATATTCCATTGGTACTTTCCACGTTACCGATCTTTAGCAAGAATCTGATAGGAGGTGCGATCTTTTTTGACTCTATAGTCATAGAGTTTGGCAAAATCTTTGGATAATATTTCAGAAATAAATCCCCGATCAACAAGACCTTTCAAGGAACCGGGATATTCGCCTGTATCTACATAATAAGCTGTCAAAGCCTGAGTAATAAGATACTCCTGATTTCGGCTTGTCATTTCAATAAAACCAGGATTTTTCGGCAGACTGTCTATTACAAACATTTGATAAGCCAAGCGCGCGATGAACAAAGCCAGCAAAATAATCAGCGGAAAAATAAACGTAACTAATTGATGAAAAAAGATAACAATAAATCGAAAGATCTGCGAATGAATTCCAGCGGACTTTTTACCGGCTTTGGCTTCTTTAATTTCAACAATCAAATCGGCACGTAATAAGTTTGCCAAGCATTCATACGTTCTAAACTGCCCTAAAGCTAAAGCATCAATTAAATCACGAACAGTTGCCCGCCCATCCAAACGGGTATAGACTCTGGCTTCATCCGGCGGGATTGTATCGGGGTTAACCGGTAAATCCGGATTTTTTTGGAAGATTATTTTGGAATTGGATACTAATTTTGTGATTTCCGGCCACTCATCAATACGACGCATGCCCTCCATGAGTAAACCATCGGCGCGAATCAAGACTGCCGGAAACGACGGCGCCGGCGCCGTCGTTTCCATCATAAAGCTGTAGGAAGCCTCTTTCCAGGTGAAGAGATCATAGATGGTTTCTTCCATAATCAGACGAACTGCTTCTTGCAGTTCTTCCGTTGTCAGGTAGCGACCTGTCACCAAAACTTTTTCAAACTTCATGTTTGAGGAACGGCATGTCTCTTCAATGCGGTCAATATCTTCTTTGGACAGCTTTTCGCCAACGATAAGATAGTTTTTGAGGAGCTGTGTGATATTGCCATGAGTCGTCGCAAAAACATTGGTGATATCGCCATTCTGAAAGCGGACACTTGCCTTATCGGATGGGCCAACCAACTCCAACACGCCAGTTTTTTGCTGGATACTAATAAGCTGAAATATGTCTGGTAATCCAAAATCGGAAAGTTGACCTTCGAGAGCCATTGGAAATCCTGCTAAAATTTGGTGTTACAGTTCGCCTTCGGTTGTTTGCATCTCGTCTTGAATATCCTGTGCGCTGACCTGCGCCGGTCGCGCCAGCATAATTGAGAAAAAGTTTAAAAAATAAATAACGCACGTCAAAAGAACCAAAGTCACAACACTCAATGTCATAGGTAATGCCGCATAAAGCGTCGGCTGAATACCGAACCTAAACCAAGCTAACAAGAATGCCGAACTAGTGAATGTCGCTAAAAAAATGATGGGTAAGCCCCAACCAAACATGCGCTGATATAATTGGCCTAAACCAGGGTATAAGATACACAACAGGATTGAAAAAACGAAACGCTGCTTTTCGGCGGAACGCTTCATTCGAGCCAGCAAAGCAAATTTCATTGCGTCCAGTTTGGTCCCGGCAATGGCGCTAAAACATTTTTGACTTATCGGACTGCCCTTAAACTTGCGACAGCTTTTAAGCGAAAGTACTGTCCCGGTAATAGAGCACACACTCATATCGTCAACACGCCGCCGCCAGGCGTTGACGATAAAAATAAAAATAATGCAGGCAATAACTGCAATTGGGATATGCGCTACCGACAAACCATTAATCCCACCTATCCAGAGGGGATCGAAAGCCGAGGCATCCGGGGCTTTGCGGGCCCAAATCAATTTCCAGTAGTCGCCATCTAAAATGAGCTTATCAATAACGGCCCGATTAGGATGCGCATCAACATTTTTAAGATAGTTTACCAGCAACGGGTCAAGGGCAATCGCTTTTTCCTGCATTTCGCGACCGCTATCCATGCGCTTTAGTCGAAAATAGGTTTGGCCCATATTTAAAAAACTTTCGGCCAGCAATGGGTTGACTTTAGCCGCTTCGTCGTATTTATCAATAGCATGGCGATATTCTTGCTCGGCAAAATAAATGTTACCGATGTTATTCAAAGCCGCAGAGTGATAAGGCTCATCTGTCTTTTTAAAGTAGTCAATAGCGCCTTGCATCTCTTGCCGACCTTTTGCGTGCTCCGTCTGCAGGAATTCAATTTGCGCCGGCGAAAGCTCCACATCTTCAACACCGCCAAGAAGCATCGCCCCTTGACGCTTTTGCATCAAACCAAGCGTCAGATTAATGTATGGCCCTAGATGCTCATCAGCAGTATAAGCTTGTAGTCCGGAAAAAACAGCCGGATCATAATCCCAATTTTGGCCTTTCCAAATCAGCGAGACAGGGCTGTTTGGCGAAAGCGCGACGTACATAGCATAATTTTTGGCAAACAAGCCCGGCAGAATTAACAGGAAGCCTAAAAAAACTGCCGCCACCACTTTTTCAACCCGCTCGTAATAATACCAGGTTAAAGCAATCCCAAGCAGCGCGTAAGCGGTTGCCCCCAAGCCCAGGATTAAAGGTGATAAAATCAATACCCATGCCCCGAACTCGCGAATCGATTGCGCGGCCTTTGCCGGCAATGCTTCAAGGATTAAATATTGGTACTTGGAAAGATTCCGGACGGTAAACAGTAGAACCGCCATTAGCAAGCCCAAATAGAGCCCATACAATACAATTTGAAGCACGGAATGCGCCAGCGAGAGTTGCAGCAAAAAGTTGGATTTAAGCGTGGAAAAGCATTTTACAAAATTGGTAAATGCACTGGAGAATTCACTCCCTATTAAGACTCTGGCCAACTTTAAATAAGGCAGCGGCGAGGTGGGGTCCATCTTTTTGGCAAACTCAAAGTAACGCGCAGTCATTTCCGGCTCGTCAGCCTGGCTGTACGCATTGCCGGTTTGGATACCTAAGCTAAACAAAATCGGATCAATGTGAATACCCTGGCTTAAATTAAGCTGGTATAATGCCTTGAGCTCGTTATCAGCCTGCTCGGTTAAGTCGTTGGCATCAAGTAACCGGGCCAGGTCCCAATGAATTGCTTTTTCATCCCGGGCCGCCAAAAGTGCCTGATTAAAGGCAACCTCGGCTTCCGCGGTTTTATCCTTCTCAACCAGCGCAAAACCTTTGAGCAAAATCAAATAGGGATTTCCAAAAGGGTTGCTTGTATCCGCAGCGATGAGCGTGTCAATTTGGTCCAAAATCGTATCGGCGTGATTGGAAAGCGAAAGCGCATTACGGTCGGTCATTCCCGTTTTCAGTTGGGGAAAAAACGAAAGCGCCTGCGCTTTAAGTTGCTGCGCATTCTGGACGCTTCCCAAAATACCATGCGCGCTACCGCGTTGTGGATAAGCACCGAACACCAGCCAAAAAATAAGAATATAGTAAAGTTTGTTTTGCGTCTGACTCATTGTCGTTGTTGTATCTCCGAATTCAAACCGGCTTCTTTTTCATAGTATTCGCGCGTCCATTCACGAGTTAAAACGCGACCCAGTGCGGCCTCTATCCATTCTGAAAATTGAAGGCATTCATTCCCATGAGCGCCTTTTATCCGAATTTGCACTTCACCTGACGCATCTATGATGATTTCCATTTCCGTCATGTCCATTGCCTCACAATCAGTTTGATCGACCCATCTTCCTGACAGACATCATCGCTAATTATCAAGCCTTGCTGTTCGGCTGCCTGATAGATTGTGTAATAGGCATAGCGCTGCTTAAGCTGATTAATAAACATCTTAGAATCAGTTTTTACGCCATACCAATCCGCAACAATATCATAAGATTCGGTTTTGATATTTTTTTTCAAGCCGATGTCATAGCCCGAAGCAAACCGGATGAGTGCGTCAACTTGTTTTTTGTTTTGACTATACCCATATAGTGCCATGTTTTCGCCGATTTGGCAAGTGCAATTCAAATCATTGACTGCCTTCTGAACAAGCGTTAAATCTTTAAACTGGGTTTCAAGCTTCGAAAAATGAGACACATTTCCTCCGATTTCAAAATCGTAATATAAACATCCATAATAAAGTGGTATTCTGCAGGAATGTCAAGATTTTCGGGCATGTACCTAAATAAAAAATGGTTCTTTAGCTATGTTTTTGGAAATCGACCGGCCATTTCCGAATTGCGGGAACAAGAATACGTTAAAAAATCGAATTGTGAGCTGACGAACGTCAGCCCGCAACTCCAATGCGCCGCGCTATAAAGTGCACCAAAGGTCGCTGACTAACACAAAATTTTTGGATAAATCACAAAATTTTGTTGCTTCCTGTCGCAAATTTCGTATTCTAAGCACGTAAATAGTTTGTATTTTGTTATAAGTCTTAAAGATAGAGGATTTTATTCATTATGTCACTAAAGAGTATTATGAAAGAATTGGCAGCCCGTCATAAAGGCGATGTTGTAAAAAATGAACCGCAAGGCTTAACAAAGCCGGCAGCCGCCCCGCCTGCGCAAATTCCAAAAACGATCCAAATCGAAAAAATGACGCCTCTTGAGCTTTATCAGATCCTGACACCATCGGAAAAAGCAGTCATCAATACGGTGTCCATCATCTCGGAGCGCGTCAACGAGCTTAATTTGTTGAAGTGCTTGCAAAAAGCCAAAATAAGAGACGGGCTCGGAGTCTATTTCATTCAAAAGACATTGCAAAATGTACTGACCAAATTGCGTCTGTACCGACTACTGGTCGCCCAAAAATCCTGGATTGAGTGTGCGGATAACATGATTGAGCCGATTATGTATGAAGCTTCGCTCCAACCGGATTTTCCGGAATTAGTTGCCGCCGTCAGGCTGATCTTGCCCATTGATCTGAAAAACGTCTACTCGTCGTATTACTTAAATGTGGAGCGCTGCATCCGGGAACTGCGCATAGCCATTTATACGCGGGACATTGGCGTATTGGATCGAACATTGGGATTAATTGAGCGCTTTTATCCGGGTGAGCTTTCTCGGCGCGGGCTTTTTCAGCGTATTTTTACCAATCCCTTCCGGCCCGAATGGTTTCGGACCATGCCGACTATGCTGCAGTATAATCTGCTGCGCGGCACTTTTCTAAATAGCTTGTTGAATATCCAGTCAAACAATTTTCTCGCTGAGTATATTCAGCATTACTTTTTGGACATTAAAGATGATGAAACGGCATCAATGATGCGCGGCGTTCTGATCGACCTATTTATTTTACAGGGTAAATTTGCCGCCGCCCAGCAGATTATTGACAAAGATCCGGATTTTAGCGGCGCGTTTGTGCATAAAGGCTGTCTGGAATTTCTGCACAATCAAAACGAGCTCTCGCTGTACAGCTTTGAATTGGGTCTGAAAATCCTGCGCCGGAACAACAACCGCCGGAACAGCTATTTTGATGAAATACCTGGCATCTTTTATGCCTTGGCGTTACTTAAGACCCAGGATTTGGAGAAAATCCCGGCGCTGGAAAAGATGCTGGTTCAACTACTCAAACAGCAGGACCTGTTTGGCCTGTCCTATCTGGCTTTGCAAGCGCTGTTATTGGTGAAACAAAGCCGGGTCGACCAAGCCAAAGAGTTGTTTCTGAAAAACTTTCGGCCCGATTTGCATATTGACGGTTTTTCCACCTTGATTGGCTGCCTGGTCATCTACTGGGTTTTCCCAAAAGAGCTGGGCCGCTACGACAGTCACCTGCGCACCGTATACGAGAAAGCGCTTAACGCCGGCTATAAATGGCTGGCCATGGAGTACGCTTGTCTGTTAGGTTCCTTTAGCCGGGATGCCAAAACTTTTGCCGAGCAGGCTGTAAAGTTACAAAAAGAACTCGGCGTTAGCAGCATTATCCACACCCAGCCGCGGGAAGAAGAATGGCAGCGGGCGCTTAAAGCCCTGGCACTGATGGGCATGGACAAGCGCAAAGATGCGACTACCGAAGTTAGAACCATGCGCTTAGCCTGGTTAGTTGATTTTGATAACAAGCAGGTTTCTCCCAAAGAGCAAAAATTATCTAAAAACGGCGCCTGGACAAAAGGTCGTAACGTCGCCCTGGATCGACTAAAAAATGGGGAATTAGACTGCGTTACACCCCAGGATTTAAAAGTCGTCGGCGCAATTGAGACACACACGCGCTACGGTTATTACGGCGGTTCATTCTATGAATTCGATTTTGATAAAGCCTTGCTGGCGCTGGTGGGTCATCCAAATCTGTTTCTGGAAAAGTCGCCAGAAGTTTCGGTCGAACTGATTAAAGCCGATCCGGAACTCATTGTGGATCGCAGCGGCAATGATTACGAAATCAAGTTTACGATTGACGCCAACAAGGTCGGGGTTCACCTGATTCGCGAAACGCCTACGCGCTATAAAGTCGTCGAAATTACCGAAAGTTTTCAACAGATCGCCACGACATTTGGCGGCAAAAGCCTGCGGGTACCGGAAGCCGGTAAAGAAGCGTTGTTGAAAGCTATCGGCCATCTTTCCTCTATGGTGACGGTACATTCGGTGATTGGCGGCGTAGACGAATCCATCCCGCTGGTTGAAGCCGACAGCAAATGTTATGTACATCTGTTGCCCATGTCCGGCGGCTTTAAGCTGGAGATTTTTGTCAAACCCTTTGGGGCAAATGGACCGTATTTTGGCCCAAGTCACGGCGGCGAAAATGTCCTGGCGGAAATCGGCGGCAAGCGTGTGCAGACCCGGCGTGATCTCAAAACTGAAAAGAAGAGTCAGGAGCAAATCCTAAAGGCCTGTCCGACCCTGCGCGAAAGCGATGATGGCACCGGTGTATGGACCTTTGATAGTCCGGAAGCCTGCTTGCAGGTTTTGATGGAACTCAACGAGCTGCGCGAAACCGTCCCGGTCGAATGGCCGGAAGGCGGCAAAATCAGTGTGACCAATGCCGTCTCGTTCGATCAGCTTGCATTGCGGGTGCAGAAGAAAAACGATTGGTTTTCGTTGACCGGCGAACTGCAGGTTGACGAAAATACGGTGCTGGACATGCGCCGCCTGCTGGAATTGGTGGACGCCAATAAAGGTCGTTTCATCCCGCTGGGCAACGATCAATATCTGGCTCTGACCGACACCTTCCGCAAACGTCTGGACGAGATGATGGCCTATGCCGAAATTCACAAAGACGGCGCCCGTTTTCATCCGCTGGCAGCGTTGACTTTGCAGGATCATTTTGACGAAATCAAGCAGCTTAAGGTAGACAAAGCCTGGAAAGAGCACCTGCAAAAACTGAAAGAACTGGATAACTACCATCCGGTTGTCCCGTCAACCTTTCAAGCCGAATTGCGCGAATATCAGGTGGATGGCTTTAAATGGTTGTCACGGCTGGCCCACTGGGGCGTCGGCGCCTGTCTGGCCGACGATATGGGTCTGGGCAAGACCGTGCAGGGACTGGCTGTCATTCTGGATCGCGCCAAAAACGGCCCCACACTGGTGGTGTGCCCGGCCTCGGTGACTTTTAATTGGGTGCAGGAAGCGCAGCGGTTTGCCCCGACACTGAAACCGGTCATCCTGGCCGGCAAAGAGCGCGAGGAGCAGATCAACAAGCTTGGCCCCTTCGACCTGCTGATTTGCAGCTATGCCCTGTTGCATTACGAAGCGGAAGCGCTGGCCAAGACCCACTGGTCAACCATTGTGCTGGATGAGGCTCAGGCGATTAAAAACGTGATGACCAAGCGCTCAAAAGCCGCCATGGATTTGCAGGGCGATTTTAAGATCATCACCACCGGCACGCCGATTGAGAACCACCTGGGCGAGTTGTGGAATCTGTTTAACTTCATTAATCCCGGCCTGCTGGGTTCGTTGCAGCGTTTTAACGAGCGCTTTGCCTATCCCATTGAAAAATATAAAGATCCAAATGCACGCAAGCGGCTGAAACGACTGGTTCACCCGTTTATGCTGCGCCGCTTAAAAAATGAAGTTTTGGACGAACTGCCGCCAAAAACGGAAATCACACTGACCGTGCAACTGAGCAAAGAGGAAGCGGCTTTTTACGAGGCCATGCGTTTGCGCACCATCGAGCAATTGGCCCGGATCGAGGACGGCAGCGGCAACGCCGGGGAAAAGCACTTGAAGATTTTGGCCGAAATTATGAAGCTGCGCCGCGCCTGCTGCCATACCAAATTAGTCACCAAAGACAGTCCGCTGGAAAGCAGCAAAATGGCTGTGTTTGAAGAAATCATCGACGAGCTGCGCGAAAACCGCCACAAAGCCCTCGTCTTCAGTCAATTTGTCGGTTATTTGGAGATCATCCGCGAGGTTGTCGAAAGGAAAAAGATTCCATATCAATATCTGGATGGCAGCACACCGATCAAAGACCGTGAGAAGCGCGTCAATGCGTTTCAGGCCGGCGAAGGCGATCTCTTTTTGATCAGCCTGCGCGCCGGCGGCCAGGGCTTGAATTTGACTGCTGCTGACTATGTCATTCACATGGATCCGTGGTGGAATCCGGCTGTGGAAGATCAGGCTTCCGATCGCGCCCATCGCATCGGCCAGCAGCGCCCGGTCACCATCTACCGCCTGGTGACGCAGCACACCATCGAAGAAAAAATCGTTAATCTGCATCGCGAAAAGCGCGACCTGGCCGATAGCTTGCTGGAAGGCGCCGAATCCAGCGGCAAAATCAACGCCGAGCAGTTGTTGGCTCTGATCCGGGAAAATTGATGTCGTCATGGCCGTTGTACAATAAAAAGCCGCCGCCTGACAAAATAGTCGGGCAGCGGCTTTTTTATATCAAACAAGGATCATGCTTTATGCTTTATAAATTAAGCTAACGCTTTTTTGGCAATTTCAAAGTGATGCTTGCGATCTTCCAGACCAATGGTCCCGCCGTTAATACGCTTGGTCAGCGTGACAAAATCTTCTTTATCGGCAATGGCATTCAAGCCGTTTTTGTTCCAGAACCAGCCTGCCGACATACACGCGCCTTCGACGCTTTCCAGATAAGTCACCAGCGCTTCCAGCGCCATGCCCATATCTTTGGCCATGGCTGAATAGTTATCCTTGCCGGTCAATTGAATTAAACCGCGGCCGCAGAAACGGAAGCCGTCGCCGGAAGCTTCATCGCCGTTGCCCATGCGACCTCCGTAAACGCGGCTGGCAATCTTCTCGGGCTGACGAGCATATTTTGCGGCGGTGGCGTCGTCTGCAAAGTACTTGGGGAAAACTTTGCGCAGCGATTCCTGAGAATAGTTAAGATTTTCCTTTAAAAAATTGAACCCGCCGGATTCGTGCGCTGTCTGCGCTAAAAATGCGGCTACCCGAATTTTGGTGTTGATCTCAAATTTTGCACAGGTTTTATTCAGCGCGTCAACCAATGGTTTCAGCTTGTCAACGGCTGTTTTCGGGGCAAGCTGCTGCAAGAGCGGGAGCGTAATCATAATTTCTCCTTACATAAAAGTGTTAAAAAGTTAGGAATAATTTACGGATAATTTGATCGTGGAGTCAAAAAAGAAATATAGATTTCCGCTTTACTTTTTGCAACAAAAAAATGTATGCGATCCTGCGAGACTTTTTCGCTCAACCGCATAAAAGAAAGTTGACAAGCCAAAGGTTTGGGAATACTTTACGATAATGGTTTTACCGTAGCAACAGCAAACCGTCTTGCGCATTGCTCATTGTCCATTATTCATTGCTAAGCGAGGTCGTTAAAATGAAACCTATTCGTCTTGGTGTCAATATCGATCATGTTGCGACCGTGCGTCAAGCCCGTCGTACAACCGAGCCTGATCCGGTAACCGCAGCATTACTGGCCGAAATGGGCGGCGCAGATTTAATCACAGTTCACTTGCGTGAGGATCGGCGGCATATTCAGGATCGTGATCTCAAAATTTTACGCGAAGTTGTTCAAGTCAAGTTAAATATGGAAATGGCCGCTACGGAAAAAATGATCGCTATTGCCCTGGCGATTCGGCCCGACTGGGCCTGTATTGTGCCGGAAAGCCGCCAGGAAATCACTACCGAAGGCGGACTTGATCTGAATAAAAACGCGGCGGCGGTCGAAACCGCCGTGAGCACCCTCCAGAATGCCGGCATTAAAGTCAGCCTCTTTATTGACCCGGATATTGATATGATTAAGGCCGCGGCAAAACTCAGCGCCAAAGCTGTAGAGCTCCATACCGGCCAATACGCTAATGCGCGTAACGATCATGATATTGCCATGCAGTTAGATCGAGCTGAAAACGCCTGTAAGACCGCTCACCGGCTTGGCTTGGGCGTTCATGCCGGACACGGTTTGACCTATCGGAACATTAAACCGATTGTAGCCATAGCAGAATTGGAAGAGCTCAATATCGGCCACTCCATTATCTCACGGGCGATTATGGTCGGCATGGAACGGGCCGTCCATGAAATGGTTGGCCTCCTAAAGCGCTAATATATGACCACACCATCTGTTACCCTTGAAAAAATCAGCCTCTATTTGTTGACCATCTTGCTGTCACTCTGCACGTTGCTTTCTGTCCATCCGCAGTGGGATATATGGCTGCCGGGGGCGCAAATTGCTTTGGTCGGCCTTTTGATTACACTGGCTTTGCTCCAGGCATCCGCTGCCGGACAAGCGCCGTCTTTTATTTGGCTTCTGCTCTTATTGACATGGGCAGGCGCGTCTTTTTTTTTGCCGTCAACGCGGTAGCCGCGCGTCAGTTTCTGCTTGATTTAGGGTTGTATTGCGCCATTTTTTGGATAAGTTGCCGTTTTCAGAAATCGGCCTATTCAGCGTTGCTGATCGAAGTCCTGCTGATTCTTGTTTTTTTGACCTGCCTATACGGACTGCATCAAAAATTTATCAGTTTTCCCCGCACACTCGAAGTAATGATGCAATCCGATGAGCCCGCCACGCAAGTCGGTCTGAATCGTATTCAGTCCGGTCGTATTTTTTCTACCTTTCGTCACGTCAATACTTTTGCCGGATTTCTGGTGATGCTCATGCCTTTAGCGGTGGGCCGGCTGGTCCAAAGCCAGTCAAAGCCGCTCCGATTATGGTATGCGAGCGTCCTCATTCTGCAGTTATTATGCCTGTATTATACAAAATCCGTAGGCGCTTTAGCAACGCTGGCCGTCCTTTTTTTAATAAGTGCCTATTGGATTCATCGACTAAATATGCCGAAATTACAGCATCGTCACAGTGTCATTATTGGGATTTTGGCGCTTGTTGGTATTCTCGGTACTTTTGTAATTTTCTTAAATAGTCGAACGGATTTTGTTTTAGATATAACCAAAGCCGGCTCGCTCAGTTGGCGACTGGAAAACTGGCGCATCGGCTGGCACATTTTTTTAGACCACCCGCTGATGGGCGTTGGTCCGGGCTGTTATGGCGCGGCCTACATCGGCTACATGACCGCCGCCGCCAACGAGTCGCGCTATGCCCACAACGCCTGGATTCAACTACTGGCCGAGTTAGGCTTACCCGGCGGGTTGCTCTGGCTTATCTTTACCCTGGCCGCCATTTACAGCCTGCGCCTTTACCTGAAAACGCCCACCTTTCAAACCGCGTTAGCGCTGTCATTTCTTGGCTACTTAATTCACAATTTGGTTGACTTTGATCTTTACTTTAGCAGCATTTCCATTCCGGCTTTTATGCTATTGGGATTGGTAGCGCCTGCCGGCGTTGAAACTGCGCCGCAATCACCAGGCCGGCGGCGGTTCATGATGGGAATGGTTATTCTTATTTCGATCCCGCTATTTTTCAAAAATTTGGCAATTGCCCGGGCTAAAAGTGATGTTCGTCTGGCCGCGGCGGCCCGCGTAAAAAATGATTACCAGACGGCATATCGCTACTATCTGCAAGCCTGTGAGAAAGATCCTTACGATGCCCGAACGCTGGCCAGCCTGGCCGAACTCAACTGGATATTGACGCCGACAGAAGCAAACCGATCGATTGAGTACCTGCAAAAAGCAATTCGTTACGATCAAAGAAATCCGGTCTATTATTTCCAGCTAAGTCAGCTTTACTTAGTCCGGAACGATTATCCGCAAGCGGAGGCGGCCCTGGTCACCGCCAGTCGTCTCTATCCGTTAAATGCAAACTTTCGTATCGCGTTAGACTCCTTACGGGTCTGGAATCCGCAGTCATCCTCACCGCCATAATAAGCCAGTTCACTCTAACCCGGACAAGCCGGAACCAAAGTAGTGCTACGCGGCTTAAATTCGTGTGAACTTTTTCGCGCAGACCAGACCTAATAGGTTTTGAAAACCTATTAGGTCTAAGTTCACACGAACTTAGGCCATCAAGCAGTAGGGTAACGCAATCCGGCACATTTCCGAAAAAATCAAAAAGGAGATTTACAAATATGAAAGCTTTGTTATTAACGATCGGCGACGAAATTTTACTCGGCAATATTGTCAATACCAACGCGGCCTTCATCGGTCGAAGTTTGGCCGAACATGGCATTAACGTGGCGCAGAACCTGACCGTTGGCGATGATCCGGAAGCGATTTACAACGCGGTTGCCTACGCGATGGCAAACTTTGAGGTTGTGATCAGCACCGGTGGACTTGGCCCGACAGCCGATGACATTACCAAGCTCCAGATTGCGCGTTACTTTAACCAGCAATTAGTGCTGGATGATGCCTTGCTGGCTGCGCTAAAGCAGCGCTTTGAGTCCCGTGGCATCCGCATGGCCGAGACGAATCTCAGCCAGGCAATGGTGCTGGAACATGGCCAAAATTTGTTGAATCCCAACGGGACAGCGCCGGGCATTTGGGTCGAAAAGGACGGGCGTCATTTTTTTGCCCTGCCCGGTGTGCCGAAAGAAATGCAATGGCTTTTGCTGAATGAAGTGATTCCGCGCCTTAAACCACGCGCCGGCGGTCTGGTAACGCGCTTTCGGATGGTCTTGACCACTGGCATCCCGGAATCTACCTTAGCCGAAAAGCTGCAGCCTGTGGAAAGCCGGCCGCAGCAATTTACGCTGGCCTATTTGCCGTCACTATCACATGGGGTCAGGCTGCGGCTGACGGTTTATAACCGCCCGGCTGAAGAAGCGGAGGCCATTTTGGCCGAAGGAGAGCGACAAATTCGGGAGCAGGTTGAACGCTATATTTATGGTCGCGACATGGATACGCTGTCGGCTGTCGTTGGCCGGCTGCTCATCGCGCAGCAAAAAACATTAGCCACGGCGGAATCCTGTACCGGCGGGTTGGTCGGGCATCTGCTGACGGAAACGCCGGGCAGCTCGGCCTACTTTGAGCGCGGCTGCATTACATACAGCAATCAGGCCAAAATAGATTTGCTGAACGTAAAGCCGGAAACCTTGCAAGCATTTGGCGCCGTCAGCGAAGAGACCGCGATCGAAATGGCCCAGGGCGTCAACCGGCTGGCCGGAACCGATTTTGGTCTGGCGACAACCGGCATTGCCGGTCCAACCGGGGCCACGCCCGCCAAGCCGGTCGGTTTGGTTTACATCGCATTAGCGACGCCGGATAAAACCATTACCCATAAGCTCATGATGCCGGGAGATCGCAGCGATATTAAACTGCGGGCAGCCAATATGGCGCTGGAGCTTCTACGCCGTTATTTGCTGAATCCGTCGGCCTAACCCGGCTCGGAACCTACCACTCTGAGTCGGGTTAGCATTCTTTCATCCGAGCAGCGGCTCTCGTATCTGAAGGAGTTTATTGCCCGGCCCGGCTTGTCCTGAGCTAAGCCGACGGGCTGAGGTGATTACCGCTGGAAGTGCGACCGGATAACGTGGTCGGCTTTAAAATTCATCTTGATTAATGGCGTTAGCAGCATAAATTTGATGGGCATGATTACTGCCGTAAGTTCATTGACCAAAAGGAGAGCAAAAATGTTAACCGCCACCTTCCCATCGGCCTTGCTGGACATTGCCGAAAGCGAAACATCCATCGTTATTCTGGTCAACAAAGCCTTGCTCAATGATAAAAAAGTCAAGCGCGCCCGCGCCGATTTGGCGACAGCGCGTGAACGTCTCACCAAACTGAAGGAGTGACGAATGAATCCCAAACATCTTGGCAGCAGTTTCGATGACTTTTTGAAGGAAGACAATTTGCTGGATACGGCGGAAATCGTGGCCATTCAGCGTGTCCTGGCTTTCCAACTGGATCAAATGATGCAATCGGCGCAAATATCAAAAGCAACGCTGGCTGAGCGGATGCGCGTCAGTCCCGCCACGCTGAAACGTTTGCTGAATCCAAACGGCGGGGCTGTCACCCTGCAGACGATTGAGCGGGCGGCTTTGGCGTTGGGCAAGCAATTACGGATTGAGTTGGTTTAACGGAAGACAAGGAGAAAACCCATGCGCCGCTGTTTATGGACGTGACTGCTTTTGCTGCCGGCCTGACTCGAAGCCGAAGGGCCGAAGCGATCAGCCGAAATGTAGTCAAAAGAACTTTCCATGATGCAAGGCCGAGCTTTCCACCGTCTTGTCCCATGAGCCAAAAAACTCTTAAATTTTAAGTCTTAATTTCGCTATGACCATCAAAAAAATCCATCGCATATCGGCCAAAGAATCCGTTCTGGATAACCTGCGGATCAGCATTCAGGCCCGCATTCCGTTGATTTATATCGTTTCCTGGGAAGAAGATCGCGCACTGGCAGACCTGGAGGCCATTGCCAAAGCCGATGGCCGCCGCTTGTTTGTCTGGACGATTACCGACGGATTGGTTAATCGGGCATTGCCAGAGCGCCAAAACGCCGCGACCAAAGACCCGTTTGCCGCGCTTAACGACATCATCAATTCTGCCGAAAAAGGGCTGTACGTGCTGCTGGATTACCATGCTTATTTAGGGCAGGATACCCGCGTCGTGCGGCGTTTGCGAGATGCCGCGACCAAACTGCGCGAAGCCAGCCAAATCAAAACCATCATTTTACTTTCACCCTTGCTGAAGCTGCCGCCGGAGCTGGAAAAAGATGTTAAGGTTTTCGATTTTGAATTGCCGACCGAAGTCGAGCTAAAAACAGCTTTGGACGATTTGAAGCTGCAGTATGGTGATTCCGTACAGTTAGAACCGGGTGACGAAGATGTTTTGCTCAATATTGCGCGCGGCCTGACCCTGCGGGAAATGGGCGATGCTCTGCGCGAGGAGATTAAACGTAACCGTAAGGTAACCCGCACCGCTATTGGCCGAATCTTGGAGGAAAAAAAGCAGATTATCCGCAAAACCGGCGTCCTGGAATACTACTCGCCGGAAACCGATCTAGCTGATGTCGGCGGTCTGGAAACGCTGAAAGAATGGCTGCAAAAACGCGGACGGGCGTTTGCCAAAGAAGCGCGCACATTTGGCCTGCCGGCGCCGCGCGGCATTTTGCTGGTGGGGGTGCAAGGCTGCGGCAAATCACTGGTGGCCAAATCCGTAGCCAACGTCTGGAAGCTGCCGCTGTTACGTCTGGATGTGGGCCGTGTTTTTGCCGGTATCGTCGGTTCATCGGAAGATAACATGCGCCGGGCCATCAAGCTGGCCGAAACCCTCAGTCCATGCATCCTGTGGATTGACGAGATTGAAAAAGGCTTTGCCGGTTTGGGCAGCTCCAACTTTAGCGATGCCGGCACTGCCGCCCGTGTTTACGGCAGCTTTATTACCTGGATGCAGGAAAAAACGGCGCCGGTGTTTGTCATTGCCACGGCGAATATGGTGGATATGCTGCCGCCGGAGTTGTTGCGCAAGGGTCGTTTCGACGACATCTTTTTTGTTGACTTGCCGGACCGCTCCGAGCGCGAAGAAATTTTCCGCATCCACTTAAAAGCCCGCCATCGCGATCCCGAAGATTTTAATCTGGAATTGCTGGCCGGTTTGAGTGACGCCTTCAGCGGCGCAGAAATCGAGCAGGCTATTATTGCGGCATTGTACGATGCCTTCGAAGAAAACTCCCGCAAACTGACCTCGCAAGATATTGAAAGCAATCTAAAAAAATCCATTCCGCTCTCACAAATGATGTCCGAGCCCATCAATGCGCTGCGTAGTTGGGCCCGCTACCGAACTCGCCCCGCCTCGCTCAATCGTCCTTATACAGACTGAGCGCGGCTTTTTCGGTCCACGCATAAATGTGGATTGACAAACAGAATATTTGGGGCTAACTTGACAGGATACTGCTATCTTTCGTCTGCAAACTACCCAACCTTAAGTCAATATAAACTAAATTTTTCAATTTTTAAGCATAGACCCTAAGGGTTCAATTGGTTGAAACTGTTGAGGTTATGCGCAAACAAAGTAATTGCTCAAAAAGTGGTGGTAAACCTAACCTTGCGAAGGCTTCAGTGCACGACTTCACAAGTTTTGCAGTAAAGCCTTCGCAAGGTTACCCACGCTTTTTGAGCAATTACCAAACAAAACCCTTAGGGTCTTTGTTTATAGTCACTTATGGGATCGAAAATGAATCTTCAATTTTTGCAAAATGTAGAGCTGTTTCAAGAGTTGAGCGAGGCCGAGCTGCAAAAAATCAGCTTGATCGGAGCGCTAACCGTGCATCCTGCCGATACGGTTATTTTTAATCAGGGTGACGACGCGCATAGTCTATATATTATTTTGGAAGGCTTTGTTCGGATTACCCGCCATATCGATGAAATGGAAGAACTGCTCGTTATTATGAAGCCCGGCGATTATTTCGGCGAAATGGCATTAGTCGAAGATACGCCCCGCTCGGCTAAGGCCGCAACCGTGCAGTCGGTCAGCGTTTTGGAGATCAGCAAGCGCCATCTGTTTGAGCTGCTGGATCAGGATGACCGTCTGGCGAAAAAATTGCTGTGGCAATTTGCGCGCATTCTTTCCCGGCGTCTGCGCGGACTGCACAATAAACTTGAAAACTTGTTTACTTTCACCCATATCTGCTGAGGCGCCGGCAATGAGCAAACTTTGCCCAAAAATCATTCTGGAAGGCACACGCCTGACCTTCAAAACCGAGATCGCCTTTGCTTTGAACGAGCATCCGCGCGTCGTCGGGCCGCGCAAATATCGCTATCATTCGCCGCTGATTTCCGCCGAATGGTGTGCGTTTACCAACTTTCCCTGGGGCCGCGGGCTTATCAACTTTGAACCACAGGAGGAGGAGCGCGCTCTGGAAACCTATCGTACCTGGCTGCGCCTGTTTGAATTGCAGCGCTACTATTCCTGGATTATCGACCGTTTTCATTTGTCTACTCAAGCCTACCAATTGATGGCCCGCGGCAAGCATTATGACTTTAAATGGCTGGAAGACCGACTGCTGCCGCTTGGCTTTCGGCTTATTTTTTGTAACCGCACCCCGGAATCCTTTGCCGCTGCCCGTGCCGAAAGACTTAAAGTTTCCGGTAATCCGGCTCAATATGATGATCTTAAAAAATTTGTGAAAGAGCAAGCGCTGATGCAGCGCTTAATCGCCGAATCATCCCTGCCGGTGCTGGCGCTGGATATTTCCGACAATGACATCCCGGCTGCCGTCGAGAAAATTGCCGATTGGTTAGAGCAAACCGGTGGGCTGTATATGCATGATTAAAAAAAGCTTGTGGCAGCGAGTTCACATCTGATAAATTTGGTTCATGGGATAAGATTGTGAAACCTTGCGAAGGTTTAATTTGAAATCTGCATGTTTTGTGCACTGAAACCTTCGCAAGGTTGGGTTTCCACAAACTTGTTCCATGAGCCATAAATTTTTGTCGAATCGCTTCTTTTTGGGAATCATTTTTTATCTGGTGTGTATCGTCAATTGTGGCTTGCTTTAAAATGGAGCAAGACTTTAATGTGTGACTTACTAACGTATTTTTAACTCCTGGAGGTGCTTTATGCGTCATCTTCAAAAGTATTGGCCCTGTTTGGTTGGCCTTTTTTTCATCTGGTCAAGTCAGAGTTTTGCGGTAACTGCAACGGATGCCGCCAAGCCGAATCAACCGCCCGACGCGACGGAAACTGCCGTTTCCAACGAGAAACTAACCCGTGAAGACCTGGTTAAACTTTCCAAAGCCGGGGTAAAAGATCAAACGATCATCAGCCAGATCATTGCCAGCGAATCCAAATTTGAATTGACCGCTGACGACCTCGTCTATCTCAAAGAAAATGGGGTGAGCGACGCGTTGATCGACTTTTTGGTCAATACGCCGACCCTGGAAAAATGGGAAGACCTTGAAGAGGATGTGGCCGATTCCGACGCTGAAGATATGGAGACTTATTTGGAAACCCAGCCAGACAATGCCGCGGATACGGACGTTATCTATCGCCAGGTCTATATTGATACGGATTATTGGCAGGACGCCCATCCTTACTGGTATTGGGATAGCTATTGGCATGGCGCATTGCCAATCGGGTACTATAATTACAACGGTTGTTACTACTACTATTTTGGGTTGCGCTACGCCGATTATCATCGCCACTGCAATAACTACAACTATGATAGTCATGCCTATCGCCCGCCGCGTCAGCACAATGATTATCGCTACAAACGATCATACGGCGACCGTGCCGGTTATCAGCGGCCAACCCAAACAGACCGTGACCGCTCCCATGCCGCAACCAAGCCGCCATCAGGCTATCGAACCCGGAAATCGGTTGACGCTTATCAAAACCATGTGATTAAGCCGAATCGTTCGGCCAACGAACCGCGCCAGACCGATCGACGGGTTATCAAAACCGCTCCGGGCGATCCGCGCCGGAATACCGGCAGCGGAACCTGGCAACCGACACCCAAACCGGCTCCCCGCGTGGAAGTCAGCACACCGCGGGCCAGCAAGCCCGCCGATTCGACCGGCAGCAGTCCAAAACCGGCGGCGCCGTCTTCCGGCGGTACCAGAACCCGGAAATAGCTGACCCCGGACAATGATTTTTACAAACAAAAAACCGCTTTCTTGATCGTGAAGGAAGCGGTTTTTTTGTTTAAAGTCCTCACTTCCGCATGGCCTGTACGGTGGAAATCAGGGCCTGAATACGGCTTTCCGGATCGCCAAAGTCGCTGTTGTAATCTGCCAGGCTGGCTTTGATGACTTCAACGGCTTCGGTGCGATGGTAGATGTCGGTAATTTCAACGCTGGAGTTTACCGAATCCGGCAAATCCTTGTAGGTCAAAAAATAATGCCGCAGCCGATCTATCAGCGATTTTGGGCATTCGCTGATATCCTGCCATTGCCCGTAAACCGCGTCGTTGCGCAGCACCGCCACAATTTTATCATCGGCCTGATCGCCGTCAATCATCCGCAAACCGCCGATGGGAATGACCTTCAGCAGAATATCGCCGTGCGAGATGGAACGCTCGCTCAGAACACAAATGTCCAGCGGATCACCGTCGCCTTTAATCCCGTTTCGACCGGTGCGGGACGCGCAATAATCGCCGACTTGTTTGCCGCAGTAGCTTTGCGGAATAAAGCCGTAAAGGGTCGGGCAAAGATTCGAGTACTTTTGCGGGCGGTCAATTTTGAGATGGCCGGACGGCTTGTCAATTTCATATTTGACGGTATCGGTCGGCACGATTTCGATATAGGCATTGAGCAAATCCGGCACAGAATCACCGGGCGGAATACCGTGCCAGGGATGCTGCTTGAACATCAACTGCAAGAGCTGGCTCACTTTAGCGATGTCCGACATATTTCCTCCTTTTAAAAGATGAATCAGAAATTTTTCTTTAATTTTAATGGAATAGCAAGCTTCAGCTTGCAAGGTAGAAAGTGTTTTTAATGGAGTAGCAAGCTTCAGTTTGCAAAGCGGCATCTGTTGCTTGCAAACTAAAGTTTGCTATTCCAAATTTATCTGCGGCAACAGACTGCGAACAGCCAATGCCGCGGCATAGGTCGGATTGGCCACCGTAATTTCCTGCAAACGCCAGTGTCCGACCTCGGTCGGGGTCAGCCGGTCAGCGGTCAAGACCGGTTTATTTTCGATAAAGTTGATGTCAAAAGTTGTCGGCGAGTTGGAAAAACCCAATCCCTTGCCCTTCATATACGCTTCTTTTAAAGTCCACAGCCGGAAAAAATGCGTGACCTTCTCTTCGGGCGGCGCGCTTAACCAGGCCGCATATTCGGACTCGGAAAAGCCGGCGCGGGCCATGCCATCCAGATTGGTCAACGCCTCTTTTTTTTCAATGTCGATGCCGACGGGACAGCGCGCAAAGGCGTAAATGGCCAACGGCCCGGAATGCGCCAGGCTGAACTGAATTTCGGGCGCTTCCGATGTGCGCGGTGTCACAAGCGGTTTGCCATAAGGGTTGTACGAAAACACAATGTCCGCCGGATCGCAGTCCAAAAACGGCGCTAACAGCCGGCGCAGCCAGCCGCGACCGACAATATAGCGCTGCCGGTGGATGTCAAAAACAAACCGTTCCGCCCTGGCGCGCTCGTCCACAGAAAGCAGCCGGGCCGGCAAATCTCGCGGGTCTGTCGCCTGATCCAATTCAATCAGCCGGAGATGGATACGGTTGGGTTCGAGGTTCAAAGTTAAAAACTGCAGGTTAGGGGTTAAAATTGAAAAGTGTTTAAAATATGTAATAGTCAACGACCTGTCGAACACTGTCATTCCGAAGGAATCTTTTTGCAAGCTTGTACAAACGCCGTTAAAAGATTCCTACGGAATGACACTCGACCAACTGTAAAAGTGTTCAAGAGGTCGTTGACTAGTGCTGTTCGGCATAAGTTTGTGTGAACTCAAACCTGACGGGTTTTGATCGTCGAAAAAGTTCACACGAACTTACGCCGCGTAGCACCACGAGGAAAGGAAGTTAGGGAAGAGTAAGAAGATATAAAGATTGATGCTAAAAACTTGATTTTGAGCAGCAGTTTTTATATCTCTTTATATTTCAATGACTTCCCTTCCTTCCCTTCTTCGTGGTGAATAATTCAGGTTAGATAAAACGGAGCAGATGAATTTTTATGTGTTTAGCGGATACAGATTTACAGCTGGGCCATTTTTTTATGGAAATATGGGAATAAATCGATTATAATGCGGTAGAATTAATCCCAACCATTCTTCCCCCTACTTGGGCGCACGGATAAGTGCGATCAAGCCCAGGGCGGCAAAAACCGTATTGGGCAGCCACGCCGCCATAAGCGGTGTTAAATAGCCGCCATGTCCAAGCGCCTTTCCCAACTGAATCATAGTCCAATAGACGAACGCTACGGAAATGCTTAAAATAACGCTCAGGGCCGGACTTGAACGGCGGGTGGAAAGCGATAGCGGCGCACCGAAAAAAAGAATAATCAAATTCGAAAACGGATAGGCGATTTTTAAGTATAAATCGACTTCGTCCTGGCGAATGCTCTCGCTGTTTGCGCCGCTGCGCTTAGTTTTTTGGATGTATTCGCGCAGCTCAAGATAGTTCATCTGGTTGGGGAACTTGTAGTAGCGGCTAAAATCTTCCGGCGCTTCCTCCAGTTCGGGTAATGGTCGCTGTCGAAACGCCTGCGCGACTTCCTGACCATTCGCGCTAAATAGCCGCTCCATGCCGTCTTCAAACACCCAGGTCGAATCGCGATAAGCCGCGCGTTCGGCGTCAATTCGACGAAGCAGACGACTGTATTCATCATATTCAAAGACTGTAACACGGTGCAAACGTTGTTTTTTGGCATCAAAATAGTCGATAAAATACATGTGGCCCTTGCTGCCAATATAAAAAACTTTGTTTTGACTCAGCGTCGGCTGGGGTGGTTTTTGTTCGATTTTAACGCGCTGCAAATTCTTAAGCTGCTGGTTGGTGTACGGCACTATTTCACTTAATGCTAACGAAACAACGCTGATCAGTACACCCACGGCAAGCAGCGGGATCAGGATGCGCCACAAACTTAGTCCGCATGACTTCATCGCGATGAGTTCACCATTACGTGATAGATTGCTGATGACCATCAGGGTGGCCAAAAGTACGCCAATCGGCATGACCATCACGATTTGGAAAGGCAACCAATACACGTAGTATTCGATAACATAGATAAACCTGGCTTTGTTATCAATAAAGTAATCTATCTTTTCAAAGATATTGACGATCATAATGATGACGCCAATAGTCATGAAAATGAATAGTATCACCCGGAAGAAATTTTTAAGGATGTAACGGTCTAATAAGCGCATAAGTTAGTTAAAAGTTAAGTAATTGCTCAAAAAGCGTGGGCAACCTTGCGAAGGCTTTACTGCAAAACTTGTGAAAGCGTGCACTGAAGGCTTCGCAAGGTTCGGTCTACCATCACTTTTTGAGCAATTACAAAGTTAAAAGTTAGTTTGCTGAAAATTGAATTTTTAACGCTTCTACGATTTCAAATTGTCATAACGCGATTTCACTCAAACATGTTAGTGATTCTTTGATTCTTTGAGCCTTAGTGACTATAAACAAAGACCCTAAGGGTTTTGTTTGCGCATAACCTCAACAGGTTCAACCAATTAAACCCTTAGGGTCTATGCTTAAAAGTTTAAAAGTTTTGTTTGTATTGACTTTGGTGTCTTAGTGGCCGATGAATAATTCAGGACAACTTTTAACTTTTAACTTTTAACTTTTAACTTTTGAAGCCAGCTCAGGAACCACTCGCGACTAAAGCTAATCCGCTCGTAATTTGAGTAAAAGAGTAGAAAAACGCCAATGGCGCCCAACACGATGTTCGCGCCCCACATCGCAAAAAAAGGGCTGATCAGAGTACGATCCGCCAAATCTTCACCGCCGATCAAAAAGATATAATAGAAAGTAAAGGCTATAAAACTAAAAACAATACCCACACCACGCCGGCCTGCGACACCCAATGGCGCACCGATTAATACAAATACAACGCAGGCAAACGGCAGGGCAAATTTTTTGTGGATTTCCACTTGATACTTATTAATAGAGCGATTTAAACTGGTAATCCGGCTTTTCTGTTGCTCGATCTGCGCCCGCAGTAATGCCGCCGGATCAATAGTCAGCACTTGCGGCTGCGCTGATGTCTGCAAACTGTCTGGCTTTGGCAATGAATCAGACGGCATTTGCTGTAAGGATCGTTCGGCATCAGCCAGCTTTTTCAAAACATCACTTTTTTCGGCTCGATAGTCTTCTACCTTGTTTTGCATGTTTGCAATGCTTAATTCCCGATCGCCTCGCCCGGTTTCGACCTGTTCTTGAATTGCGGTATCGATCCTTAAATTCATTTTATGCAGTTTAAAGATCATTTTACGGTATTTAGCCGGATCCGTCGGATCTAATTCATGGATTTCGCCATTTGTCAGATCGATCTTAAAAAGGCCGCTGTTTTGGTCATAGTAAATTTGACCCGCTGTCGCAAAAATGGAGCGGGCAATCGTCTGATTAGGCGAAAGCTCGTGGATGATGACACCCCGAATCGTTGATGTCCGATCATCCTTTTCATTAATATAGAGTTGGTACCCGTCAAAATCATCAATAAATACACGGGGCTCGATAATTAGTGTTGGGTGTTTGCGTTGGATAGCGATCATCAACTTTTTGAATTCATGGTTGGTTTCCGGCAGGATAGCGTCATTAAAGTAGATCATGCCAATGGTTAACAGCATTGCCGTGAGCAAGACAGGCTGAGTCAGACGAAAAAGATTAATGCCGCTGGCCTTAAAAGCGACAATCTCGTTATCGCCTGACAGACGCCCAAAAGCGAGCACGACCGCGACCAGCACAGCCATGGGAATGGTCATCGCCAGAATAAACGGCAGTGATAATGCCAGTAGCTTGAGCACCGTTGCAATCGCCAACCCTTTACTGATAATCAAATCGATCATCCGGAAGATGCGATTCATCAGCAGCAAGAAAGTGATGACAAAGACGGCCAGAAAAAGCGGCCCGGCGTGCTCTTTAAGGATATATAGGGAAATGCGCATAGCAATGAACAATGAACAATGAGTAATTAGAAATACCGACCTATGGATGAATAGGACACGGATTATACCGGAATTGGCGAATTTCACGGGTTCAAAAAAATAAAAAATACGGCTCTTTTATTTCTCCAAACGTGTTCCATGAGCCAGAAATATTAATCAAAGGCTTTATCCGTTGGAATCCGTTTTTTCCTGTCATATCCGTGTTCTATTTGCCAGGCTAAAATTCCGCTTGTGAATTCAGTCTAAATAAAATATCTTAGCGCTTCATTTAACAAGTCTTTTGTTTGAAAGGAAATTCTTTTTTCATGAATGAGGAGTACCTGCGGTTGTCAATTTTTCGTCAAATACTGTTTATTACTTGTTTAATCGGATTAGGGGTCGGATTTGCGGCCGCGCCGGGCTGGGCACAAGTTGGCTTTTCGCACCAAACAGGCGCGTGGAATGGCCCAAATGCTCAATTTTATCGCCAGTTTCACAAACCGCGCGGTATTTCGCTGGAACATGCCGCGATTTTTGACTTGCGCCGCAATCCGATGGTCTGGACTTATTCCGCCAATCTGGCGGAAGGCATCGTGACCTATGAAGCCACAGCCTTTGACCTGCCTTATTTAAGCGGGCAAATGACCGTAGAGACCTATATCGAGACGATTCGCGCCGCCACACTACGGAATATCTGGCGCGAAGAAATCGGGCGGACGCAGAATGTGGGGGTCGTCTTTGGCCGCAGCGACAACGGGCCGCTGACATGGAGTCTGCCGGTGGATATGCCGCCGCTGGTAGAAAAAATCTTTGGCGAGGGCGAACCCCGACTGACGCTGTCCGGTCAGCAACGCATCTCGTTTGAAGGCCGCAGCCAGTGGAATCCCAAAGCGGCCAGCACCGAGCGTTTTAATCAGAGCAAATTTCCCCAGCTTAAAATGGACCAGCAACTCAGCGTGCGCCTGGACGGCTCCATCGGCGACAAAATGCATGTGTTTGTGGATCACTCCAGCGGTCAAACCCGCATTGATGTGGCCAGCAATATCCGCCTGCGCTACGAAGGCAAAGAAGACGATATCATCAAAGAGATCGAGGCCGGCAACACTAATCTATCCTTAAGCGGCGGCGGCCTGGTTTCCGGCTCAATTCCGCACCAGGGGCTGTTCGGCATCAAGGTACGGGCGCAGATTGCCGATGTCAAGCTAACCATGATCGCCAGCAAGGAAGAAGGCAAGTTCAGCACGGCCAGCTATACCGGCTTCGGTAGCCGCGACTCGACCGGCGTGTGGGATTATCAGTATGAAAAACGAATGTTTTTCTGGCTGTACGATCCGGAATTTTTGTGGACAGTGCGTAATAACAACTATGTACTGGATCAAAACTACTTACCGGCCGGCAACTCACGCATTTATGTTTATTATGACGACAACCGGGTCAGTCCGGATGATATTGGCAGCAAGCCAGGGTATATCAAAGCGGCGCAGGTCAAAAATGCCGCGCAGGACAGCGTTTTTAACGAAAATTTTATTCTCATGGAAGAAGGCACGCAGTATGTGATCGACCTGGAATTGGGCCTTATTCGCTTTATCTCGCCGATTCAGGACAGTTGGACGGTCGGCATTGCCTATACCAACGGCGCCGGCACGACAGTGGGCAGCGTGGCCGGCGACACCCTGCGGCTGCACATGCTGCGCCCGCCGTCGATGACCCCGGCCTCCGGCTGCTGGTTGTATGAATTGCGCAATCTCTATCGAATGGGCTCGACGTTTAATCCGGCCAATGATCGTTATACCCTCAATATCTTTCGTCAAAACTTAGAAGGTGGTCAAATTGATAAAGACTACAATACTGACCCCAATAATCGTTATATCCGGCTGCTCGGCTTGGACCGGAACAGCGACGGTATTGTCGACAGCGAGCACTTGACCCGGATTCAAGGGTTTTTATGGATTCCCTATTTTCGACCGCTGCAGCAGATTGGCGACGGCAAATCCTATTATCCATTTGAATTACCAAGCACGATCCTTGATGTTTCCAATCCGGCCATTTACAACAAACCCGAATCCCAGATCGACATCAATACGGATCGCAAATACTACATCTCGCTCATCGTCGAGCGACCGCAGAGCCAGATCCGCTTGAATCAGCTCGGCATTATCGAAGGCAGTGTGCGGGTGAGAGTCAACGGCCAGGTCTGGCGCGAAGGCACGGATTATACAGTCAACTATGACTTTGGCACGGTTAATCTGATTACCCAAACCGCCGGCTCCGATCAAATTGCTATTGATTATGAATTTGCCGGGCTGGCCGGTTTTGCCGCCCAACAAAAAACGCTGATGGGCATTCGCGCCGACTACGACTATGGCGACAATTTCTCCTTTGGCACAACCTGGATGTATGAGGGTGAGAAAGCCATTGACGAGCGGCCCAAAGTGGGCGAAGAAGCCTCGCGGACACTGGTTGGCGGTTTTGACGCCAGCTTCAAGGCCCAACCGCAATTTCTGACCAAGTTGGTGGACGCTCTGCCCATTATCAGCACGGAAGCGCCGTCCTCTTTTTCAATCACGGCGGAAGCGGCGGTCAGTCTGCCTAATCCCAACATTAAAGGTGACGGTTACATTGACGACATGGAGGGCGTGATACAATCTTCGTCCTTTGGCATCAGCCGGCGTAGCTGGCGGTTTGGCAGCGTGCCGGATATTCAGGAAAATGAAGTTAATTCGCTATTGGATATTCATGATTTTGGCACGCTAAAATGGTTTAATCCCGGTCGGGGACATGCTCCGCGACTCACAGAAATTTTTGGCAAACTGTTGGAGAATCAACAGGACGATGAACAGACTGTGCTGGAAATGCGTTTTACGCCGTATGACTCCATCTCCGGGATCATGTTCGCCAATCAGCCGGATAGCCTCAAACGCTCGTGGGCCGGTGTGCAGCAGTTGATTCGCCCGGCGAACGGTGACGATTATCACGAGATGGACTATCTGGAAGTTTGGGTCTACTCGGAGTTTGAGAAAAATACGATTCAATTGAAGCCGGGCTTCTTAAAAATCGACCTGGGCGATATTTCCGAAGACGCCGTTCGTCGTATTGGATCAAAGAGTGAAAAGATTTTGCCGCCCAACGGCGATTTGGACACGGAAGACGGTTTGCGTAATGAGGCCATTGAATATGACGGCAAACTGCAGGAATGGGAGGACGTGGGTCTCGATCGCCTTGCCGGCGACGACGGTAAAGCCGTCCGGGACACCGCGAATTGTAATAATGTAACGGCAGTGTGTGATACGCTTTATGATGATGATAACGACGACTACCCACGAGACACCGTCAGCAATACCAGTGATTTCAGCACCATCAACATCAACGGTACGGAAGACAACAATGAGTTAGATTCCGAAGATTTGGATAACAACGGCAGCCTGCGTTTGCGAAATTCCACGGCATATATTCAGTTTGCCATTGATCTGAGTGATACCGCTACCGGGTCCTTTTTTGTGCCGGGCACTTATAATATAGAGGAGGACAATAAAGGGGCCTGGCGTAAATATCAAATTCCCTTGCGCGATGTTTCCGTGGATACCATCAGCAACGGCGGCACTTTTAGCCTGACTACTGTCCGTAACGTGCGAATGTGGCTGACCGGTTTTGAAACACTGGAACAACATACCGTCAAAATTTACTCTCTTGAAGTCACCGGCAATCGTTGGCTGCCGCGCGGCTTTAAAGCTTTTGGCGACACAACCTGCCAAAGCCAAACAACCGCTAAACAAAAATTTAACATCGGTACCAAAAACAATAAAGAATACGACTATTACAAAAAGCCACCGAATGTCGCGACCCGGCGGGATGTCTCCGGCGTAGCCGAACGTGAACAAACACTATCACTGGAATATTTCAATTTCCGACCCGGTTACGAAGCCAAATCCAGCCAGCCATTTACCTCACCTGTCAACTTTTTAAGCTACAAAGAAGTTCGTTTCTGGGTTGCTTATCCGCAGGACTACATTAACACATCTGACCCGACCAATATCGGGGAAGCCATGCCGTTGGATTTGTTTGTTCGCTTTGGCGCTGACGATTCGCTCAACTACTACGAATATGCGATTGATTTAAGCCAGGAAGTCAATAGCCCGGGCATTAACTGGCACGAAATCGTCATCCCCTTGCCTGAATTGACGAATATTAAGCTGGATCGTGACCGCGCCATGGCAGACTCGACCTGGCTGCGCGCGGACATTATCTACCCGGATTCCTCGACTTATACCGCCGACACCCGGGTGCGAGTCCGCGGTCAACCAACGCTACACCGCGTAGCCTCAATCGCCCTGGGCGTACGGAATCGGAGTTGTCCCAAAATCGCCACAGGTGAGGTATGGGTCAACGAGCTACGTCTATCCGGTGTCAACCGGGATATGGGATGGAGCACACTTATCAGCGCCAATATTCGTTTTGCCGATCTCGGTGGCGTCAGCGTCAGTTTAACCCGCGAAAATAGCGACTACACCTCTTTCAACGGACGGCGGACGGACGCTGAGGCGACTCGTTACAGCATGAGCGGCGATCTGGCGGTACATCGCTTTTTGCCGCGCGGCTGGGGCTTTTCCATCCCGTTGCGTGGTTCCTATAGCTGGAGCAAGAGTATGCCGCGCTATCAGTCCAGTTCAGACGTGCTTTTGCGTAAAGAGCTGCAACAGGAGCAGCGCCTCGAAAGCAAAAGCAAATCCCTGTCGGTTAGTATCAGCAAAAGCGCCGGTTCCAAAAACCCGCTTATCCGACTGCTGCTGGAAAACTTAAGCCTGAGCGGCAGCTATTCCAAAACAACATCATACTCGATTAACCGCGAAGATACCACAACGACTTATGCCAGCAGCCTGGACTACAACTTGCAGTTTGGACAAAAACGACTGCGGCTTTACCATGGCTTCTTTATTGCGCCGCTGCCGAGTAACATTACCTTTGGCGCAAATTTTAGTGGTAATGAGCAAAGCCAGCTTGTTAAAGGCAGCCTTGTTTCCTCGCTCCGCCCCATCACAACCAAGGGCGGCACCGGTAATTTTTCTATGAATTTTGGTCCGATTCCCAATCTGACAACCCGCTTTAGCATTAACGAAACACGCGATCTTAATTTGGAAGGCAAGCACGATCTATTTGGTTTAAATTTAGGCCAGTTGCAATCACATTCAAAAAAGCTGGAAAGTAATTACTCGCTTAACTTGTTTGGCCTGATCTCGCCTAAAATTAACGCCAGCGCAGATTATCGCGAGACGCGGAACACAACTTCTGGCCTTATTAGCAACAACCCGGATCAAGCCGGCGGCGTCGGGAGTGTACCCGGCACGGCCAGCCGCGACATTGCCTATGGCACGGATTTGTCCGTGCAGCCGGAAAAAATATTTGATCTTGTTTTTGGCGGAATCGGCCAAGCCGCTGGTATTTTTTCGGTACTTGGCGGGGGTGAAGGCGATGAAGAGGAGGCAAAATCCGGCGCGGATGACAAGAAAAAGCTGGATGCTGATGAAAATGAGCTGATCAAAAAAGAGGGCGGCGCCGTTAATCCATTGCCAAAGCCTGCTCAGGAAAAAACCGGTGAGAATGTCCAGCCAGGCGACCCAGAAAAAGAGACCCCGCTTAATATCAAGCCAGATCCCAAACAAAAAGAGGAAAAGAAAAAAGAGAAAAAAGACGAACAGGCGTCGAAACGAAAGCGTCAAAATCGCGATCAGGCCGGGACCAAAAAATCCGGTATTGGCGGTCGAATCAATGAATTTTTTAATGATGTAACCGGTAGTATCGGCACCGTCACCGGTCGCTACGGCCACCGCCAGACATTAAACTACAACGATATCGACGAGAGCCCGAATTTGCTTTTTCAGTTGGGCTTTGACGATAAAAACGCTTTTGTTGATTCGCTTGGGGGTATAATGCAGCCGCAAACACTCTCTTTAAATGACGACTACCAAATTAACACTCGCGTACGTCTCTCCAGCCGTATGGACTTTAGCGTCGTCTACGAGGAAAAAGTCAATCGCACCAAGCGTGGCGGCACAATTGGTGAAAACTTTGCCGTCAAACGCAATGTAAATTTCCCCAATATTTCCGCATCACTCAACTCGATTGAGACGCTGCCGGTTTTCAAAAAACTGTTTAAGCGCGCTTCTCTCACTTCATCCTATAAGCGCCAACTGACGGAAGACGGCTTTGTGGAAGGCGAAAGCACACCCATGCGCGATAAGGATATCGACAGTCGGTCAGTGCAAAAGGATTTTTCGCCACTGCTTTCCCTGAATACGGAGTTTAGTCAAACCCTGCGATTCAATCTTTCCAGCAGCTTTTCGCGTAGCGAAGCGATAAGTCAGCGGCAAACCAATGAGACAAAAGCTGTGAATGATAAGCTCTCTTTTCAAGCGCGCGCTGAATATACACTTCAATCAAAAGGCGGGCGGTCGTTTCCGATTATCGGCAGACTCAGCAGCGACGTGCGGATAACGCTGGAAACAACTCTGTCAAACGAGAAGGGCTGGCGCGGTGTGCCACCGGATAAATACAACGATTTAGGGAGTTTTCCTAAAGTCAGTGATGCAAAAACGCTCACGTTTCGACCCGCGCTTTCTTACACTTTCAGCAGCGCCGTGAGTGGCGGGTTGCAAGGCGAATACTCAACCAAATCGGATGCGATCAATGTCCAGTACGGCAATAACCAAACCATTGCGCTAAGTATATGGACGCAGTTGAAGTTTTGATCCGGGTGAGCATAACATGGCGGATTTGCGACAGGTAGTCAGGGCGGCTTATGCAGGTCTATTAGACCGACTCCAGCTAAAAAAACAGGAGCGTCTGGCAATTGCCGCCCTGATTGCTGCCATCATCATTGGCCAAGCTGCCATTTTTTTTAAATATCGCTATAACCCGTTGTGGATGGAAAACTTGCAGATTAAAACCACAGCGGATAGCGCGAAATTGTCCACGGATCCAAAAGAGATTTTGACCCAGGTCGAAATAAAATTAGCCATACCGGATACAACACATCCGGACTCCAGCCAAATTACTCCTCCCCATCCCACCAAGTCGTCAATTCATACCTCAGATGCGCCCAAAAATACAATACAGGGCCAGCGTATCAACCTCAATACCGCCCTGACCAAAGAATTGGAGCAACTACCTGGCATCGGTCCAAAAATGGCCCAGCGCATCCTGGATTACCGTCTTGAAAACGGTGGTTTTAAACGCGCTGAAGACCTGCAAAAAATAAAAGGAATCGGGCGAAAGACGTATGACAAGCTAAAAGATTTGATTGTCGTGGAATAAACGCGGAGGAGGTTATTGAGAAGCTGCGTTATTCTCGTTAAGGGTTAGAAGTTGCAATTGTACAAAGTGTCATTCCGGCAC
>CAYOLL010000008.1:67921-69300 GCA_964404765.1 uncultured Gemmatimonadota bacterium | reverse complement strand
TGCCAAATTTCGTAGCCAATTTCGGACAATTTGGTACGCGAGAGTGAGGTTAAGATATAAATTCGCAACTTGCGTCTTTAGCGTCAATTGCGACGTTTGCGTTAAGATTCGTGAATAATTCAGGGTATGGACTGTTGATAATCAGTTTGTCAATTTTCTTGGGTATGGTGTCCTTTGTGTTTCGAAAATAAACGTATCGCCTGCTTAAGCGGATACCGATTGCGACGGATAAATCTCCATTTTGCCAAAATCAAGGCATGCCTGCACAGCGAGCAAAAAATTTAAACCCAGAATTCCATCAATTTCAAAGCCATAATCCATAGCCCCGATTTCAATCTCAAAATGGGTCGTTGCCATCTCGCCAATGCGCAGACAGTCAACGGTTCGGGGAAAAACATACTCGCGCCCGCCCACGCCGCGAATGGCGTGCGGAATAATGCCCGGCTCAAAAAAGAGGCCAAGCGCTTCCATTCGATCTGCCGAAAAAAGCGAGGTCATTGAGCCGGAGTCTAACAGAACATTGTCCAATGTCAGAAGTTGTCCGGCGTGCTCCAGGGTCACACGGACAAAGGGCAGGCCGTCAGTGATGGTAAACTTCATTTCCCACCCCGAATTCCCAGCCAGGTTCTTTCCGGAAAAACAAGCTGCGCAATGCTGGTATGCAAAACCACCCACTCGCGCTGCGGGGTTTCATGGTGCAGCTTTTTGTAGCTCTTCATGGCCTCGCGGGAATTGGGGTACACATTGACGACCGAAATGTCGTCGAGAATGCGTTTATCACCTTCGGAATGGGCCTGCAACGCCTCCACCAACAGCCATTGTTCAGGGTACTTTTGACAAATTTCGTTCCATTTCATCTCACAACTCCTTTAGTGGCCAGTGCCGGTTCTATTCGGATGTACCCAAAGTTAATAAATTGACGTTCCTAAACGGCAAATTTATGGATTTCCTTAATCAATTTCAGAAGTTACAACCTCTGCAGAGGGCTTTCCCGAATTGCAAGCGTTCCTGTCCAACGCCTCTTCCCGTGCCCGCTCGTAATGCTTCCACAAATACGGCCGCTTGTACTTGATCTCGATGATTTCCCACGGGAAAATCTCGTCGGCGTCGCGTTCGCGGAACAGATAAAAATCCAGATTGACATTGTGGCGGCGGAAGACAGTCTTCCAGTTGTCGCCGGACACGACCTTGTCCAACAGGATAGGGCTGATACGCCGGTCGCCACGGGACAGCAGCGATTGCACAATGGCCTCGTTCTGGCTGTACGACTGGATTTTGATGCCCCAGTGTTTGCTAAAAGCCTTGTTGAGCAGGTCGAGTTTTTTCTTGATGGTTTTGGGATCGTCATTGGCGCACCATTGGAACGGCGTCCAGGCCTT
>CAYOLL010000008.1:0-67821 GCA_964404765.1 uncultured Gemmatimonadota bacterium | reverse complement strand
TGAATCTTCAGCGTCAAGTCAATGATCCCCTGCACATCGCTTTCATCTTCCCACGGCAGGCCAAACAGGAAATACAGCTTGATGACCGGCACACCGGCCCGTCCGGCCTGTTTGGCCGCTTCAAAAAGCTCCTCGTTTTTGATGGTCTTGTTGATCACCCGGCGCATCCGGTCCGTGCCCGTTTCCGGGGCGATGGTGATGGTGCGCACATGACCATCGCCGAGGGCCTGCACCATGCCCTCGGTCAAATTATCCGCCCGCAAGGAGGACAGGCCTAACTCCAGATTATTGTTGGCCACATTCCGACTGATTTCTTCCAAATCCGGGTGGTCGGCAATGGCGCAGCCGATCAGCCCGACTTTTTCGGTGGCCAGCACGTTTTGAGCCACCATTTCTTCGATGCTTTCCTTGCTGCGAAAAGACACCGGCCGATAGGTGTAGCCGACGGCGCAAAAGCGGCAGGTAAACGGGCAGCCGCGGTTCATTTCCACCAGAAAAGTATTGCCGAAAACCCCGCGCGGCGTGGCAATCACCGTGCTGTTGGGATAGGGCGTGATGTCCTTGACAAACTGCTTTTGGACGCGATTGGGCGCCCCGGCCCGATTGGGCGTCATGGCTAATATTTTACCGTCTTCGGCATAATGGACATCGTAGAAGGACGGCACATACGCGCCGGGCACTTGCGCCAGTCGGTGCAGCCGTTCCGCGCGGGGCATGTCGGCGTTCCAGACCTCGGCGTAGACATTCATGAAGTCGGGGATCAACTCCTCGCCGTCGCCGACCAGGAAAATGTCGGTAAAATCGGCAATCGGTTCGGGATTGAGGAAGGAGATCGGCCCGCCGACAAGGATGAGCGGATCGCGGTTGCTGCGATCTTTGGCGTAGACGGGGATGCCGGCCATCCGCAGCATGTCGATCATGTTCAGAAAATCCATCTCGAACGAGATCGAAAAAGCGATGAGCGGGAAGGTGGACAGCGGCGTGGCCGTTTCCAGCGACATAAGCTGATTGCCCGTTTCGGTGAGGATCTTGCGCACGTAATCGTCGGGCATAAAGGCGCGCTCGCAGCAGGCCTGCGGCAGTTCGTTAAACAGCCGCCAGGCCGTCTGATAGCCCAGTGAGGCGATGCCGACCTCGTAGGTATTGGCATAGGCCATAACCATTTTGAGCGGGGCGGACTTGTTGGGTTCGATCAGCCGATGTTCTTCGGCTAAGATTTTTTCGTAGTGTTTGCGGATGCGCCAGGGCAATAGAATCTCCAATGAGGAATGAGGAATGGAAATGGCGAATAATGGTCTATTTTGGATCGAACACCGACCACGATTCGATGATGTTGATTTCTTCCGGCGGGGTGTCGGTGTCCGGCTTATTATTATTTATATTGTTTGAATAACCGAAACAATCAATGGCGTTTGGAGGCGCAGGATGCGAATTGCTTCGCGATAGGCGTCTTGGCGGCGCAGCCAGATTTTGTAAAGTCCGGCCCAGGCCGACCAATCCAGCACCCAATTATCATCCGGCGGCTCTTCTCCGCTTTGATACGACTCGTAAAAAGTTTCGGATAAGACCCCATATTTCCGCTCGTACGCGGCTAATTTTTCACGCAGTTCGTATACATCGTCAATCACTTCTTGCAGCGTCATATCGGCTTCCTCTATTTCGAGTTTTGGATAAAGCTTGTTGCGTTTCACGACGATTCAGGATCAAGGCCTCCTCATCCGGGACGCGGTCACTTTCGATTTTAATCACATCATGTGTCATCTTGTCCGGCAAGTTCACTTTGAATCAAACACCGACGGCGTTCGTTTTATCTCCCGATTCAGCAAAAATTTCGGTTTTTGGTCGACGCGTACAATCAACTCGTTTTTCTCCAAATCGTTGAATGTTTTGCGAATCTTGCGTTTAAAACCGTCATAATCACGCACGTCCGTGACCGCTTTGTGTTGGCGATAGTACAGAAAATTTCCGACCAAATTGGCGCTGACCGTTTTGATCTTACCAAAGGTATTGTATTGATAAATCACATCCAAAACCTGCCGGGCGTCATTGGACAACGCATCATAATGCCCGCCGAAAAGCTGCCGCAGTTCATCGGTGAACTTCTGCATGGTCAGAACGCGATGAACGATGTAGACCGGATAAAGACCGCTCAACTCGTGTTTGACCAGCAAACCGGCTTGCTCCAAACCCAAAATAGCGTTAAAATGATTGTTATCGGGCGTCAATAAAATCGTATAACGATAATGCCGATTGGCCAGTTCCGATTTGTAAAAATAGGCCAAAACTAATTTTTGTTCATCGGTCGGCAATTCGCCGTTCAGTTGCCTTTCAATAAAGCCGCTAAAGCCGTCGAACCTGGCTTGTATTTCCGCATCCACCAAACGGCCTTTGGGAATAAAAAGCGAAATATCGTTCGGATCATGAAAGCGATAATAGGGCAGATCGATTTTGTTGGCCAGACACTCATGGGTCAGCATGGCCATGCCGATGCCCTTGCCTTCCCACTTTTCAAAAACCTTGAGCACGTCGGCCAGACGGGGATTGCGCGGTTTGGTATTGGGAATAATGCGTCGCAACGGAACGGGGTGGTTGGGCGCGTCAAGCAGCAAGGATTGCGGGAAACCGCCCGGATTGCGGATTTCGATATGCTTTCCCGGGGCAATGTTGATATTGACGTATTTATTGATCGCATAATCCCGGTGAGCCAGCGAATTGTTAATGGACTCACGAATCAGCTTTTCCGGATACTCGACCTCGCTGCCGCCGCCGGCGGTGATATTGATGCCCGTCTGAATATTTTTATAGACAAAGCCGACACTGTTTTCCATCAACGGCAGAATATTGTCTTTCAGGACTTTTTTGTTTTGGGCCACCAACGCGCTATGTTGAAGCGGCGTTTCCACGAAGCAATCCGCCTGGCAGCGTCCGCCCAGGAAATCTTCCACATGCCGCCCGCAGACCAACATGCCTAGCACCGTAGGCGTTTGCTCGCGCACAAAGCCTTTGCGGGTTAAAAACGGCATGGCCGTCGGAATATCCGGCTTGATCGTCTCGATTTTAACTTCACGGTTAAGCAGTTGGATAAACTCATTGAGCTTGTCCGCCTCCAAATCCTGCAGCGTGGCGTTGGGAACGGGCATCAATTCGCGGGCCAGCGCCCATTCTTGTTTGAGTTCCTCACGGGCTTGAATTTTAGCGTCGTCAATTTTATGATCGCCGGTGAGTCTTCGCTCGTAGGCGCTGCCTTTGTAAAAAGCAAACTTCAGTTCATCGGGCAGCCGTTCAATGTAGATGACCAAGACCTGAACCTGTAAAAGCGGCTTGATTTGCGATGTAGACAGATTCAAATAGGGTTCTACCGTCAGCGCCTGCCCGTGCTTATCGGTAAAGAGTTGCGTCAATTCTTTAATCCTGGACTCAAGCGCCTCCGTATAACCCGCCCCCAAAAGATAGCGCTTGCTTTTCTGATCATCTTTGACGCCAATGATCAAAATGCCGCCGGCGGTATTGAGAAACGCGCAGACGGTTTTATGGATTTCTTTCCAGTCATCGTGGGAAGACGGGGCGTTTTTGAGTTCAATAGCTTCTGTCTCTACCGGCTCGTAAACTTGATTTTGCAAGCAATATTCCAGTTTGGCTAAAATACGATCAACCGTCTTCATTTTAAATCCAGGCTCGCAATTGAAAGTTGTCAGTAAAGGCGAATGTGTTGCCAAAAGCGCTGTCAGATCGTGCGCTGTTGGGCTATAAGTTTATAAAGTGCACAACGTTCGGAAGCAAATCAAGGACAAACTTGCGGCGGCATCAAAAAGTTTAACGGCCTGGGGCGATTTAACTTCAGATGTGGATATTGCCGGCTTTTGCTTTGACTTTTCGCAAAAGGATCATATATTTTAAACATGGATGAGCAGGATAGACAGGATGGGAAGGTAAGGATTATTTTTTCATCCTGTTCATCCTGTTTATCCATGTGAATAAACCTTTAATGAAAATGTCACCTTTATTGCGGAGAGCAGGATAGACAGGATGGGAAGGTAAGGATTATTTTTTCATCCTGTTCATCCATGTGAATAAACCTTTAATGAAAATGTCACCTTTATTGCGGAGGTCAGATATGCGCTACTTTATTGGGTTATTGATTACATGCTGGATTGGTTTCGCAGCGGCAGAAGAAAAACCGGTTGGCACGGTTAGTTATACGGAAGGCGTCGTGGAGATTTTTGATGCCGGTCAGGCGGGGCGGCGCTCGGCCAAGGTCAATGACAAAGTATATGAAAGCACGGTTTTGATTACTATGGTTGGAGCCAAAGCCGAAATTACCTGGGACGAGCTTAAAACCGTTTCAACTGTGGCAAGCAGTCAAAATGTGCGCATCGCCCAGCTATATCAAAAATATATGGAAGAAAGTCTTTCGCCTACCGAGCGGCTGTTACGCGGCTTGAAAATGCTTCTGGCGAAGGACGCCGATGAAATGGCATCGACTGCTTCCGTTTCCGCCGTGCGAAATGCCCGGACGGATCTGGAAGAATCTTTGTACTGGAAATCCCGGCAGGCCAACCTGGCTAAAGGCCGGGAATTGTTTGACAGTAAACAATACGAAGCCGCCGCCAAAGAGCTGCAAAACGTGGTTGACAACGATCCTTTTTCGGACGAAGCTGCGCAGGCGCTCATCATGCTGGTTTTGACCCACAAGCAGCTTAATCAAAAAGTCCAGGCCATTGCTACGCTGGATCGCTATACCCGCGATTTCCCCAATCATTCCTTACTTGTCATGACCCAAAATGTTTTAAAGGATATGAAAGAGTAGGGCTGTCCGGTATAACGCTGTATGAACTTAAAGTTTGGCGTTACGATAACACTTTTAAAACTGCACAGGTAAAATCATCACTCTGCTCGGCCGCGCCGACATGCCGTTTGACATCCATCTCAATGGCCGCCAGAATCTCTTCCGCCGAAGCGCTTAAATGCTGTTGAACAACGCGGATTAAGCGCCGCTCTTCGTAATTTTCCTGCGCCTCGTTCCAGGCTTCGGTTACGCCGTCGGTAAAAAAGGCCAGCACGTCCCGGGGTTGCAGGATCGTTATTTCCTGCTCATAAGGCAAATCTATTATTCCCAGAAAAAAACCACCCTTGGTAAGTTCAATCGGGCGTTCTTGCTCCGGCCGAAAAATGTAGGGCGGATTGTGCCCGGCATTGACACTCGTCAACACACGTTCTCTGTGATCGTAGAGCCCGAACCAAGCAGTTACGTACTTATCCGCCGCTGTTGTCGCCAGCAGCAGTTGATTCATTACCGTGATCAAAGCGATCAGCTCAATGTGGTTCGGATTCAGAGCCCGGTATGTATCCAGGCCCGCGCAAAGCGTAGAAACGAGCATTGCCGCCGAAATATTTTTACCGCTGACATCGGCAATAACAAGCAGGCTCGTGTCGTCATTTATCTTAAGGATATTGTAGTAATCGCCGCCGACTTGCTTGGCCGGAATCAATCGGGCTGCCACTTCAATATTCGTATAGACCGGCAAGGAAGCGGGCAGCAAACGTTGTTGAATTTTGCGGGCGGTTTCCAGTTCCCGTTCTAACGCCTTGGACTCCACTTCCATATCAACCAGACGGGCATTTTCGATGGCTATGGCGCATTGCTCGGTCAGGGTCTCAAAAATCAGGAGATCATTTTGATCAAAAAGAAGTGCGCCGTTTTTATTAACAACCTGCAGCACACCCACCAGCCGATTTTCATGCAGCATGGGCGCGCAGATCATGGACCGGGTGCGGTAGCCAAGTTTTCGATCCAGCTCCGGGTTAAAGCGCGCATCCTGATAGCAATCCGCGACCACTAATGTTTGGCGCTGCTGACCCACCCAACCGGCAATTCCCACACCCAGATCAATGGCAAACCCTTTCATTTCAGCGTCATTATCTCCCTGAGCTTGAATAATATGGAAGTGTAATTTTTGATCCGCCGGATCATACAGATAGAGTGAGCAACCGTCAGCATTGAGCGTTTTTTTGCTGTTGACGACGACTTCGTTTAAAATCTGGGCCAGCGGTTTTTTCTGCGAGATTTGATGCGAAACCTGCTGCAGAAATTTTAACCGATCTATCAGATCAAAAAGCTCGCGGTTTTTTGCTTCCATTTGCTGAACGCGCTCACGCAGGGACTCGCGCAGTCTGTTGCTTAGAATATGCAGTAAAAATTGGGGATGGCGCTGCCGTAACAGATCAAACCGGGCCTGGTTGAAGACCAACAAGCGGGCTTTTGTGCAAGCTACCGCGCCGGCAGCGCGTGGCTGTTGCTCAAACAAAGCTAACTCGCCAAAAACATCGCCCTTTTTGTGTCCGGATAAACGCGTTGCGCTTTTGTGGCCATCGCTCCCGATCACTTCCTTGATAACATCCACTTTTCCCGATACAACCAGGAAAAATTCCGCTCCGATGGCGCCCTCTTGAAAAATTACTTCGCCGGACAAATACACCCGTTCCTCGGCATCCGCAATCAGATTGGCAACTTCAACGGCACTCATACCGGCAAAAACGGAAATAGATTTTAACATCTGTTGGGTCGTCACTTCGGCCTCTCTTTTGGTAAAGACTAAAAAATGAATTTTCGGGTTTGCAACCCTAAAGATGCAGTTTTTGCAGTTACACAATGCGGCGTATTTATTCCAAAACTCAAAGCTATTTGATCAACGTTCCGTTACATATTGGCACGCTTTTCCGGATCAAAAGGCAAGTCCGTCTTTTGATAAGCGCCGTGTTGACGGCGGCGCTGATTGACGAAGTGCTCGCCGGTATCCTTGGAGATAAGTTCATATAAAACCGCATGTTTGCCCGGCTGTGCCCGCAAGATACGGCCCAGGCGCTGGACATGTTCCCGCACACTGCCGCTGCCGGAAACAATCACGGCCACATTGGCTTCCGGCACATCTACGCCTTCGTTGAGGACTTTGGAAGTCACCAGAATCGAATATGTTCCATCACGAAAAGCCTGCAAAAAAGCCTCACGCTCCTTGATTTTCGTCTGATGGGTCAGCACCGGCAGGATAAAGCGCCGGCCAATCCGGTAGGCCATGTCGTTGTCTTGGGTAAAGATGAGAATACGGTCGCCGGCATGACGGCGCAGCAGTGTCCAGAGCTGTTCCAGCTTGGCGGCGCTGGCCTGGCTCAGCAGCTTTTGGGTGCGATAGGATTTGAGCACTTGTCGGCCATCCGGGGTACGGCTGGCCTTGCCTAAGAAAGCCTGCCAGCCGTGTGGTTGGCGCATGTCGATGCTCTCACGCCGCAAAAAGCCGGTGTAAATTTGGCGATGATGCTCGTAATCTCTTCGCTCGGCCTCGTCCATTTCCACCTGCAACGTTTTGACGATATATGGCGCCAGTGTTTTGCCTTCCAAATGCTGGATGTGCGCTTCATAGCATAGCGGGCCGATGAGGTCATACAAGCGGGCTTCCTTGCCGTCCGTGCGTTCGGGTGTAGCGGTCAAGCCCAGTCGGAACGGGGCCAGTGTGCTGATAGCTGTATACTGCAACTGCTCGCCGGGCAGATGGTGGCATTCGTCAAAAATTGCAAAACCCACCTGATGCCCGCGGTTGGTCACATGAATCAAGGCCGAATCATAGGTCGCGACCGTCAGCGGTTTAAACTCATGGTAGCCGCCGCCCAATAAGCCAACTTCGCCGTCAAAGTAGCGGGTAAGAACAGCATGCCATTGGTGCATCAGATCAATCGTAGGAACATGAACCAGCACGGGTCGCCTCGTTTTTTCGATCAGCATGACGGCCAGGATCGTTTTGCCGGCGCCGGTGGGCAAAACAATTACGCCGCATGAGCCGTTTTCCAGCCAGGCCTGCATGGCCGCCTGCTGAAAATCACGCGGGACAATTGTTTCTTTAAGAGGGAAATCTAACGGGGCGAATTCGCGGGCGTGATCTTCATACGGAATTTGCTCGCGCCGCAATGTCAGCACAATAGTGCGGTAAAGATAGGCCGGGGCACGGTAGACACTGGTGCGCTTGTCCCATTTTAACCCGGAAAGACGCCTGGCCACTGCGTCGCCCATGTTTGTAAAGACCAGGGTTCCTTTATCAAAATGCAAGTGAATGATTGGCTGCATGCAGCGGCGCTCCTGACAATTTCAGAATGGCATAAGAATTAGGGTAACTTTTGTTATAAATATTTGACCCCACCGGGGTCGAACGCTGCCCGGTTTGCGCAATAACCTTCCAAGTCCTGTACTCAATTTATTCACAAATCGCTCTGCTGTCAACTTGCGTTTTGTGTAAAGATTTTGGATGTAATTTTATAGTCACTTAATAATATGCGCTATCTGTCCGCTGATTCATATTTTATGGTTGAATAACAGGAATTTTTGCATTATAATAAACGTGCAAGACTGCGCAAGGTACTGTAGGGTAGACATTTGATAAGGGCTTGTTATGTCAGATAATGTTGAGTCATGGCCCGGGTCGGATTCGATACCGTTGTATATCTCCGTTACGACTTGCATTTTAAACTTGGACACCGTTTCTGATCCAACATGTTTCAGGCTTTGAGGACACTGTTATGAAAGTATTTTTGGGCGGAACAACCGACGGCTCTACCTGGCGGGATGAAATTATTCCCAAGCTGAAGATCGCCTATTTCAATCCCGCTATTGCCAATCTGGATGCTGAGGCATTTGAAAACATTATCCGTGAACGAGAAAATTGTGAGTTCTGTCTCTATGTCATCACGCCGCGTATGAAAGGTTTTCTACTGATTTCCGAGGTGGTGGATGATTCCAACCGACGGCCGGAACGAACATTATTTTATTTTATGGATCGCGATGGCGATTGTGCTTTTAATCGGCACCAGGTCAAATCGCTTAATGCCGTTGGTCGCATGGTAGAATCGAATGGCGCCAAATGGTTTAAGTCCTTTGACGAATTGGTGACGTTTTTAAATTCACAGGTACAATCAGTCGGTCAGTAACGAGCGACAAGCTTTCGGATTGAATTAACCGCAACATTGATTTTCAGGAATCACTTATCCTTATGACACGAGTATATTTGGGCGGCACATTTAACGGTTCGGAATGGCGTACCCAAGTCACATCCAGTTTAAAGATTGACTATTATTCGCCGATTATAGAGGATGGCGATGAGGATGTGGATGATGTGCATTTTGAAGAGCGCAAGATGTGCGATTATTTTTTGTATGTTTTCACACCAAAAATGATCGGCGCTTATGCTCTGAGTCAAATTACCAACGATCTGTACAAGCGACCGCAACGGACTATGTTCTGCTTTTTGCCGGAGGAACAGGATCAGCGTTTAACGGCTACTCAGATAAAAGACCTTGAATTATTGGGTCAAAAGGTCGAGTCGCAGGGTGGATTATGGTGTCACACCCTGGATGATGCCATAAAATTTCTCAACACCACAAAAAAGCTGCAAAACATTTCTGCCGGTGAAAGCGCCAGCCCTCGTTATTACGACGTTTTTATATCTTATGGTCGTCAGCATAGCAAGAATTTTGCGACTCGCTTGCATAATCGGCTGAGCCAAATGGGCTATCGGGTTTGGTTTGATCAGAACGACATTCCATTTGGCGTAGACTTCCAAAAACAGATAAATGAGGGTATTTCCCGCAGTCACAATTTTATTTTTGTTATCTCGCCCCATGCCGTCCGGTCGCCTTACTGCCTGAAGGAAATCCATCTGGCGGTTAGTCTGAATAAGCGAATTATTCCGCTGCTGCATCTTAAACCTACAGACGAGGAAATGGCGGGCACTCACCCCATTGTCGGCAAGCTAAACTGGATTTATTTTCAGGAAAAGGTGGATCGTTTTGATGATTCGTTCAAGCACTTAACAAACCTGCTGCAGTCTCACCTCGAGTATGTCCACAGACATACTTCCATTTTACGCAGAGCCTTAGAATGGGAAAAAAATCAGAAAGCTTCTATCTATTTGCTGACCGGGCGGGAACGGGTCGAGGCCGAAACCTGGCTAACCACTGATTTTCAAAATGAGCCTGCGCCGTGCTTACCCAACGATTTGCATTGCGAATATATCTGCGAGTCCAAAAAGTTGGCCGAAGGCGGGGCAACCGATGTTTTTATGTGCTACGCCCGTGAATCCGCCCCCATGCGTGATAGGATTCGTTTTTCACTCATGCGGCACGGATTAACCGTCTGGATGGACGATAAAGATATTAAAACCGGCATGACCTTCGAAGAAGCTATCAGGCACGGCATTGAACGAGCGGATGCCTTTTTATTTCTGCTGTCTCCGGATTCCATTAAATCACCCTATTGTTTGATGGAGATGAATCATGCCTTGCAGATGCACAAGCGAATTATCCCACTCCTGGTGGAGCCTACCGACGTCGAGCGGATTCCGAAGGAAATAAGCTCATTGCAGTGGATCGATTTAACTGCGCACGACGAGAATACATATCAAAGATTGTTACTTGACCTGATAGCCGAAATCGCTAACGACAAAGAGTTTTTTTATCTGCATAAAACGCTTTTAATCAGAGCGTTGCAATGGGAAAGCCGGCAGCGGATTCCCAGCTTTTTGCTGCGCGGATATCCCCAGGAAAAGGCTGAAGCCTGGTTAAAAATCGGCAAAAGCCGCAAGCTGTACGGCCCGGTAGCTCTTCAGGAAGAACTTATCGCCGAGAGCCGCACCAAAGCCGCCCATCTGGAAACCGACGTTTTTATTGCTTGCTCACCTATTGATTTAGATCTGGTGCAACGGTTGAACATTGCGTTGAATGTTCACGGCAAAGTCGTCTGGCTGGATCAAGATATCATCTCCGGTAACGCCACTTCGGAAGAACTCGACCATTGTATTGAGCAATCGGAAAACTTTTTGTTTGTGGCTACATCCGAATCGATCCAATCCGACCAATGCCTGCGTGAATTGGATACCGCGGCTCGCTTTCATAAGCGCATACTTGTAGCCCAATATCCGGGAATCATGGCCGAAAATTTTCCGGCCGGCTTTCAAAACGTCCCGGTGATCAATTTTCAGAATGACCACGACTCGGCTTTTAGCGACTTACTACGCAGTCTGGATGTTGACCGGGATCATGTCGCCAACCATACGAAATGGCTGCAAAAAGCCAACGAATGGGAGAAACACAACTGCGATGATGACCATTTACTGCGTGGCAGCGAGTTTACGATTGCTCAGGAATGGCTGCGCGTGGCGATGGAAAAAGATAAGTTTCCGCAGCCATCCGATCTGCAGCTTGATTTTATTGTGGCCAGCAAGGTTGGGATCGATGCGGAATATGTGCAGGAACTGCGCCGGGCCAAGCTTAAGCAGATAATGCTCATTGTCATGAGCGTTCTGGCGGTAGTGGCCTTTATATTTGGCGTGTACGCCTTTGCGCAGCGTAAGGAAGCGATTAATCAAAAGGGTGTGGCGGAAATTAACGCTCGCAAGGCTGAAACAAGCGCCATGGAAGCGCAGCGCAACGCCGGCATTGCCGAAACGAATGCGCGGATTGCGGTACAAAATGCCGCCGCCGCCGATGCAAATGCCAAAGAAGCCAAAGATAACGCGCTGCGGGCGGAAGACAACGCCAAGAAGGCCCGCATTGCGGAAAGACAAGCCCGCACTTCAGAAAAATCGGCGCAGGATGCCCGGCAGTTGGCAGAGCAAAACGCTAAAATTGCCCGGGAAAACGAGGAGAAAGCCAAGCTCGCCAAAGAGCAAATCGAGGCGCTGTTCCTGCTGGCGGAATCCAAAACGCTGGCGAAAAAGTCGCTGGAAGTTTTAAAAGACGGCGATCCCCAGATCAGCACAGACTTGGCTTTGCATGCATTTTATCTTAACCAAGACTACGATGGACCGACCCAGAATCAGAGCATCTATGCGGCCTTGTTGCAAAATTTGACTATCCACGATCAAGAATCAACAATGCAAAAATTTAGCCATGCGACGGCCATCCGGGACGTCGATTTTCATCCATTCCAGCAGTCGCTTGTCGCCGGTGACAATAGCGGTTATCTGCAGATCTGGCAAACGACGCAGGGCACTGCCAATCCTCTGCAAAAAAAGATTCTGACTTCCGCGCCCGTTCGTCACGTCACTTTTAGCCCCGACGGGCAGGCTATTTTTATAGGCGGGGCCGACGGGAGTTTGTCTCAGGTGGGATTTTCAATAGCAAAAGATGCTATTCCGCAGGTGATCGCCGACTATAATCAGGAAATTTTTGAGTTGCAATTTTCCGGTGACATTTTGCTGGCGGCCTGCGCCGATAGCGTTACTTTGTTTCGTTTTCAGGACAGCCAACTGACGCTGCTGGCAGGTCTGGGCAAGCAAAAACTCACTGCGGCGGCGTTAACGCAGTCTACAGAAAAAGAGCCTTTTCTGGCGGTTGCTGTTGATAATAAAAAACTGCATTTTTATCGACTGAATGCCGATCAATCCGCATTGCGATTGGATCAGGAAGTACCGTTCGGCCGTAAAGTCAGCGCGCTGGCCTTCAGCCCAAGCGGCGAGTTGCTGGCGATCGGCACATCTACAGGTTATATCGAAGTTTGGAAGACCGCCGATATGACCGTCATGGCGACATTTTCCACACATAAGTTTGTGATTACCCAACTGGCGTTTAACCATGCCGGCACGAAGTTGGCGTCCAGCAGTCTGGATGGCAGCGCCCAGGTGCGGTTGTTCGGCAAAAAAGATTTGAATGAGCCGCTTTTGTTAGAAAGCAAACCGTGGGTATGGGGATTGAACTTTAGCCCTGACGATCGGACGCTGGTGACTGTGGGCGAAGACAAGCAAATTCATTTTTGGGCAACAGATATGCTGCAATTGGCGGAACGTCTCTGCCCGCATGCCCACAAAAAGTTGAGCCAGGACGATATGCGGCTCTATACTCCGGCCTCTATCATATACCGGAATAAAAACTGTGTCTCTTTTGATTAATTCATCGGATTTTATTTGGCGTGCCTCTACTCGTATCGGCGCAATCTTTATGGTACAAAAAATCCTTCTTTTGATGACATGCTGCTGGTTGGCAATAAGCTCCACGGCATTTGCAGCCCGACCTTTAATGGGCAAAGTTACCAATGCCATTGACGGAGCGGCTATTTCCGGGGTCAGGGTCGAGGTCAAAAAGAGCACCATTGTTACGTCTACGGATTTGTTTGGCGTGTTTACGCTGGATGTCCCGGACAGCGCATTTATACTTGTTTGTTCGTTTGTAGGCATGCTGCCGCGCGAAACTATCGTCACCGATCAGGACATTGTCGATGTAACGCTTTTGCCGGAAAGCGAAGGCTCTTACAACTATCTGGAGCAGACATTGTCCACCGCCGGTAAGAAGGCCGAAAAAGTCAGCGACATCCCGGCCAGTGTCGTGGTCATTACCCGCCAGGAGATTACCAAATTCGGCTATCGGACGCTGGAAGAAATTCTGGAAAATGTAACCGGGCTTTATATGCTCGAAGATAATAACTGGACCGGAGCCGGCGGCATTTTAGGCGTGCGCGGGTTCTTTTCTGTCGGTATGAACAACAACATTATTATTATGATCAATGGGGTCAATCAATTAGAGGATTATTGGGGATTTTATCCGCTGACCCGGCTGGGGATTCCGGTGGAGGCCATTGATCGGATCGAAGTTGTGCGCGGCCCGATGTCGGTGATTTATGGCAGCGGCGCGTTTTTTGGGGCGATCAACATTATTACGGATCAGTACGATAAAAATTCAAAGAGCGTGAATGTCGGCAGTCTGGGCTCCGAACAAACCAGCAAACTGGCGTCGCGGGTGGGCGGCATTCAAACCACGCTGAGCTATGTGGTGAATGGGGCCATGCATAGCACAAACGGCCTGAATCAGCCTTTTACCAAAATGATCAGCAATTATAATGGCGATGTCAAGTCCACCAAAGGCTTTTTGGAAGACCGCCGCAAGTTTTTCAACTTTTCCGGTAAGCACCGTGGCTTTTCCATGAGCATGAACTTTTCCCAGTCGGACAAAGAAATGTTTTTGGATAACACGAATTATATACAGGCTATCCCCAAAGATGACGGTAACATGGCCCACATGGTGGGTGTTAACGCCGGCGTCAGCTATGACAAGAACTTTAGCGATAAGTTTTCAATGACCGGCAAGATTGGCTATTTTACCCATCGTTCCTTTCAGGATTATGTCTCCAACGGACATTTCTACGGTTACTCCACCTTTTTCTCCAACGCCTATGATCTCGAACTCAGCGCTTTTTTGACGCCCTCGGCCAAACTGGATTTGATGTTGGGTCTGCATCAACGCACCGCCTTTGATCTGCATACCACGTTCGATATTCCGGACTTTGGATCAAACAGTACAAATAGTTATATCCGCATTCCCGATGGCGAAACGGTGCAGACACAATCTTTTTACAGTCAGGCTAATTTCCATGTCAAATCCAATTTGACCCTGGTGGCAGGCATGCGTCTGGAGCGACTGGCCAAATACCGGATCATGCTTGCCACCGGCAGCATAGATAGCTTGACCTTACCAAAGGAAGACACTTATGAACATGACAACTTTGAGCTTATTCCCCGTTTTGCCGCGATTTACAGCCTGAACAAAAACAACGCCTTCAAATTGCTGTATGGCGAAGCTACGAAACGCCCGTCCTTTGGGCAAAATACAGATAAGTTCGGCAGTGAGGAACAGCTTAAGCCTGCCGTCATTCAGACACTGGAACTGAACTATATCGCCACAATTCCGGACAAAGCCGTCATCAACATCAGTCTGTACGAAAACAACCTGACCGACTTAATCATGCGCGCCTCTACGAACGACGGCGGCAGCCTGATTTACGTCAGCCGCAACTTTGGCCGGATTCGCACCCGCGGCCTGGAAATGGGCATTGTGCTGCCCTATTTCAAAAGCTGGCTTCTCGATTTAAGCGGCACCTACAACAGCTCGAAAGATGAAACCGCCGGATACGGTCAGGTTGATGTCAATTATTCTCCGACATTTTTGGGCTATATGAAAATCGCCTATCAAGCCACGAAAAAGACAAATGTCGGGTTGACAGGACGCTATACCGGTAAAATGGTGACAGAGTGGGATCCCCGCCCGCAATCCGAAACGAAACCAGACCCTCCCGGTCGGATCGGCCGGGACGTGGCCGCTTACTTTTTGCTGAACGCCAACGTGCGCGTGGCCGATATTGTCTACCAAAATCTATATGTTGCCATAAAGCTGGAAAATCTGCTGGACACCGACTATAACTACCCGACAACGACCAATAATGCCTGGGCTGATAAAGGCTTTTCCGGGCCGGGTCGAGCAGTTTTTTTTACGATAGGGTATGAGTTTTAGCTATTTGACGATTCAATAGTGCGGTAAACCGCAATTTTTTTTACCGCAAAGTTCACAGAGTCTTACGCAGAGTTACGCAAAGAAAAGAAAACTCTGCGGAACTCAGCGATAAACTTTGTGAGCTTTGCGGTTAAGATTTTCGCGGAGACCGCAAATGTTGGGATGTAGTTTTATATTGGAACACGTCAAATCCGCCTTAATCCGTGTTCCGGATAGCGTGAAAACCTGCTCCCGTTCCTTTTTAATGCTGACAGAAGCCATGACCGATAAACCGTTTTCACCTCCCACGCCAAATCTTACGCCGGTTCATCAATTGTTCGAACAGCAAGTTCAACGGACGCCGGAGCGCATCGCCGTTATTCATGAAGCGGAGCATCTTACCTATCGTCAATTGAACGCCGCCGCCAACCGGTTGGCGCATTACCTGCTTGAGACTCAGCATATTCAGACGGAGACGCTGGTCGGCATTATGCTGGACAATTCTGCGGCAATGCTCGTTGCGATGTTGGGCGTACTCAAAGCAGGCGGCGCGTACGTGCCGATCAACCCGGATTTCCCGGAAGAACGATTGCGCAGCATGGTCAACGACGCCCAATTGCGTCTTATCCTGGCTGACAAACATCACCTCAAAACGCTGAACCGCCTGCAATGGGATTGCCCCTCGTTACAAACCTATCTCTGCTTAGATTGTGAAGACCCGCAAGCCGAACCGGAAACTACCGCGGAAAGCCTGATGGAACCGGAACTGTGGGACTACACGGCTTCGACCGCCGCTAACCCGATTGCCGCCGCCGGCTGGCTGAACAGCTACACCGGCGCGCCTTTTACCGAAGCGGAAATTGCTGAATACTGCGACAACACCCTGCGCAAACTGCGTCCGTACTTAACCCCACAGACCCGCGTGCTGGAAATCGGCTGCGGCGCCGGCCACACCCTGCAGACCATTGCCCCGCATGTCGCCTGTTATTGCGCGTTAGACTTGTCTGCCGTGCTGATCGAAAAATGTCGAGCTGTTGTGGCCGAAAAAGCCTGGCCCCACGTGCAACTACACGTTTTGGCCGGCCACGAACTGCCGCAACTCACCGCCACAGACTTTGACTTGATTATCATCAACAGCGTCACCCAATTCATGGACGGCCATAATTATTTGCGGCAACTGCTGCGCCTGGTGATACCGCGTCTTAAATCCAGTGGCATTATTTTTATTGGCGACGTGTGGGATCTGGACCAAAAAGACGAGCTTCGGGCCACACTCCAGGCATTTAAAGCGTACGCCGCCCCGGCAATGAAAACCAAGACGGATCTGACGGCAGAGTTGTTCCTGTCCCGCCAATATTTTTTGGATTTGCAGGCGGATTTGCCCGGCGTAAACCGCGTTGTCTTTTCATCCAAAACCGGCCTGCTGGATAACGAACTGAATCGTTTTCATTACGATGTTTTGTTGCAGGTAGAACGCGAAATTTCTGTCGGGAGTCGCAAACTTCAGCTTGCAAGCGCTTCAGATGACGCGCAAACTGAAGTTTGCTATTCCCTGCGCCATAAATATCAATTGGGATTGGCCGCGTTAGGGAACCAGCCGACCGATACGGTAAATGCACTGGTCACACCTGCTCATCTGGCGTATTTGATTTATACTTCCGGCTCCACCGGCCGGCCCAAAGGCGTGATGATCGAGCATCGCGCCCTGACCAACTATGTCACCTGGGCCGTCCGCGCCTATATTCGTGACGAAACGGATTTGCGTTTTCCGCTCTTTACCTCTTTCTCATTTGATCTGACGGTTACTTCTATTTTTGTGCCGCTGGTTAGCGGCAATATCATCGTGGTTTATGACAGTGACGCCCGCGAAGTCGCCATCGAGCGCATTGTGGCCGAAAATCAAGTGAACGTAATCAAGCTAACGCCATCGCATCTGAAGTTGATCGCCCACCATTTGCGGGCCGATTCACGACTGAAGCGCTTTATTGTCGGCGGCGAAGCGTTGGAGACCGAAACCGCCCGCCAAATCCACCGAACTTTGCAAGACCGGGTGGAAATCTTCAACGAATACGGCCCTACCGAGGCCACCGTCGGCTGCATGATTTATCGCTACGATCCGCAGCGTGATACAAGCAGTGCAGTGCCAATTGGCGCGCCCATTGATCACATGGAAATCTGCATCTTAAATGAGGCGTTGCAGCCGGTGGCCATTGGCGAAGAAGGCGAGCTCTACATTGCCGGCATTGGTCTGGCCCGTGGTTATCTGCACAATCCGGAATTGAGCAAAGCCAAATTCGTCCCCAATCCGCAGCGGCCCGGCGAACGAATGTACAAAACCGGTGACGTAGCGCGCCGGCTAAGCCCGAAGGTGGCCGACTTTATAGGTCGGCGCGACGAGCAGGTTAAGATTCGCGGCTTTCGGATTGAACTGAGCGAGATCGAAGCCATTTTGCGGCACGATAGCCGCATTTTGGACGCAGTTGTTTTGCTGGAAGAGGCCGAAAACCGGGATCGTCGTTTGGTCGCATATCTGCTGATGCGCCCGCAGAATGAAAAGCTGCTGGTAGAGGAAATGCGCGCCTTTTTACAGCAAAAACTGCCGCCATATATGATTCCCTCCATCTTCAAGCGTGTGAACGACATTCCCCTGACCCTCAACGGCAAGGTGGATCGTAAAGCGCTCAAGGCGCTGGGCGTAATTCTGGAAGTGGGCGAGCATTATACGCCGCCTGTAACCGTGCTGGAACAGCAATTGGCAACCCTGTGGCAAGCCGTGTTGAAAATAACCCGCGTGGGCACTGATGATGACTTTTTTATGTTGGGCGGCCATTCACTATTAGCCATGACCCTGGCGGCCCGCATTCTGCGCGAATTGGGCGTGAACGTCTCGGTGGCCGATATTTTCAAGAATCCAACAGTGCAGGAGCTGGCTGATTTTCTGCAGAAAACCACAGCGCCGGCAGCAGTTCCGGGTTCAATCCCGCCGACCTTGCCTAAAGCGCATTATGTCCTGTCTTCGGCGCAACAGCGCATGTTTTTGCTGCATCAATTTCACCCGTCCGGCATCCATTATAACCTGACTGCCTGGTTAGATATGACCGAGCCAATTGACCCGCAATGTCTGCAAGAAGCGTTGCGGCGTCTCATTCAGCGGCATGATATTCTGCGCACGGCTTTTATCTGGGCAGACAATCAACCGGCGCAAATCATCCGGCCGGAAGTAGATTTTAGGCTGGAAATCATCGAAAGCGGGAATAGCAAGCTGAAGCTTGCAAGTCACGAACAAGTGAAGCCCGTCCTTGACCAGCAAGCTGAAGCTTGCTACTCCGATTTTGCGCGTCCGTTTGATTTAAACCAGCCGCCCCTTTTCCGCGCCTGCTACATCAAGCTGTCAGATGATCGTCACCGACTGATCATTGACACCCATCACATTGTTTTTGATGGCGCTTCGTGGGAAATATTAATATCGGAATTGATTCGACTATATCACGCTGCCGCGCTTGGAAATTCCTCCCCTTCGACAAGCTCAGGACAGAGCTTAGAAAAAGGGGCGGACGGTTTGTCCGACGATGAGGCGCCCCGCCTGCAATACAAAGATTATGCGGAATGGCAACGGCAGCAATTGGATACGCCGGCATTGCAAGTGTCCGCCGATTTTTGGCGCAGACACCTAAGCGGCGAATTGCCCGTGCTGGACATGCCCGCCGATTTTCCTCGTCCGGCCACACCCGATTACGCCGGCGATTGGGTTACCGTCGCGATCGACCCAATGCTGGCCGCTAAGGTCCGGCAACTGGCCAAAGATCAAAAAACAACATTGTTTATGACCCTGTTCGCCGCCTATGCCGCTTTTCTCTACAAGTACACCGGCCAGGAAGAATTTATTATCGGCACATTTAGCGCCGGTCGGCACTCGGAAGAACTTAACGATGTGATCGGCATGTTTGTCAATACGCTGCCCGTGCGCTGCCATGTGTCCGGGGCGATGACTTTTGTCGAGCTGTTGGCGGAGGTCAAAGCCGTCTGGCAGGACATTCAGCCCCATGCCGCCTATCCTTTTGATTTGATGCCTGAACTGATCCGTTACAAGCGCGATCCGGCCCGCAATCCCCTGTTTGACACGGCCATCGTGTTGCAACAAGACCCGGCTGTAAAAAAATCTAATAATCTTGCCCACACATTTGAACATGCTTCTGCCAAAAACTTAGGGTTTGATTGTCAATGGCGCGAAGTAAAAAATCCGGCCACCTTGTTCGATTTTCATTTGGAAGCAGTGGTTACCGAAACGGGCCTGACCTTTAATTGGCAATTTAGCGCCAGCCTGTTTAAACAGGAAACCGTGGTCCGTTTTCAAAATCATTGGGTGCAATTATTGACCGCAGTGGTGACGCAACCCGGCCAACCATTACGCGCGGCGGACATGTTGACGGCGGCAGAAAAAGAAACCATTCGGCTCTGGAATGCCACGCAAGCCGATTTTCCGGCCGAGCAAACCGTGACCGATTTTTTTGAGATTATGGTCGCCCGACAACCGACCGCCCCGGCGGTTCATTTTCAGCGCCGGACTTTGACTTATGGCCAGTTGAATTCGCAAGCCAACCGCCTGGCCGGCCAACTAAAACAACGGGGCGTGGATCAGGATACAATTGTCGGCGTGATCATGGAACGCTCGCTCGAATTGATCATTGCGCTGCTGGCCATCCACAAAGCCGGTGGCGCCTATCTGCCGATTTCGCCGGGCGATCCGCCGGCGCGTCAGGCGTTTATGCTGAGCGATAGCGGCGCGGTCTTGCTGCTGATCAACACCGATACCCCGTCGGCGCTGGAGTGGGATGGCCCGGTTTTGAATTTGCAAAATTGGAGTAGCGAACTTCAATTTGCAAGTCCGAATTGGAGTAGCAAACTTCAGTTTGCAAGTCACAACGCCGGCAAGCGCTTGCAAACTGAAGTTTGCTACTCCGCTGAATTCGCGCCGGAGTTTGTCTCGCAAGCCAGACCGACCGGATTGGCCTACGTCATCTACACCTCCGGGTCAACCGGCCAGCCCAAGGGCGTGATGATTGAGCACCGCGCTTTGATGAATCGGCTGTATTGGATGCAGCGCCGTTATCCGTTGACGCCGCAGGATGTCATTCTGCAAAAGACGCCATACACATTTGACGTTTCGGTGTGGGAGTTTTTTTGGTGGTCGATGTTCGGCGCACAAATGGTTTTGGCCGCCCCCGGCGCAGAAAGAGACCCGGCGGCGTTATGTCAAACGATTGAAGCTTTTGGCGTGACGACCTTGCACTTCGTCCCGCCCATGCTAAGCGCTTTTTTACGCGAAGTAAGCGAAAAACAAGCCGGGCAGCGCCTGCGCACACTACGGCGGGTTTTCGCCAGCGGCGATGCGTTGAGTATCAGTCAGGTCAACGAGTTCAATCGCCTGTTCACGCAAAATAGCGGAGACGTCCCCGGCACTTCAACGATATGCACTGTTGATAAAACCGACGCCGCAAAGTGCCGGGGACATTTCGCGCAGCTAATTAACTTATACGGCCCGACCGAAGCGGCGATTGACGTATCCTACTTTGATTGCCCGGCCGATCCGGTCGAGATCGTGCCGATTGGCAAGCCGATTGATAATATCCGGCTTTATGTCATCAATAAAGATGCTCAGTGGCAGTCCGTCGGCGTTCCCGGCGAGATTGTTATTGCCGGCGTGGGTCTGGCTCGCGGCTACCTCAACCGCCCGGATTTAACCCGCGAAAAGTTTGTGCCGAATCCTTTTGCATCCGAAAATTCTCCTTTAGAAGAGCGGGATAAGAGGATGTATCGAACCGGCGATTTGGGCCGCTGGCTGCCCGCTGGCAACATCGAATTTTTGAGCCGTCTGGATCATCAAGTCAAGGTGCGGGGTTTTCGTATTGAGTTGGGCGAAATTGAAGCGGCGCTGCGCGAATCGGGTAACTTTGCCGAAGTATTGGTCATGGCCGAGTCGGACGGCGGCGGCGACCGGCAAATTGTAGCTTACGGCGTGTTGAAGACGGTTCATCCGGCCATGAGTCCGGCGGAATTGCGGGCGCAGTTGGCCAAACGGTTGCCGCCCTATATGGTGCCTGCCCGTTTTGTGTTTACGGACAAATTCCCCGTCACCGCCAACGGCAAAATAGATCGCCGCGCCTTGAGCGAATTGGGCAGACGGCAAGCCGAGGCAATCGTGTCCCCACTTCCGGCCACGCCGACCGAGCAAGCCGTGGCTGATTTATATTGCCGTGCGTTGGGCGTGGCGCATATTGGCGCGCAGGATGACTTTTTTGATCTGGGCGGCGATTCGCTTAAACTACTAAACCTGGCCTCGTTGCTGCGAACGAATAAAGGCGTTGATGTGCCGCTGAGCCTGTTGTTCAAGCATACCCGCGTGGCGGAACTGGCCGCGTATCTCGATCAAGCCGATGAAATAACCAGCAGTGAGCGCTATCTTGTTTTTAATGAAAATCAGCAGCATCTGCTTTTCGGTTTCCCGCCGGCTTTTGGGCATGGCCTGGTCTATCAAATGCTGGCGGCGGCTTTACCGGCGCACACACTCTACGCCTTTCACTTTGAACCGAGCGCCGCGCCGATTGCCGACTACGGGCGCATGATCACCGCCCTGCAACCGCACGGGCCCTATGATTTGCTGGGCTATTCCGGCGGCGGCAACCTGGCCTTTGAAACGGCCAAGTGGCTGGAAACACACGGCCATCCGGTTTCCAAAATCATTTTACTGGATGCTTTTCGGAAAAAGCAGAAATTATCCGCATTGACCGTCGAATTACGTGGGATTCGCGACGACATGATCGCCGGCATCGCCCAACGCTACGGCGCTTTTGGCCGTTCCATTGAGGAGATGACCCGCACTATTCGCGCCTATTACGATTTTGTTAACCTGGAATTGGCTGACGAAACCGGCCTGGTGGCGGCTGATGTGCACGCCATTCATGCCGAAGGCCGCAGTTGGATTCAGCGCACGGCCATGACCGCGGATGGTCGGGAAATTTTGACCGACTGGACCGGCGCATCCTTGAATATGTACCGGGTGTACCACGGTTACGGCGCTCACGAAACGATGCTGGAAGGCGATTTTGTGGCCCAGAACGCCGCGATTATCCGGACGATTTTGGGCTATGACGCACATCAACTTTAACCAATTATCGTCGCTTTTGCCAAGATTTTTTTGACCTCTGGAGCAAGACCATGCGTGTATTTTTAGGCGGCACCGTAAACGATTCGACCTGGCGTGATTATGTCATGCCCAAGCTGGAAATCGAATACTTCAATCCGGTTGTGCCGGATTGGAACGAAGATGCCATGAGTCGCGAATTATACGAGCGACGCCACTGTGACTACTGCCTGTACGTTTTAACGCCCAAGATGGATGGCTTTTACGCCCTGGCGGAAGTAATCGACGACTCCTTTAAACGGCCTGACCGGACGGTCTTTTGCTTTTTAAGCGAAGACGGGGCACGTGAATTCAATAGTCAGGAAGTTAAATCCCTTAACTTGTTCGGGAAAAAAGTTACCCAAAATGGCGGTATCTGGCTGCACTCATTAGACGACGTTGTAGCATTCCTCAATTCCAGCCGGCATGCCTCCGAGGCACGGGCAGCTAAAGCTAAAGACGAGGTGCATGATATTTTTATCTCCTACGGCCGCAAGCATAGCAAGGCTTTTGCTACCCGGCTTTATAACAGCTTGCAGGAAAAAGGTTATAGCGTATGGTTTGATCAAAATGACATTCCGTTGGAAATCGGCTCGCTGGAAAAGGTAAATGACGGCATTCGCCGCGCCCACAATTTTATCTTCATTATCTCGCCCCACGCCGTGCGCTCCGAGTACTGCCGGCGCGAAATTGAATATGCGCTTAAATTAAACAAGCGGCTCATTCCAATCGTACATATTGAGCCAAAAGAGGATTGGGGCCTAATGCATCCGGCGATCGAAAAAATGAGCTGGATTTATTTTCAAGATCACATCAATAAATTTGAAAACTCTTTTGGCGTTTTGCTCAAGCTGTTAGAGCTGGATAGCGACTACGTCGAAAATCATACCCGCTTTCTGATTCAGGCGCTGGAATGGGAAAAGCATCACCGCGTGATGGAATATCTGCTGTACGGTCAAGCTCGTAACAGCGCAGATGCCTGGCTTAAAATAAAATTTGAGGGGAAAGAACCGCCGTGTCTGCCGACGAAATTACACGAAGATTTTATCATTGAATCCAAGAAACTGGAAGCATCCACCCGTCTGGCCTTTTGGTTGAACCGGCGGTTTGCTTTTGTGACCGAACATAAGCTGTTTAATCCGGCCATCAATTTGCTTTCGCTGGCTAATCCGGTGTCGATGCTGCCGCAGTTATTTGCTTTGTGGGTTGCCGCAGAGGCTCACGGGGTATCCTTAGGCATGTGGTATTTGTTTGTGGCGATTCAGGGCGCCTTCACCCTCAATGCCATTAAAAATAAAGATATCGGCGTTTTTATCAGCATGGCTTTGAGCATGGTTGTCAGTGCCTGTATTATCTTTTTGGCCACCATTAAGTCGTGACCGGCAATTGAAAACAAAGCTGCTTTTACTGATCTTGCTATGGCGTGGCGCTCCGGCCGGCGGGCAGCCCTTTGTCGGGGTTGATGCGGACTTGCAGAAAGTTCTGGCCCAACGGTTAGACGCGCAAACCGCGTGCGTTGTCATGGACATTCAGGCCGGCCGGATTCTGGCGGTGCATCAGCCGGAGATTGCGCTGAAAAAATCGCTGCCCATCGGCTCATTAATCAAGCCGCTGCTGACGTATGTGGCGCTGAGCTCCAATCAGCTAAAGCCGGAACAGATTTTTCTATGCGCGCCGGGTGATCAAAGACAGGCTAACCCACCGTGCTGGTATCTGCCCGGTCACGGTCGGCTGGATCTGGTCGGCGGATTAGCTTTTTCCTGCAACGCCTACTTTGAGCACGTTGCCGCCGCAGTAGAAATAACGCTGTTTTCGGATTGGTTAAAAACATTGGACTATCGGCTGCCGCCCGCGCTGACGCGTCAGGATGAAATCGCGCTTATGATCGGCCGCAGTCCGCGCTTGCAAATGACCCCGCTGCAAATCCTCTCCTATCTAAGCCTGTTCTTTAACGGCGGCCGTCTGTTTGACTACGATCACCCGCAAAAAAACCTCTTTAAAAAAAATATCCCTTTAGACAGTGAACCGTTGGCATGGATTGCCGCCGGCCTGGCCCGCAGCTTTAAGGAAGGCACCGGCCATGCTTTGCAGGAAGCCGTTGCGGATACAGCCTTGTTAGTTAAGACCGGCACCGCGCCTTACTATTTTGACAATGTTGAAGATATTACCAAGACCCACGCCTGGACAATTGTTTTTTACCCGGCAAGTCAACCGCGGATTGGGTTGATCGTATTTGTCAAAGATGGCGTGGGCTCAAAGGATGGCGTTCAGGCGGCGATTCACGTCCTTAACCTCTTACAGGGACAGGCTCAGCGGCGGCGTTAGCCAAAAAAAGCGGAACTATCTATTCAGCCACTAATGAACACAAAAACACAAATAGACACGAATGGAAAAAGATATTAGCCTAAATTGAGCGGTTTTACGATTTTTGGCAAATGGTTGTTCAAAATTTATCACGGGTCCAAAAATCGCACAAATGGCTTGGGTGAATGGCTGTATTCTTAGACGGAAATTGCACACTAAACCTATCGCCTGCGTTGGAGCATTGAAACGCTTTTCGGCGCGTTTAAATCCAAAGGCTTTAACTTTGAACAAACCCACCTCAATCGCCGGGATCGGATTGAAAAGTTGATTGACTTAATGACCATCGCCTTTAGTTGGGCGCACTTGATGGGGCAATGGCTTTACCACTACAAGCCAATCAAAACCAAAAAACATCGTTATAAAACCCATAGTTTTTCCGATACGGATCGGGATATATAGGCGGATTTTTGCCATACAACCGTTTCGTATTAATCCTAACCGGCGGCGGTTTTAGCAGCCCGGCCCGGCTGCAGGGCATTCAACTCTTTGCTAACAGTCATCTGACGTTTGGTGCAGTCCATTGCGCGTTTAAAGTCATTCCCTTTGTAATACGCGCGGCCCAGATTGCCCAGAATGCGCACGATTTCCGGGGTATTGCCGGTTTGTTCACAAACGGCGATCTGTTTTTCGTAGAACGCTGCGGCATTAAGGGGATCATTTTGCAATGAATAGATTTCGGCCATCAGGCCATAACCGTTAAGTAGCTCAACCGGGTCGCCCAGCTTTTCGCCAACGGCAATCTGTTTTTTGGCATAAGTTTGCGCCCATTCCACTTTCCCTTTTTTCATGTAAATAGTGGCGATTTTGTTCAGCGTTTTGGATAAATTAATCTGATCGTTATTCTGGACGTAGGCCTGCAGGTTTTTTTCATAATATTCAAAGGCTTTTTCGTAATCGCCCTTGCGCAGATAGGTGTCGCCCACGCTGCTCAGGATGGCTGTTGTGTCGCTAACCGCGCTGGCTTCGGGATTATTCAGAATTTTTTCGTAATAGGCGATCGCTTTATCGTACTCATTAAGAACAGCCAGAACATCGGCAAGTTCTTTTAATGCAGTGCTCGCATCGCGTGTTGCTTTTGTGGCATGAAACACTTTGAAGCTGCGCTTCAGTTCATCCACAGCTTCGCGATATAACCCTTTTTCGCGTAACACACGGCTGATATTTAAGATGGCTTCGCCAGTCATGTGGCGATTGTGGTAAGCGGCGGCATGCTTTTCGACCGTCTCATAATTTTTAAGCGCCTGGTTTAAAAATCCCTGCCGTATGGCCGTATCGGCTTCTGTAAAAAGATGCGCCTTTAACCGCCCCAGAACAAGTTTGATTATGTCGGTTGGTTTTTGCGCCACCTGAAGCGTTAACATTTGATCATAATATACAGCGGCTTTTTTAGTGTCGCCTTGTTCAAAGTAAGCATGGCCCAGATGCAAGAGGGCTTGATTGTACTCGAGGGATGCCTTATTTTTTTCAAACCCGATCAGGCTGCGCTCCAAATAAAGAATTGCTTGTTCAAAATTCTTTTGCTGAATATATAACTCACCCAGAAGCAAGCAGTTGAGACAAATTTTATCGCTGTTTTTTATGGACTCACTGACTTTCAACGCCTTATGCAGTTTTTCGGTAGCCGGCTCTAATTGTCCGGCATTAAACAAAGCCCGGCCGGCGCCAAAAAGGCCAAACCATTCATTTTCCGGCTTATCCAGTTTTTGATAAATCGCTGAGCTTTTTTCATAATGTTGAAGCGCCGTATCGTATTGATTCTTCTTCAATTCCACATGGCCAAGATGGATATGCGCATCGGCCAGGTCTTCGTCATAATGCAAGTCCTCGCTGCAGACCCGATAGATATGTAAAAAATGTTCGGCTTGCTCGGGCTTGTCCTGTGTTTCATAGATCAGGCCAATATTGCGGGCGGCCTGAGATGCGCCGCGCTTGTCTCCCAATTCTTCGCACACATTAAATTGCTTTTCATAAAAACGCATGGCCTTTTGCCAGTCCCCCAATTTATCGTAGATAATGCCCATACTGCCTACTGTCTTGGCGATGCCGCGCTTATCGCCGATTTTTTCACAAACCGTTAGATGCCGTTCATAGCACTTCATCGCCTTCTCGTAAGCGTTGGTTCGCAGATAAATATCGCCCATGTTGCTAAAAACATCGGACACCTTCAGCCGGGCGCCCAACTCGATTTCCAGAATAAAAGCCCGCTCGTAGCATTCCATGGCGCGTTCATAATCATTACGCTGCAAATAAATCTTCCCAATATTCGTCATCGCCTGCGCGGTGCCTTCTTTGTCCCGGCGGGAATTGCTAAGCGTTAAGGTTTGATTAAAACATTCCATAGCCTTGGCATAATCGCGGCTATCGGCATAGATCAGGCCGATGTTACAAATAGCGGTCGATTTACCTTTCAGATCATTCAGCTCATCGCATAAAAGCAGTTGTTGTTGATAACAATTCATGGCGGAAGGGTTGTTGCCTTTAAGATATAATAGCCAGCCAAGCCGGGCATTTGAACTGGAAAGACGCGCCTTATCGTGTGCCTCTTTGGCAATGCTAAAGGCATAGCTAAAAGCCAGTTCAGCCTCATTCCACTTGCCGATATGCTCCAGAATATCACCCTTTAATAGCAGCATGTCCATGACTTGTGCGGTAACTGCCGGGTCGCCATTGGTGGCGGTGACGGTCTGCTTTTCCTGAATAAAATTTTTATAGTTAAGCGCGTTCAGCAGCTTATCATAGTAGTGAATCGCCAATTCGTTTTGATAATTTTTGTGCGCATAATTTCCGGCTTCCTGAAAATAACCAATGGCTTTCAAGGGGATTTCCGCCAAATCATAGTGATAGGCAATTTCGCCGTAATAAGGCAGCAGATCATCTGAAAAAACCGTCTCGTACGCTTCGGCGGCAATTTTATGAAGCTGGAGCCGATAGGAGCGTAATTGCATATCGTACGCGGCATCACGCATCAGCGCGTGCTTGAAAATATAGCGAATTTCAGTCAGTTCCTGCCAGACATCCTCATTACGCGCGGCCTGAATCTTATCCCCTAACGCCGGGTCCTGATTCAGCATAAAAGATAATACCTGCAGCTCAAACTCGCGTCCCAGCACGGACGCCGTCTGCACTACCTGCTTAACCTCCTGGGTCAACCGGTCTAATCGGGCAATCAGTGCTGCTCTGACATCGTTTGGCACGACGACACCCCGGACTTGTTTGGGCATTAAACCGTGTGCGGATTTTTCCAGCAAATTAGTTTCTTGCATGTAATACAATAATTGCTCGACAAAGAACGGGTTACCGCCGGTGCGATCTAACAAAAATGCGGCTAAATTTTTGGCTATTTTCGTCGAAAGCATTTCTTCGGCAAAGTGAATGATTTCCGCCTCCGAAAAACCGTTGAGCTGGATTGCATGTTGACGAATGGCCTGGTTAAAAAGCTTTTGAAGGGTTATGGATCGAATTGAGGCTACAATTGTAATCGGAAAATTTTTGATGTTACGGGTCAAATGATCCACAAATTGCAGCGAGTCGTTATCCAGCCAATGTGAGTCTTCCAATTCAATAATGACGGGCCGAATCTTGCTCTCCGCCTTAAAAAGGCACTTGATGGCATCCATCATATTTTCAAAACGCGCTTTTGGATCCAACAAATCGTATAAAGAATCTTTCCAGTAAATATCCACTAAAGCGGCTAAAATAGATTTGGTTCGTTCCAATTCGCGCTTCAGTTCATTGTCCGGAGTTTCGAGGATCAGCGCCTCGATTTTGCGATCAAACTGCTGCTGGTTTTGCTGAATTGATTGCAAGTTGGATTGGTTAAAGTAGGCGCGCAGAAAGTAGCGAAACGGATTGAGGGATTGACGCTTTATCTCATCGGCCGGACAGTAGAACCAGCTTGGGGGCGGATTGCCTTTTTCCGTGGCCATACGCTTAAATTCTTCCAGCAGCCGACTTTTGCCCATTCCGGCCTCGCCATAGACGGAAATAATGCCGGCAAATTTTTGAGCATAAATCGGCTCGATAAATTTCCACAACGCCTTGAGCTCGGCGCGACGGCCGGTAATTTGGCCGCGATAAAGCGTCATCTGATAAGAATCCGAGCGGCCCTGCAGTTCATAAACCGGCAACTCCTGCGCAAAACCTTTAAAGGCAAACTGGCCCAGGAGATTTAAGCGAAAACGACGCTCAGCCGCCCGCGCGGTATATTGGTCAAGCCATAAATCGCCCCAATTAGCGCTCATCATTTGGCGGGCGGCCAGATTAACACCGCGGCCATAACAGCTATATTCCTGACGCAGTTCGGAGCCGATAAATCCGGCATAAACGATACGATACGTAATACCGGCCCGGAACGGGATTAGGGTAATAGCCTTCAGGTCGATCATAAAGTTCAATGCCCGCTCGACATCGTTCTCCTGGCCTTTGGGCGCACCCCAAAAGAGCAGAATGTTGCAGCCTTTATCGCCAAAAGCGATCTTGTTGATGTGGCCGCCATACTGGACTTGCAGTTGATAAACCGGCTGGAGAAAGACCTCCAAATGCTCGTAGGTATTGATATCTTTCAGGCTCAGGAACAAGGTTATAACATTACGAGATTCACCGTGGGCTGTCAGGCGCAGCAACTCTTTGTCAATAAAGGGCATAGCGACGACAGGATTATTTTCCAGGGGCGGAATGACGGAGGGCTCCGGTAATTTCTGTGTTATAGCTTCGATTTTAAAAAACGGGCCAACATTCGTAACATTAACAATCGGCGCAAGTGACTGATAAAGACTTTTATCCAAAATGATGTCGCCGCTTTTGGCGGTGTTTTCGGCGCTGACCGCCTGATCAATGGACGCGCCGCGGAAGTAAAAAACATGGTGGGCTGTTTCAATGGAAGCACGGATAATGCCCCACTCGGTTTGCCCTCTGGCCAGACCGATTTTTACACCAAGTGTAAAATTGCCGTAGCTGGATTTATATTCAACCCAGGTTTTCAGATGGGCCTGAATTTTTTGGGCGGCGGCCAGGGCGCGTTGACCGACCGCATCGGCATTACCCGGAAACAGGGCGATAAAGCCATCACCGGTAAAGCTGCTGATAAAACCGCCCTGCTCGTAAACGCTCGCCACCAATGGACCAAAAAGTGCGCGCAGAATCTCCGCCAAAACCTCCACACCTTCCTTACCGGATTGTGTAAGCGTTTCAGTCATTGCTGTAAAGCCGGAAATATCCACAAGCAGGCACGCAGCCTCAAAATTTCCGAAAAATTTTTTGCTTGTGAATTTCTCCTGAATAAAATGGGGCACCAGCGGAAGCATTAAGAATCCTTATGGCAAAACAGCGGCGCGATCTATAAAAAATGCTGTGAGCGGCTTGACGGCACTACAGGGGGGATTGTTCAAATGTTTCATCGTTACAGGAGTCGCAAACTGTAGCGCGAGTCTCCTGACTCGCAGCGACGACTCCGGAGAGTCGCGCTACATTCTTGCGCACAACGCAAATGCTTGGCTATATTTTTATTATTTATCGGCGTGTGCGGTTGAACGTCATGGAGTGTCATTCCGGCATTCATTTTACGCGAATAGCGGGAAATGAAGAGCCGGAATCCATGTATGGCGCACCATTTTAGCGTGGATTCCGGCTCTACCGGTTTCACTTAGCCGTGAAACAGGTATGCCGGAATGACATATCACTGTTCAACCGCACACGTCGTTATTTATTATTATAGCGTCTTCTTCAAACAAATGTAAAAGATATTTGTTTTTAGGCGCGCCGTCAATTACTTTCGCTGATAAATTCTGACCAGATGCCAGGGGATGCCAAGTAGTCTATATCAGCATGATTTGTCTTAAATTAAGGGTTGCCAGAGCCAATAGAAAAATCTATTTTTTACCACGTGTTTTGTCTTTTGTTATCCGAACATTTTTGGTTGACAGCCTATAAATGTTTTCATAGTCTTACAAAAAAGCATGTTATATAACTATGCCGTCCCGCACATGTATTTTTATCGGGACACAAAATGGGCGAGCTACTTTTTACGCAGGCGCAAAACCAGGCTCAGCCGGATTTTCACTATCTTGTTCCATGAGCCACAGAAACAGATATATCGCTTGAAAGACGCGGTCATCATCGCCTAAAATCGCGCGCAAGGCCAAATCAGCTACAACGGTCAAACCGGGACGGCGGTTTGTTGATGCCTAAGTCAGCGTATGCGCCCGCGTTTCAAATCAACAAATGGGAGTAAATCAACATGTATTTCCCGAATCGCCCGAATTCGCAAATTTAACTTGAGCCGCCCGCCAAAAGCCATATCTTAAAAAGTTGTTGAACCAATCACCAATCATCAGTAAGATTATATAGAAAAGACTTTTATGACCGGGACGGACATTTTGCAGGCATCCACCCAAAGCGTTGAAACATGAATTCAGAACCTAATGTGACCCAAACGCCGGACTTTTGGCCACGCGTGTGCGCCAACTCTTTTTTCCAACGGATCGATCCCGAAGCGCTGGGGCAGCTTTCCCACGTCATGTTTCGGCTTGAAAAATATGCCGCCGGTCAAATCATCGCCGGCCAGGACAGTCCGGCCGATAAGATGTTTTTAATCCTCGCCGGCGAGATTCAAATCACCAAAACATTGCCGGAAGGCCGCGAACTGGAAATCGCCCAACGCGCCGAAAACGAGTTTGTCGGCGAAATGAGCTTAATGGAAGGGCTTAACCGCTCCGCCAATATCCTTGCCAAAACCGCCTGTGAATTAGCGGTCATCAGCCGCGATGATTTTTTGAAACTGCTGCAGCAATTTCCCACCATCAGCGCAACGATTGCGTTAGCCTACGCCCACCATCTGCGGCAGGCTATCGGCAGTTCCGAGGCGAATTCGGAAGAGCAGCACGGTTTGCGCAGCCTGGTGCAAAGCATTAGCGCCCAGAAGCATCAATCGGAAACACTTAATGACGCTCTGTTACGGGTTGTTGACGATTATCAAAGCGCGTACCAGCAAACTCAGCAGCAAAAGCAGGAACTCTCACGAGCTTACGATGAAATTAGCCTGCAATATGCGGAATTGACGCGACTCCATCAGGAGGCGACCGAGTTCAAATCCGGCAAGCGAAAGCTGGCTGCTATCATTTTTACAGATATCGTCGGCTATACCCGAACCATGGAACAGGATGAGAAGCGGGCGTTGGGCTGGCTGGAACAGCAGCGCGGAATTATTTATCCGCTGGTTGAAAAACGTCATGGTCGGGTGCTGAAAGAAATCGGCGACGGCACGCTGATTATGTTTGATAGCGCTATTTCTGCGGTTTGGTGCGCGGTGGAAATTCAAAACGCCGTGCGAGCCGTAGAAGGTTTGCGGCTGCGGATCGGTGCGCATATCGGCGATGTCGTTTTGGAAAAAGATGACATTTTAGGCTCCGGCGTCAACATCGCTTCGCGGATTGAATCTTCCGCGTCGCCCGGCGGCATTTCCATCTCGGAAGATGTCTGGCGGCAAATTCGCAATCATAGCGACCTAAAGGCAGTTTCGCTGGGCCAAAAAGAATTGAAGGGCGTCGAAGAGTCGGTTGAAGTCTATAAGCTGGTTTTTGGGCCGAACACCGTTGAGCATCCGCTTCCGCCATCTTTGCTCACGCGCCTGTGGCGGCAAAAAGCGCCCCATTTTTTGATCGTCTATATTGCGCTGGCCTGGCTGGTTGCTACGGCCATCGCCCGGTTGGCGGATTACAACGCCTGGTCGCCCAACATTGTGCCGCTCAGCTTTGCCGCGTTGTTAAGCATCATGCCGACCGTGTTTTTTTTGACATACTATGCCGGACGTACAACCCGTCAGCAGTTAGCGCGCGTTAAAAAGATCGGCATTCCCTTAAATGCCGTTGCTGCGGCGATCCTGTTATTTTTTCTATTTCGGCAAACCGATTTTACATCGGTCACCCGCGAGCAGGAAGCGCCGCAGCGTTTCGACGCAAACCTTCTGCAACTGACCCCGCAGCAACAAGAAAAGCTGCTGGTGGACATCCCCCATCTCAAAGCGACGGATCTGGCCGAGGTTGCGCCGGAGTTTAACCCCGCCACGACCCGTGACGAACTCATCGCTCAACTCAAAAAATTGGCCGATGATCGAAGTAGCGCGGCTACATGGATCGCCGCCAACAGAATCCTGCAAAATAAAGTGGATTCCCTGCTTCGCTTGAACGAAGTCAACCCACAAATAAAAAACCAGGTTAAATCGTTGATTCAAAGTCGCGACAGTCTATCCGCCGACCTGGCGCGTCTGAAACGGAACAACGGTTTTACCATCAATCTGGTCTATGCCGGGTCGCGGGAAGCGGATGCCCATCACATTAAGCGCAGCCTGGCTTCCAGCCAGTTTTACAACATCAACATGCAGGCGCGGGAAAGCCTTCCGCCCATCGAAAACACGATCCGCTATTTCGGCAGCGACAATGCTTTAGCGGTGGCGGACGAAATCCAGCAAATTTTGAAAAACACCGATAAGACGTTGTCTTTCAGAATGGCTAAAGATAACGCTCGACAAGATGCCATCATCAACATCGAGTTAGCCAAATAGGAGGCGGTATGAAGACGGGGAAGCTGCGGCTTGTTATCCTGTTGGGCGGTCTTATGGCGGTTCAGTGCGCCGTCATGCCCATTCAGATGAGCCGGATTTCGCAGGTCGAGTTTTTTACCCAATACTACGATTTTACCCATGTTGACCATCCGGACGAAATCCTGCGCATGTTATTGGGTGATGAAAATTACAAGATTTTTTTCGGACGTTTTTCATTGGAAAAGAACGAGCGCGAACTTAAAGCTTATCTGAAAGACGCGCTGGAAGTCCGCGGCTCGTTGACCTTTACGATTCAGGTCAATCCGGTTGATTTTGAATCCTTTTTTTTGGACGGCGTGGGGCGGTTTGACCTTGTGGAGAAAATGCCGAATCAGAAAGAAGAACTGCTGCTGGATGGCATCGTTAAATTAAAAAGCGACAGCTTTTCGCTGGAAGATTTAAGAAACAACAAGTTGAAAATAGGCATGACCCATTCGGTCGTTCGGCGGATCAACCTTGAGGCGGGTGAAAGCTATTTCAACTTTGATAGCGCCCGGGTCGCCGTCGTCGTGGCTTTGGAAACGATTAAAAAAGGTGAAATATACCGACTTAACTATGCCGCCCCGCACACGTTTTTCTATGGTGATACGAAAGTGGGGGAGCTGTTTTTTGAGCGGACGCCCACGAGCCAATACAAGCTGATTGACATGCGTGGTCTGAAATTCCTGCGGAAAGATTATCGAAAATACCTGCAACCTTAATGCCTCCTCCAACCTCTTCAGTGGATACATTTTTTTGGCCACAAAAAAGTGCAAAGCACGGTTTTGAGCCCAAAACGGCGTTTTGAGTTACAACGTTTTCGAAGATAACGCAAATGCTTGGCGGCAAATTTTTTAGTGACAACCTGTATCAGACGATTTTTGCACGAAGGAAGCCGCGCTAAGCAAATCACTGTACGGCCGTCTTTAAACTAAAGTATTGCCCGATGAAGAGAAAACGCTATTTTTTAGACAGGCGTTTATTTCGGCTTTTTTCGGTTGACAGCTTATAGGGAGATGTGATAACGTCCAAGAATGAGTGCGTAATTACTTGAAAATGACGTCGAATGTTTCATAGCTTAAAAAAGCGTTTGATGCCGTCAAGCCGTTTGCCGGTTCAGTACTTGCTCAAAAAGCGTGGGTAACCTTGCGAAGGCTTTACTGCAAAACTTGTGAAATCGTGCACTGAAGCCTTCGCAAGGTTAGGTTTACCACCACTTTTTGAGCAATTACCCGGTTCAAGGCCAACTTCTTACATTTAAATATCTTACCGGAAGTCCTCATGCCACAACTCTTGCCGCTCATGATTCAAAAGCAATTCGCTGCCGGGAACGCCGCCGGCGGCTTTTCTGCGGTCACGCTGTTTACCGATCTGTCCGGTTTTACCAAAATGACCGAGACGCTGATGCGCGGCGGCGATGAAGGGGCAGAGATTATGTCCGACATTCTCAATGCCATTTTTAACCCATTGGTAGATTCAATTTATGCCCACGGCGGTTTTATCTCCAGCTTTGGCGGTGATGCTTTTACGGCAATTTTTCCTGATGATCTGCAAATTCAGCCTGCCGCTATTCTGCACTGTGCGCTCAAGAATCAGGAGCTTTTGAGTCAATTGGGCCGGCAAAAAACCAGGTTTGGTGATTTTGAGATTTCCGGTAAAATGGGCTTGTCGCACGGGATTGTGGAATGGGGCATTATTGGTCAGGAATTAAAAGCGTTCTTTTTCCGTGGTCCGGCAATTGACGCTTGTGCCGCCGCCGAACATCAGGCCGGCAAAGGCGATGTGATTTTCGATCAACATTTGCAGCAACTTCTGCCGCCGCAAGCGGTTCTCGGTGCGCCGCTTGACGATGGATTTTACTTTCTGAATGGCTTCGAACAGGAACCCGCCGCGCCTATCCTGGCCGAAGACGGACAGACCGAACTTGCCCGCGAGACGCTGCTGAAGTTTATGCCCGAAGCCGTGGTCGATTTTAAGCAACTGGGCGAATTCCGCAACGCCGTCTCCGTCTTTATCTCTTTCGACGGCGTGGCCGCGCAGTCGCAGTTGGATCTGTTTGTATCGCTGGTGATTCGCGAGACGATTCATTTTGGCGGCTATTTCAACCGGGTGGATTTTGGCGATAAAGGCGGCGTTGTGCTGTGCATCTTCGGCGCACCCATTGCCCATGAAGATAACATCGAGCGTACGCTGGATTTTATCCTGGCGGTTCGGCAGGGCGTGGCTGCGGCCAGGCAGGAACATCATTTGCTGGACAACTTGCGGTTTCGGGCCGGCATCACTTATGGCCCGGTTTATGCCGGTCTGATCGGCGGCAACCGGCGCTGCGAGTACACGGTCATCGGCGATCAGGTCAACCTGGCCGCCCGCTTTATGATGAAGGCCGATTTTGGCGAGCTGTGGGTGTCGGAAAACGTCTATCGTTCCGCCCAACCGGTGTTTAACCTGGAGTTAGCCGGCCAATACGAATACAAGGGCAAGTCGGAAAAAATTGCATCCTATCGGCTCAAATCCAAAAAAATCGCCGCCGCCGCGGTCTATGCCGGTAAGTTTGTCGGACGTTCCAAAGAATTGGGCGAGATTGACCAAATTTTTCAGCCGTTGGCCGACGGCAAATCCGGCGGCATCGTCTACATCTACGGCGAACCCGGCGCCGGCAAGTCGCGCCTGATGTACGAAGTGAAAAAACGCCATCAAAATCTGCATTGGTTATATCTGGTCTGCGACGGGATTCAGCGCAAGCCGTTTAATACTTTCACCCGCTTTTTCAGCGGCTTCTTCAACCAATCCGCAGAGTTCGCCCTCGCCCAAAATCAGGCCAATTTTGAAGAAGTCTACGACCAACTGTTGGCCGGCGCGACCGGTGATATTCACAAAGAACTGGTGCGTTTGCAGTCGGTTTTGGGCGGATTTCTCGGTATCGTTTATCCGGGATCGCTTTACGAGCAGTTGGACGCCAAACTGCGTTATGAAAACACGTTATACGCTTTTAAGGAAATGTTCAAGGCGCTCGCTCTGGTCAACCCGGTCGGCATCGAGATCGAAGATATTCAATGGATCGACGCCGATTCCGGCCATGCCTTCGAAACCATTTGCCGCAATTTGGGCGATTTTCCGATCCTCTTCATCTGCACCTCGCGCTATCACGAAGATCAATCCCGACCGCATTTGCCGGTCGATATGCCGGCGCTGGAAATCGACCTCAACCAACTGATGCCCGAAGGCGTGGTCGAACTGGCCGAAGCCTTGCTGGACGGGCCGTTAGCCTTAAATTTTAAGCAGCATTTGATCGAGCGCACGGCGGGCAATCCTTTTTTTATCGAGCAAACCGCGCTGTATTATCGCGAATCCGGCATCGCCGCCCGCCACGCCGAGAGCGGCCTGTGGGAAATGGTAAAAGATGAGTCATCCATTCCGGCCACGGTCACCGACATGCTGGTCTCGCGCATTGACCGCCTGACCGACAAGCTGAAGGAAGCGTTGCAAGTGGCGTCCGTGCTCGGTCAGGAGTTTGAGTTTCGGGTGTTGTCGGAAATGCTGCGCAGCGTCGGCCAAACCTGGCAGCCGGATGAACTGGAAGCCGAGATGAAAACGGGCGAGAACAGCAAGGTTTTGTCGGTTTTTTCGGAAATTCGCGGCATCTTTGCCCATGCGCTGCTGCATAACGCTGTCTACAACATGCAGCTCAAATCGCGGCTGCGCCTGCTGCATAATCTGGCGGCGGAAACCATCGCCCGCCTGCATCCGGACAATAAATCCGTCTACGCCGATCTGGCCTATCACTACGAACGGGCCGAAGTGCGCGACCTGGCCCTGGCCTATCTGGAAAAGGCCGGTGATTACGCCAAAGACAACTGGCAAAATGAGGCGGCCCTGGGCTTCTATCAACGCTGGCTTGACGATTCCCGCAAGGATTTGGACGATCTTTTAGCCGACGCCAATCAGGTCGATGCGGCGAAGAAGAAGCTGGAAGCGATTGTCGATACCATCGTCTACAAGAAAAATCATTTGCTGGTGACATTGGGCCGGGTGGACGAAGCGGCTCAGGATGCGGACCTGGCGCTGAAGATTGGGCAGGTGTTGGGGGATGATGATCGGGTTGGCGGCGCAATCCATGATATCGCCAATCAAATGGTTATTCAAGGCAATTACAAAAATGCTTTACCAAAATTTGAAGAGGGTCTGAAATTTTTAGAAAAAGCTCAAAACAAACGGATGATTGCAATATCTTTGAACAATATCGGCAAGGTTTTTTGGTACTCAGGAAAGACGCAGGAAGCCTTAGCGTTTTTTGAGAAAGAATTGACGATTTGTAAAGAGTTTAACTATGATCGCGGAATTGCTCGCGCGTATGGCAGTCTTGGGGTTGTTTTTGATTATAGCGGCGATGCCGAAAAGGCAATGCAGTTTTATCAGAAACAATTGGAGATCAATGAGCAAATTCAAAATAAGGCTGGGATTGCTGATGCGTTAAATAATATTGGTAATGTCTACTGTTACCATTTTCGAAAGTATGATGCTGCCGTTGATTATTATCAACGTATGTTGAACTTGAGTCAGGAGTTGGGAAGTAAAAAGGAAGTCGCCCGCGCGTTTGGAAATATTGGCGATGCTTTACACGAGCAAGGCCAGTATGAAGATGCGTTGGATTTTCACAAAAAGAAATTTAGCTTGTGTAGAGAATTGGAAGACAAAGAACAGATTGCATTGGTGTTGATTAATATGGGCCGAACATATACGGCTTTGAACCAATTCATAGAGGCATCAACTGCTTTCAAAAACTCCATTGATCTGATTAATAAGTTGAATTTAAACTATTTACTACCAGCCTGTCTAATTGAAAACGGAGATTTAAATTGGCAAATGGGGAACAGAACTTTGGCGCATGACCTGATTATAGAGGGCTTAAAAATTGCGCGAGACTCAAATAATGCAGAATATATTCATAAAGGCGAAACTTTGATGCAGAGAATTGCAAGTTCATGAAACACTGGGAATCTTACGCTTGAAGTGCAAGAGTTGTAGTTTTTTAAAGTTAAATGGATTTTGGACTGTTTGCTATCAATCAATTCAAACGAAGGAGGATCATATTTATGACAACTCAAATTAGATATGCTATTGGCATTCTTATTTTCAGCGGGTTTATTTATGGAGCCGTGCAAGCTCAAACCCCATTGTTTGAGGTTAAAGACAATACTGGGAATAGTGTTTTTATTGTTAATGATGATGGTATTCAAGTTGTTGCTCCCGGAAGCGGCCGTTTAATGAAAGTTACCAGCGATAGTATTTGGTTTTTTGTTAGCCCTTCCGGTGCTCCTCGTGTAGGATCTCGAAGTTTTGGTATTGGCACTAGCGGGTCTGCCCGTGTTAGTAGTGGTACGATCATGACGGCTGCTGATGACAGCATTCGTTTCTATTTGACTGGTGGAACGACTCGCGTAGGGTCGCGTAGCTTTGGCATCGGCACATCGGGTTCAGCCCGCTCCGAAGGCACTGACATCGCCGAGTTCTCCCTCAACACCGGCATTGGTGAGCCAATCGACGACGCGCGCATGTTGTGGTTCCCGGAGCGCAACGCCTTTTTGGTCGGGCATGTCTATATTCCCGACCCCAGCCTGGTGGGTTATAACTCCTTTGTTTCCGGCTATAAATCGCAGGCGCTGGGCAACTTTGCCCAGGCCATGGGCGATTCCAGCGTGGCCGACGGCGAATACTCGACGGCCATCGGCAGCCGGACATTGGCTTTAGGCGATTTTTCCTTAGCCTTTGGTGACAGCGCCACCGCCTTCGGCGTCAGCAGCTTTGCTTTCGGTCACCAGGCTTATGCCGGCGGTGACGGATCGTTTGCCATTGGTGACCTGGCCAGCACGGATAATACGGCAACGGATGCCTTTGCGATGGGTTTTGGCGCGGAAGCCAACGGCCCGTCCAGCGTGGCGCTGGGCACTTTTGCCACCGCCAATCAAACGGGCGCATTTGCCCTGGGCGATTCGGCTTTGGCCTTTGGCAGCGGCTCGTTCGCCATCGGCGTCAACGCCATCACCGGCCTCGCGGCTGTGGCCAGCGCCGGTGATTTTGCCTTCGCCTTTGGCCGTGATTCCCGCGCCGTCGGCGATGAGTCTTACGCCATCGGATCTTCGTCATTTGCCTTCGGGCCTACCTCGTTTGCTATCGGCCGGGAAGCGCAAACCGGCGATCCGGGCAATCCCAATCTGGCCAACTTCGGTCAATCTTCCTTTGCCATCGGCGACAGCGCCTGGGCCAAGGCCCGCGAATGTTATGCCATCGGCCGCAACGCCGTCGCCGAAGCGAACGAGTCTTTTGCCATCGGCTCGTTCACCAACAGCTACGGCCCGGGCTCGTTTGCCATCGGCATCAACGCCCAAACCGGCGTTAGCGGCAGCCCGTTAGCCGGCGGCGGCGCCTTTGCTTTAGGTCAGGACGCGCTGGCGATAGGACAGGAATCCTATGCCATCGGCAAAAGTTCCGAAGCGCGCGGGCTGTCGTCATTCGCCATCGGCCATAACGCATTGGCGGACAGCGTGACCTCGTTTGCGTTGGGGGCGGATACACGAGCTTCTGCCGGCGGCGCATTCGCCATCGGTTCTAAAGCGGAAGCCTACGGTATTGACTCCTTTGCTATGGGTTTTGACGCGACAACCGGCGATCCAAGTTTCCCGGGTCTGCCCGGTATCGGCGACAATGCTTTTGCCTTGGGCAAGGGCACAACCGCCCGCGGGCAGAGCGCTTTTGCCATGGGTCATAATTCAAAATCGGAGAACAACAATGCCTATTCTATCGGCAGTCAATGCTACGCAAAGGCAATAGGCTCTTATGCAATCGGTTTGCAGGACAGCACGTTTGGCACAGGTTCTTTTGCCATTGGCGAAAAAGCAAGAACCGGCAACATATCTAACCCGGCGAAAGGCACACGGTCGATTGCGCTTGGCTATCAGGTTGCTGCTGAGGGTGATACTTCATTTGTCTTTGGCAATAATGCGCAAACCGACCACGGAGGCGCATTCCTTTTTGCCGACGCTGCCGCCGCCACCGGCCCTTCGATCAAATCGGATGTTCGAAATCAATTCAAGGCTCGAGCTACCGGTGGGGTCGCTTTTTATACAAATGTCGGGCTGACAAATGGCGTGACGTTGGCGCCGGGCGGTGGCGGCTGGAATAATTTTTGTGATCGGAATAGCAAAGAAAATTTTAGCGCTGAAGACGGCGAACGTATTTTGGCAAAATTGGCGGATATGCCGATCCAAAGCTGGAATTACAAAACGGAAGATACTTCGATTCGCCACGTTGGTCCGATGGCGCAGGATTTCCGCGAAGCCTTTCAATTGGGCTATGATGATAAAACCATCAACAGCATTGATATTGATGGCGTGAATATGGCCGCCATTCAAGCGCTGATCAAGCGCACCGAGCAGTTACAGGCCGAGAACACGGCGCTCAAGGAAAAGCTGGACGAATTGGATGACTTAAAGACCCAACTGAAGCAGTTGGAAGCGCTGTTGCGACAGTAGCTCAAAATCAAGGAAAACCAATATGCCGAAAAGCCGGAAGAAACCGTTGGACATCATCTATCGAAACGGCAAGCCTGTCGCCGTTGTTCTCGACATCAATAGCTATGAAATGCTGTTGGAGCGGTTGGAAGATGCGGGTGACTTGAAAATGTTGCACAAGCTGCGTCAAAAACCGCTGACCTACCGCAAATTGGATGATTTTCTGGCGGAGTGCGCCCCGCATGTATGAAGTCTATACCGCCTCATCCGCCGAACGGGATTTAAAGAAACTGCCGCCGGATGTTTTCCGACGAATTGTGCCCGAAATTAAGCTGCTCGCCGATAATCCCCGTCCGTCTGGCGCCCGAAAAATTGTCGGTTCCGAGGCCGATTGGCGGATACGAATTGGCGATTATCGGGTGATTTACGAAATTCGGGATGAAATCCGCATTGTGCGGGTCATGCGGGTACGCCACCGGCGCGATGCTTATCGATAACCGTCCAAATAATTATTTTAACTTTTAACTTTTAACCGCCCAAGAGGCTCTCCATCAACAAGTTACGAACCGTTATTCAGTATTTGTTGCGCTATAAAATGCGCATCGCTTTGGGCGTTGTCTGCGTGATTCTGTCGAACGCCTTCCAGACTTCATTGCCCTGGATTCTCAAGCTGGCCATTGACGATATGCAGCAAAGCGTCAGTCAGGCGAAGATTGTTCGCTATGTCCTGATCTTATTGGGTCTGGCCGCGGGCGACGCCATTTTTCTTTATTACATGCGCTGGATTTTGATTGTCATGTCGCGCCTGGTCGAATATGACATGCGCAACGACTATTTCGGCCATTTGCAGCGTCTGCATCCGCAATTTTATGACGTCACCCGCACCGGTGACCTGATGGCCCTGGCCACTAACGATCTGAATGCGGTGCGGATGATGCTCGGCCCCGGCATTATGTATATGATCAATACGATCATCAAAGCCGTGATGATCTTCTTCTATATGAGTACGCTGGATCTGCGTTTGACCCTCGTTTCACTCATGCCGTTTCCGTTGATGGTGCTGACGGTTTATTATCTGATGAAAATGGTTCATCCTCGTTTTGAGGCCATTCAGGAGCAGTTTAGCGCGATGACATCCGCCGTGCAGGAAAATGTCAGCGGCGTACGCGTCATCAAAGCTTATGCGCAGGAAACGCCGGAAATGGAGCGTTTTCGCCGCCTGAATCTGGAGTATATCCGCCGCAGTCTGTCCTTAGTCAAAGTGCAGGGGTTTACCTGGCCGCTGATGACGTTTATGTTTGGCATCAGCATCGTGATTGTGTTGTGGATCGGCGGGGCCGAAGTCATTTCCGGCGGGATCAGTTTAGGGACGCTGGCGGCTTTTGTCAGCTATTTGACCATGCTGGTTTTTCCGGTGATTACGCTCGGCTGGGTGCTGAATCTGTACGAGCGCGGCATGACTTCGCTGGAGCGCATGAACAAAGTACTGAATCAGACGCCGGAAATTCTCGACACGCTGGACACCGTGGATATTCCCATCATTCACGGCGAAATTGAATTCCGCAATCTGACTTTTACCTACGATGAAAAGCGCGGCCAGGCCCTGCACAACATCACGCTCAAAGTCCCGCAGGGCCTGACGTTAGCCGTTGTCGGACGAACCGGCAGCGGCAAAAGCACCCTGGTCAACCTGATTCCGCGAATGTACCAGACTGAGCCGGGTCGTTTGTTGATCGACGGCTTGGATATTCGGCGTATTCCGTTGGATGTCTTGCGCCGACACATCGCCTATGTGCCGCAGGAAACTTTTTTATTTTCTGATACGATTGCCGAAAACATCATTTTTGGCCGACGGGAATCGAGCGAAGCCGAATACATGGCCGCGGCGAAAATCGCGCAGATTCATGATGAGGTTTTGGGCTTTCCCCAGCAGTATCAAACCATCTTGGGCGAGCGAGGCATTAATCTTTCGGGCGGGCAAAAACAGCGCGTGGCCATTGCCCGGGCTCTGGTGCGTAATCCACAAATATTGATTCTGGACAACTCGCTGTCCCATGTAGACACGCACACCGAAGAGAAAATTCTGGCCGAGTTAAAAAAGGTCATGCGGGATCGCACCAGCATTATCGTCTCGGATCGTATCTCGACCGTTCAACATGCCGATATGATTGTCGTCCTGGCCGAAGGGCGAGTCGTCGAAGAAGGACGGCACGAAACCTTGCTGGCCTTAGGTGGAATCTATGCCGGATTGTACCAAAAACAACTGCTGGCCGAAGCGTTGGAAACAGATTGATACGGAAGTTATACCATTACAAAGAAAAACCCTAAGGATCTTGCAAGAGCGTACCTCAGTAATGAGATACATCATTTAAGACCCTTAGGGTTTGTGTGCAAATCATTTGCAGTTCCGGTATCAAAAATCAAATGGCTTTAAATCCGGCTCCATTACTGTTAGCCGGGCTTCCGCCGACATCAGGCGTTCACGGCTGTAATATTGAAAAATAAATTTTGAATTGCTATATCGGGCAATCATCATATTCGTCAGGTCAACTATCGGCAGCGACGTATTTACATCCTTCAAAAAGCTGAAAAAAACTTGCAGCCAAAACATCGTTTGTGTTTCATTATAACCCTCTATATTTTGTGCGGCAATATACTGCTTCAGACCGGATTTAACGCGGTTAACCGCCTCCGTCCGCTCATACTTTGTTAAATACCACATGGTCATTGCCAGATGATTATGATGACGCGAAAAACGCTCCAGCGTCAGCGTTCCCGCCTCAAACTCTTTGATTAATTGCTTAATTTGTTCATCCGTTTTGAAAAACCGATTTTCTGGCCGATCCAGTTTTTTGCCTGTCTCCAGATAATACCCCAAAGCGGTCGCCCACCACTCCGTTTCATGACAGAAGCGCTCCTTACTATACTCATGCAAGTGCTGCAGGCCATGCTCGGTCAATGCCGTCAGATTGATGCTGACGGTAAGCCGGGTTTCCTTGTTATTGACCGGCGTGCATTGGATTGCAAAAATGCCGATCCGGGAAGCCGGGCGCACTTTGACATATTCAAGACAAAAGTTTTCCGGCTCAAAACGGGTAACAATCGAAATGGCCTCCATCTCATCCATAGCTGTTGAGCGAAAGACCCCGCCGCGCGCGGTTTTACCGGATTCTGAATAAACAATGTGCAATTGCCAACTATCCAGCCAATCCTGCTGACGGGTCATTTCAAAAAGCGGAAAAATCTGCTCGCTTGGGTAGCAAACAACTACCGAATGGGTATAGGCCACATGCTTTTTATAAACCATGGTTATCCTTTCCGACAAATGAGGCTTATCAGGCCGCCGCTACTTCCGTCATCACTGTTGAAATGACGTTTTCTGCAACACCGTGTCGTTTCAATCCTTCAATAAATGCATTCAATTCCATCTGATGATCCAACCGTTCCAAATCCACCCGAAGTCCCTGCCCGATATAGGCTTGAATCAGCGGCTGATAGCCGGAAAACCCTAACATGATCGCAACTTGTTCAAGGTCACCAATTACGTCCTCAGGGATACAAATGCTAACAGTCTTCATGGGTCGATCCTGCCGTAATCGGGCCAATACTTTATTGGTCTTATTGATTTTCATATAGCTAATTCAAGCGCAATGTTATGTTATGCTTACGAATATTGGCCAAAGCCTTATTTTCGTCCCACTCAAAACGAACGTCGCTAATGGTGTATTCAATTGTCATGGTCTTTTACAAAAAAAGGTATGTGTATAATGAAGTCAATCTGTTTTTTGCATCAAAACGAAATCGGCCCCGCGCTCGCTATCTTTCCAGCGCCGGTGCATCCAGAACCAATGATCCGGATAACGGCGAATTTCCGCCTCCAGGCGCGTGGTCATAAGCTGTGTAATCCGCTGAATGCACGCTTCTTCAGTTTCATTCAAAGAAGCGTATTCCAGGCGCTCGAAATGGGTGGTCAGATAGCCGTCGCGTTGATGATAGCTAAAGGCCATGACCATCGGCGCGCCGGTTTTCAGGTGGAAAGAGGCAATGCCCTGCGCTGTCCTTACCGGTCGGCCAAAAAATTGGGTCCACACGCTGCCTTTTTTGCCAAAATGCTGATCGCCGACAATACCGACCACTTCACCGCGCTTCAATCCGCGCAAAACTTCCCGTACAGCGATGCCCAGCGGAATACTCCGGCAGCCGGTCTGCTCGCGAATTTGATTAATCAGCACATCCACCCGGCGATTTTTCTGCGTCCGCACAAGACCGCCGCCCGGAAAACCGTAAGCGCCAAAGGCCAGATTAAGCAGTTCCCAATTGCCAAAATGAGCGGTAATAATGATAGCGCCTTTGCCCGCTTGCAGAGCATCGTTTAAGATTTTTAGACCGGCCTCGTCAATGCGGATATAGGAACGGATGTCGGCGTGACTACAACCGGACAGACCTAAAAATTGAATAAATGTTCGACCAAAATTGCGGTAGACCTGACGGGCAATGGCGTAAATTTCCGCTGAAGTTTTGGCTGGAAAAGCGCGGCTCAAATTATCCAGGGTTACTCGACGGCGGATCGGAATAAAGCGAAAAGCAAAACCACCCAGCCAGTCACCAAAACGGCTCAAAGCCGGAAAAGACATGCGACTGAACGCCGTAAATGCAAAGCGAACCAGCGCATATTCTAACGCATGTTGCACGCTTTTTACGAAGGGTCTTAAAGTCATGCCCAGATAAGCCCGTCTACTTAAAGTCTATGGTTACGCCGCCGCTGATACGGAACGGGTCTTGCGGTGTTTCTACAAAGCCCTCCTCAGTTGCCAGTGAGGCATTGTAATAGCGGGCATCCGCCAAGTTGGAAATCTTCAGGAAGATATCGGCAGTCAAGCGCTCGTTTTTGACCACATCACGATAACGGGCAAACAAATTGATAACCGTATAGGGATCGCTGCTGTAAATGTCCGATTTCTCGCGGTGATAAAGCTGCTGATAACTACGTGAGCGGTAAAGCAGGCGCGGAGCCAGGCTTAACCGGCCAATCGTGGCTTCCAATCCGGCCTTTAGCGTATGTTTGGCGCTGTAGGTCAATTGCTCGTTGTCAATGTCGCCGTCAGAAAAAGAATATGCCGCCGAGACTTTAATCGTGGCGGATCCTGTTTTAAACAGTGTCGTCAGGCGGGCCGTGCCGCCAAACGCCGTTGCTTGGCCGCGGTTGACCGGGCGTTCGGCAAAATCAACCGGGACGCCTTTAAACGACGTATCGAACTCCTCCGCCACCGTGATCAAGTCTTCAATCTGCGTATGATAAATATCCAATCCGATCTGGCTGTTATCGGTTAGATAATACTGCACACTGCCTTCAATGGAGCGGAGGCGTTCTGGTTTAAGGTCCGGATTTGGCAAATGCCAAAATGGCCCGAACAGCCCGGTGATGCGGCCCTGTTCGCGGCGGGGAATGAATGCCCCATAATGTTGGTAGGCTTCATAAGGTGACGGCGCTAAAAACGACTGTCCGTATAGTACCTTCGCGGTCAGACGGCGCGTCGGCACATAAACCAGACCCAGCCGCGGATTAAAAGTTTCCCCGTAACGGGTATTGTAATCGAATCGTGCGCCCAGGGTAATCTGTACGGCCGATTTCAGATTGGTTTGGAGTTGGCTGTAAAAACCATAGTTCTGGGCTTGTACATGATAGAAATCCTGCAGGACAAGCAATGTATCGCCGTTTTGATCGGTAATATTTGTCCCGATGTAATACAGTCCTTGCAAATCCGGCGCGTCGTTGGGATCAAATTTAAAAGGCAGATCGCCGGTCTTGGGCAGAGATGTAATGTCTTCGTAGGTAAAGCCGCCGATAATGGTCGTGCGCGAATTCAACTGATGCGTGATCTGCTCTTCAAATTTGATGTTGCGACCGACCTCATATTTAAAGCCCGGCTGAAAAGCGGTAAAAGTATTCAGGAAGAGGCTGCGTGGTGTCAGCTCGTAACGGCCTTTCCAGATAGACGTTTGGAGCAGCCATTTTTTGTCGTCCGAGGTTAGAGTATGCTTGCCGTAGAGCGATTCGATGCGCGTTTCAAAGACGGCTTTTTTGGCATAAATATTATACTCCGGTTTGGCCCCGACCGAGCTGTTGTGGGCATCGCTGTTTAGAGAATACCCGAACTCAAAATTGTCGGTGTTCAGGCGCGCGCTGACAAAAAAAGCATCTGTCGGCGTCTCATAAGGTTCCGGTGTCGAGCTGGCGGTGATTGTGTCGCTGACAAAAGGCGAAACGATCACCGTACCATATTTTTTGTACTGATTTGTATACCAGGCATATTCTTTTGGGTAAAAATCGGGCGAAAACGGCTCGTCGGAATGATACAGACCCCCGCTCAAAGCCAGCGTGGCCTTACCCATTTTGCGGCCGATGGCGAATGAATTTTCGGTGGTGCCGAATCGTCCAAAAGAGCCGCGCAATCTTCCGCCGTCTACTTCCGCGCCGGATTTGGTAATGATATTGATAATGCCGGTAAAGGCGTCTGCGCCATAAAGCGCCGAAGCCGGACCGAGAATAACCTCGACCTGTCTGACGTTGGCCAGCGAATAATTGGCGCCGATAACATTCGGTGTGCCGGTAGGCGAGTTGATGCGGAAACCGTCCAGCAGAATGATGAAGTTTTCATTGCCGGCCATGCCGCGAATTGTCGCATAATTGGAGTATTCAGTGACGGATTTTTTCTGAAATTCGACTTCGGGGATGTCTTCCAGCAACTCCTGCAGATTGCCATAACCGCGCGAGGCGATCATGTCCTCGGTTACCACGTAAATCGTCGCCGGCGCGGACGAGGCGCTTTGGGCCAGCTTGGAAGCCGTAATAACGACAATCTCGAACTCTTCTTCTAACAATTTCATGACCCCGTCCAGGGCATCTTCCGCGTTAACAATTGTAGCCGCGGTGAACAGCATGAGCAGTGAAAGAAAAATACGCTTAATCATTTTTTCGCTCCGTCAAGTTTTGGTCAAAAGATTGAATGGATAAAGGCTTTTCAGATTCTTAAGCTTCAAAAATTATGACTGTAATGCTGCTTTTACGCACAGCTTTGATTGTAAAGCCGCAGCGTTGATTTGTCAATCTTTAAAATTTATGGCTCATGGAACAAGTTTGTGAAAATCCAACCTTGCGAAGGCTTCAATGCACAAAACATGCGAATTTCAAATTAAGCCTTCGCAAGGTTTCACCATTTTATCCCATGAACCAAATTTAAATTTATAAAACTTTAGACGCATAATTGACGAAAAAAGTTTTCAACATGATGTAACTTTATTTAATTTTTATAGTTTAATAACTAAACATTTGTTTTACATGCGGGTAATATTTATCGTAAATTGTACTAAAACTGACCATTCGCCTGTGATTTTCGCACTATTTTGTTATTAATACTAAACATTCGTTTAGTTTATTTCTCGTGACACATGAGGATAGACTAAGAAAGGAGCTTTTATGAGATTGACCAAGCCGGTGCAATGCCTTGACCACGAAGCGCAAAACCTGGTGGCCCAGGTAAAACAAGCGCGTCAAATGAACAACACGCGCACTGCGCAGCACGTTTTTGCCAATCTGTATGCCTTGCTGCGCCGACCGGTTGACCGTTATCTGTCCCGCCTTAGCTTTTTAAACGCTACACAACGAGAAGAAGTTCTCTCGGAAACATTTTACCGCGCCTATAATTTCATTGAAACTTACCAACCATTTTCCAACACACAATTTTTGACCTGGCTGTGTACGATTGCCCGCAATGTTGCTTATGACAGCGCGCAAAGCCGCAGCCGCGAGATTCCAATGGATCATTGTGTCTCATTGGATGACACGATTCCCGCGTTCAGAGGCCGGCCCCGTCAAACGTATGGCGACGTCATCGCCAGCCGTCACAGCACGCCGGAGCAGTCGGTTTTATCCAGCGAAGTCAATACCTATTACCAAAAGGTTTTGTTGGATATGAAGCCCGTGGACATGCTGATCCTGCATTGGCGCATTGGCGAAAAAATGTCGCATCGCGAAATCGCTGACCGGCTAAAGGACACGGAAGGCAAGCCATTTACGGAGCTCTGCGTGCGCCAGCGCTTTCATCGGTCGCAAAAAACGTTGCGCCAAAAAATGACGCGCTACTGGACATCGTCAGTATAAGCGCCGTTGTAAGCGCACAACCGATATATTACGAATGTTTAGTTACGCTAACCATCAACACTGAAAGGACGGTTAACCTCAAAACAGCGATAACGTCCCCGGCACTTAAACATTGCGCAAATTCTGAAGCTTGCCGGCTTCAAGTGCCGGGGAACATACCCTTAGTTGCGATAACCATCAACAATGAAAGGACGGTTAAACTCCTGATAAAATGCTTGACTTTCCCCGGTCAAATACTGATAATAGACCTTGCTGACGCGAGTTGGCAAGGTCTATTTTATTTTTATCCTAATCAGGAGCGGCATCTTTGAGAATCATGCTAACTGCCATCATGTATTTGCTGTCACTGGCGGTTGTCGCTGTTACTGCGTTCTTCGTGGTTATCATTCTCGCCGGACCACATGCGGGCCTGCTGCCACGTTTTCTGGAAGCTATTGTTTTGGGGCTGGGCTGGTTAGCGGTGTTGATTCTGCCGGTGTTGGCGTCCTTTCAAGTCTGGCGTCGTCTTGGCCATTTCCATAAATCATAAGGCGGCAAGCCGCAATTGTAGCGCGAATCGCCTTATTCGCGCAGGGGTGCGATTTAGGCAAATCAAACTAAATTCCGATTTTGAATGGAGCGGATATGAGTACCTGGTCACCGGAAATCTACAAAGAAGCCTGGAGTTTTGCCACCCGTTTTCATCAAGGTCAAACCTATGGCGGCGCGAATCCAGGCGAGCGAATTGAATATCTGAGTCATGTTGCCAGCGTGGCGATGGAAGTCCTGTGGGCGCTGCCGACCGATCCACAGTTGGATGGAAATCTGGCCGTGCAATGCGCGCTGCTGCACGATGTGATCGAAGACACCGTCGCTACACCGGAGTTGGTGCAGGAGCATTTTGGTGAAGCGGTTGCCGCCGGAGTGCTGGCGCTGACAAAGGACGAACGTCTGCCCACAAAAAACGAGCAAATGGTGGACAGTCTGCAGCGGATTCGCTTACAACCCAAAGAAGTCTGGGTAGTCAAATTGGCCGACCGGATCACGAATCTGTATCATCCGCCTCACTACTGGAACAACGCCAAAATTCTTGCCTATCAACAAGAAGCACGGCTGATCTACAATGCCCTCCACGAGGCGAATGCCGCCCTGGCCCAAAGGCTGGGTGAGAAAATCGAACAATATTCACGTTATTTGAAAGCAGGCGGATAGGCTTTAGGCGAATAGACTGTAGGCTATTAGGCTACTCGCTGCGAGCCTACAGCCCATAGGTGTCAAGCTAAGGCAGGCAGGTTTAAATTCACCATTCGCAATTCACAATTGATCATTCACAATTCGACTTTTAAGTATGTGTTCGGTCTCGAAATCGTAAAAACAATGGTAAATAGTCAATTGTGAACGGTGAATAAGTTCCGCCGGATTTGGCTTAGCTTGACCTACAGCCTAAAAACCTACAGCCTGACCACCTGAGCATGAATTATGCGCACACAAATCGTTTTCCCAAAAATAGGATTATGGCTGCCGATCATCATCTGCCTGGCCGGTCGTAGCGCTGATGGCGCTGATCTCTGCAAGTTTGAGCGTCTGACACCGCGGCATGGTCTGTCGCATAGCGTCGTCTATTCGGTTCTGCAAGACCATCAGGGTTATATGTGGTTTGCCGGTGAGGGCGGTCTTAATCGTTACGACGGTCATGCCTTTCGCGCCTTCAACCCAAACCCGCACGATACCACTGCCCTGGCCACCAAGGACATCAGCCAGATTTTTCAGACCCGCGATGGAAGAATATGGTTGTCGACATGGGGGGCCGGCCTGAATGTGTTGGATCCGGCCACGTTAAAGTTTGTGCGCCTTCAGGCCAATCCGCAAAGCCCGCATGGTTTACAGGATAATCGGGTGCAAATGGTTTATCAGGACAAAGCCGGCACTTTATGGATCGGCACTTATCAGTCCGGACTGCAGCGCTTGCATTTTAACGAGAAGCAGCCGCTTATCCCAGACCGGCTGCAGTTCGACCGCTTTTCGACCGATACACCGGTTCGGCTCAGCAATAATCGGGTCTGGGTTGTTGCCGAAGGCTATAACGACGACATCTGGATTGGTACCGACGACGGCCTCAACCTGCTCAATCCGCTCAGCGACGAAATCCGCTACCTGACACACAACTATGCCGACTCTACCAGCTTATCGCATAGCCGGGTGCGCGCGATATTAAAAGACCATACCGGCGTTTACTGGATCGGCACACAGTCCGGTTTAAATCGCTATGACCCACAGCGAAATGCCTTTACCCGCTATTTCCCTCACCCGGAAAAATTAAACTCCGTCGAAAATATCATTACCAGCCTGTGGGAAGATCACACCGGTCAAATGTGGGTAGGCACCGAAGGCGGCGGATTGGCGCGCCTGGATCGTCAAACCGGCCAATTTCAAATCTACACCCACGACCGGCTAAACCCAAATAGTTTAAGCCATGATGACGTGCGCGCTCTTTGCGAAGATGCATCCGGCAACTTGTGGATCGCGACGCGCGGCGGTGGCGTGAACAAGTTAGACCTTAAGCCGCAGAAATTTCAGGCCCTGCCGGGTGAGTACACCGCGGCATTTCAGCTTAGCCACAATACGGTTACCGCTGTTTGGATGGATCGTTTTCAGCGGCTTTGGCTCGGCACCGATGGCGGTGGAGTCAATCTGGTAACAGAATCGGAAAGCGGCGAGATCAAAAATGTGACGACATTGACCTATGAACCGGAAAGCCGCGTCAGTCTGGCGCTGGCCCGCATTCGCGCCATCTATGAAGATTCTTATGGTGATGTTTGGATTGGGATGTACCAAAACGGTTTGATCCGAGTGCCGGCAACCGAGTTTGCCACGCCCAAAACGCCATCTGTTTTTCAGCTATTTGCCGCTAATCCCGACGACTCAACCTGCCTTTCTAATGGCCGCATCATGTCGATTGTCGAAGACAAGGCCCGCCATTTGTGGATCGGCACAGATCATGGATTAAACCGCCTCGACTTGTCCCGACTGCAGCAAAGCGGGCAGATCGCTTTTACCCGCTATTTTCAGGAAAACGGCCTGCCGGATAACTCTATCAGCGCTTTATTGTGTGACAGTGGCGGCCAAATCTGGATAGGCACCCGAAATGGATTGGCCAAATGGCAACCGGGCAGTAGCAGCTTTAAGCAATATCAACATCAGGACGCCGCCGCCAATAGCCTGAGCGACAACCTGATTCAATGCCTGACGGAAGATGCCGCGGGACAAATTTGGGTAGGCACGGCTTACGGCTTGAATCAGTTGAACCCAACAACCGGCCAAATCCAACGCTTCTTTATGACCGACGGCCTGGCCAATGACGTTATTAACAGCCTCACAACGGATATAAACGGGCATGTGTGGATAGCCACCAATCAGGGTCTGACGCGCTACAATCCGGCAGCGAAATCCTTTCGCAGTTATGGCATGGATCACGGCTTACCGGCGCATGAATTTTACCGTAACGCGATTTATAAGAGCCCAACCGGCCGGATCGTATTGGGCAGCTTTAATGGCGCAGCGGCGTTTGATCCCGGCAAATTACAAGACAATTCTTATGAACCGCCGGTAGTTCTTACCGCCTTTAAAAAATTCGATCATGAAATTGAGTTTGATCGTGCTATTGGCGAATTAGACGTGATTCAATTATCCTACCGGGACAATTTCTTTTCCATCGAATTTGCCGCCCTGGACTATACCCACCCGGAGCGCAACCAGTACGCCTACAAGCTGGAAGGCTTTGATACGGGTTGGATTAATGCCGGAAACCGTTGCTACGCCAGCTACACCAATCTGGACGGCGGCCGTTACACCTTTAGCGTCCGGGCGGCCAATAGCGACGGGATCTGGAGCAGCAAAAATACGTCCGTTCGTCTGATTATTGCGCCGCCTTTTTGGAAAACCTGGTGGTTTCGATCTTTAATCGCCGGGCTTCTCATCGGAATCGTCATTGCGGGCTTTGCTCTGCAGCGACGGCGCTATCAACTCCAAATCGAGCAAAAAGGCAAGCTGGAAGAAATGGAACGCGCCCGCTCCATTCAATTATCCCTGATTCCAAAACATCCGCCGTCCGATCCGGACTTTATCATCGCCGGCTACATGAAAACCGCCCGCGAAGTCGGCGGAGATTATTACGATTTTATCCGCTCCGGTAACGACGGCAAACTCTACATAACCATTGGCGATGTGGCCGGTAAAGGTATCCCGGCCAGTCTTCTTATGGTAGAAGTGCGGGCTATTTTTCACTCACTTGCGCCGGAAAACCTGCCGACGCTGGATATTATTGTCCGTGCCAATCGCCTGCTTTATCCACATCTGGCCGAAATGGTCAACCCCATGTTCATCACCATGTTATTATTGGGCTGGGACCATCATACCGGCGAATTGACCTATACCGGCGCCGGGCACGAACGCATTCTGGTCTATCGCCGGGCTACCAAAAAATGCGAAGTAATCCGCCCCGGCGGCGTTTGCCTGGGGATTGTGGACAGCATCGAATATGCGGTGAATGAGAACACGCTGCAGTTGAACGCCGGAGATCGAATCATGCTCTATACCGACGGCGTCACGGAATATCAGAACTCGGCCAAAGAAATGTTTGGCCTGCCGAAGTTAACTGATTTCTTCGCCAAAACCGGTGAAAATAATCCAAAAGACATCATTACCCAACTGCTGGAAACGCTGCGCGAATTCAGTCAGGGCGAGGTGCAAATGGACGATGTCACCGTTGTGGTGATGGAAAAAAAATGATCCGTTGAGCAATAAAAAGGAAGAGTTATAGGGCGAAATGCCTATTTCGTCCTTAGCCTGAATTATTCATCAAACCTGTAAAATGATCAAGAACTGTACTAGTCAACAACCTTTAGAACACTTTTACACCGATGTTATTCCGGCACGTTTTTAGCCGGAATCTTCTTACTGGCAAACAAGATGCCGGATAAAAGCATTCCGGCATGACAGTATTCGACAGGTCGTTGACTAGTACAAAAAATGATCAAGAACCCTCACGATTCAAAACAACTGGTTCATGGGATAAGATGGTGAAACCTTGCGAAGGCTTAATTTGAAATCCGCATATTTTGTGCACCGAAGCCTTCGCAAGGTTTCGATTTCCACAAACGTGTTCCATGAGCCAAAACAACTTTAAAGGAAAGGCGCTTTACAATGGAGATCAAACAAGTCAGCGTTATTGGCGGCGGAACGATGGGTAACGGCATCGTCCATGTTCATTTATTGGCGGGGTACCCGACCATCCTGATCGACTTAGACACCGCCGTGTTGGAAAAAGCGCGTGGTGTCATTTCCGGCAATATGGATCGGCAAGTCAAAAAAGGCATTATCAAAGCTGAGGATAAGGATAAAGCGTTTTCACTGCTTAAATTAGAGTCAACTCTGGATACGGCCTGCGATAGCCAATTGGTCATCGAAGCCGTCTATGAAAATGCGGATGTGAAGCGCGATATCTTTAAAAAACTGGATCAAATCTGTCCACCGGAGACAATTTTGGGTTCCAACACGTCCTCCATCTCCATCACGGCGATTGCCGCCGCAACCAAGCGGCCGGGAAAAGTCATCGGTATGCATTTTATGAATCCGGTGCCCATGATGCAGCTTGTCGAAATTATTCGCGGCTTAGACACCAGCGATGAAACGTATCTGGCGATTGCCGAGATGGCAAAGAAATTGGGCAAAACACCGGTGGAAGTCAACGATTATCCCGGTTTTGTGGCCAACCGTATTCTGATGCCGATGATTAACGAAGCCATTTTTGCGTTGATGGAAGGGGTCGCAACCAAGGAAGCGATTGATACCGTCATGAAATTGGGCATGGCCCATCCAATGGGTCCGCTGGCGCTGGCGGATTTAATCGGTCTGGATGTCTGTCTCAATATTCTGGAAGTCCTGCACAAAGATTTAGGCGATAGCAAATATCGACCCTGCCCCTTATTGCGGAAAATGGTTGTTGCCGGCCACCTTGGCCGTAAAACCGGGCGCGGATTTTATGTCTATTAGCAGGGAGTGCATGCGGCTAAGACAAGGCTTTGTTGGTAGGCGATTTTGAAGGAGCGTTTATTTTCACATTGCGGATACAAGCGCAATGCGTTATAGTGTATGTCGTTGCGTAACCGTCATCTGAATTTGTATTTCTGCCGCCTAAGGAGCGTCGTCATGCCTACCGAGGTAACCGTTGAAGCAATTGCTTACGAACTGCCGCCTCACCGAATTTCATCCAGTTGGCTCGAAGAGCAGTTTGCCGACACGTTGGCCCGTCTGGGGATGCCGCTCGGAAATCTGGCCCAATTAACCGGCATCCAGGAACGGCGATTTTGGGATCCCGGCATTCAACCCAGCGATGTGGCCACTATCGCCGGACGTAAAGTAATCGAGATGTCGGGAATTGATCCGATGGAAATTGGCTGCGTGATCAACACGTCTGTCTGCAAAGACTATCTCGAACCTTCGGTAGCCAGCTTGGTCCATGGGAATCTTCAGCTTTCCCCCCACTGTCTGAACTTTGACATCGGCAACGCCTGCCTCGGCTTTTTGAACGGCATGGAAACCATCCGGCTGATGTTGGAGGCCGGCCAGATCAAATACGGCTTATTGGTTGACGGCGAAGGTTCGCGTTATGCCATCGAGCAGACCATTAAGCGCTTGCAGGCGCCAACCTGTGATCTCAAAACATTCCGCGACCATTTCGCTACGCTGACCCTTGGCTCCGGCGCGGTAGCCATGCTCTTGACCCATCAACGGAACAGCAAAAGCGGCCATGTCATTAACGGCACCGTCAGTCTGGCGGCGACGCAGCACAGCCGCTTGTGTCTTGGCCAGCCGGATATGATGATTACCGATGCCAGCGCTTTGCTGGCCGCCGGGGTGGAGCTGGCCCAACGTACCTGGCGCCTGGCCGGTGAACGCCTGAAAAACTGGCGTGACGCCGCTATCAATCTCTATGCGCCGCATCAGGTCAGTATGCGTCATATAACCGCCCTATGCGATACGCTGGGCCTGACCCTGGCCAAGCAGCATCTTAACTTGCATACATTGGGCAATATCGGGCCGGCCGCTTTACCGATTACTCTGGCTATGGCCGACGAAGCCGGCCGGCTCAAGAGCGGTGACCATGTCGGGCTGCTGGCCATTGGCAGTGGTTTAAACTGCAGCATGATGAGTGTAACCTGGTAATGGCCAAAGCTAAAATCCGCGACAAAAAAGCGGCTGCCTCCGATGCCGCTTTTAACGCCCTCTACCCCTTTGAATCCCATTGGCATGATTTAAACGGTCAGCGTTATCATTACCTGGATGAGGGGCCGCGCGACGCGCCGGTGCTGATAATGCTGCACGGCAATCCCACCTGGTCGTTTTATTATCGCAATTTGATCATCGAGTTTCGTGAAAAATACCGGGTGATTGTGCCGGATCATATCGGCTGCGGCCTGTCCGACAAACCGCGCAAATATGCCTACACCCTGACCCAGCATATTCAAAATCTGGAGACTTTGATCGCGCATTTGGGATTGCAGCGCATTGTTCTGCTGCTGCACGATTGGGGCGGCGCAATCGGCATGGGTTACGCCGTGCGCCATCCGGAAAATGTGGCCGGTTTCGTGGTCTTCAACACCGCCGCTTTTTTTGTCGACCGCCTGCCGAAAAGAATAGCCGTCTGCCGCATTCCCATTCTGGGCGAGTATTTAGTGCGCCGCTTAAACGGCTTTGTCCGGGCGGCTTTTTGGTTTGCCACCTCGCAGCGTCATCGTTTTACAGATGCCGTCAAAGCCGGTTATTTACTGCCTTACAACAATTGGCGCAACCGCATTGCCATCTACCGCTTTATCCGCGATATTCCGCTGGAACCGCGCCATCCATCCCGCCCAGCATTGGTGCAGATTGAAGCCGGCCTGGCTCAGTTCCGGCAGCGCCCCATGCTTATCCTGTGGGGCGACGACGACTTCTGCTTCACCACCGCCGACTTTGTGCCGCGCTGGCGCGAGTACTTTCCGCAAGCCGACGTTCACATCCTGCCCAATGCCGGCCACTACGTGGTCGAAGACGCGCTCGAACGCATTGTGCCGTTGATGTGGGAATTTCTGAAACAGTTGGACGTATAAAATTCTCCCCAAAGATTTACGTTGTGCGCGAAAATGTAGTGCGATTTGCCTAAATCGCACCCCCCCGCGCAAATAAGGCGATTCGCGCTGCAATTGTAGTTTACCGCCCTATGTTATGTAGTGCTACGCGGCTTAAATTCGTGTGAACTTTTTCGCGCAGACCAGACCTAATAGGTTTTGAAAACCTATTAGGTCTAAGTTCACACGAATTTAGGCCATCAAGTAGTAGTGAATAGCCGTTCAACTCAACCCAATCAGATCGTCAGCCACGACGCTGACAGCGCCGGATTTCGGGTTCATCTGATGAAGCCGGTTGCATAATACGGTAATAGTGCGGCGGGATAGAATGTGGTTGACTTTAAGCAGTTCTTCAAAAATATTTGGCGGGAAGACAAACAGAACGGCTTCGTCGTCGGCGATCATGGTTGCGGTGCGTTTTTCGCCTAACAGGTAGGCCATTTCGCCAAAGACTTCGCCGGTTTTAATTGTCGAGAGTCGTTTTGGCTTGTTATTAATTGACTTGTAGACTCCCACCTGTCCTTTGTACACAAAGAAAATTTCCTGCAAGCTATCGCCTTCCTGAAAAATGCTTTCGCCTGAATGATAAGGCCGGGCGTACTTTTCCAGAATCCGCGCCGGACTTTTAAATAAATAGGCTTCGACCCGCCCGGGCGCCGCTGCGCCGACCTGATTTTGCAAGAACATTTTATCCAGAACCAGGACATCCAATTTCCCGGCGACATAAGTATACTCGGCAAACATAAAAAAGAGGGTAAATACAAAGTAAACCCAAATCAAGGCCAGAATCAAGCTGCCGATAAAGCCATAAAAAAGATTCAGCGCCGCTGCACTGAAAATGCGGGCAAACAAGCTTTTTAAAATAAACATGGCGGTAATGCACAGAATACTACCCTGCAAAGCCGCGTTGGTTGACGGACGCTCCAACGGCAAATAGCGATAGCTTAGATAAACAATCATAAACGCGATGAGAAAAGGCAGGAGCTGACTGAGCGTGGTCACAATCCACACCAGAAATTGGCGATAGGTCGAGTCGCCGGCAATAATGCCGACCAGGAAGCTCAGTACCAACTGGGTCGTGACCGCCAGAGCGACTAAGCTGAAAAGGAAGGGAACAATAATCAGGGACAGCGTAAGATCAAGCAAGGGATGACGCGACCGGCCACTGGGGAAAATGATGCTGAAGGCCCGCTGCACGGCCCGCATAATCAACCGTGAAATCCAGAGCAGATTGAGGATACCGATAACGCCTATTGCCCCGCCGGACAGGTTGACAATGCCGATTTTTTCCAGAAGACTGCGATTCAACTGGCTATTAAAACTGGCCAGCAGCGTAAAAAATTGCTCGGAAAAAACCGGATAAGCCTCCAGATATGAATCGAAAATCAGCACAAAAATAACAACCACCGGAATCATGGAAAGCAGAAAAAAATAGGCCACCGCTCCGGCATGATTTTGCAGCTCATTTTTTGCATAAAGGGAATAGGCAATGTACACTTTATGGACAAAGCTTTCCAACTCGGTTTTGAGATGATGTCTGGTTTCTGCTCGCATAGGTAGGGTCTGCGTGGCAAGGTGAGCGTTAGTCGTTTTTGCCGCAGCATTTTTTATATTTTTTGCCGCTGCCGCAGGTGCACAGATCATTACGGGAAATTTTAGGCTCGGCTTTTTGCGGTTTTGGCCAGGGATGCTTGGCTAAGATGGCTTTTTTGGGATTCGCCGGATTCGGATTGTAGGGCGATTGTTTGGCAAAATGGGCGTATTTCCGCCAACCGGCATAGCGTTCTAACATGGATTTGAGCGGCATTCGTTCGACTTTAGCAAAAGTCACCATTTTTTGCGAGATGATGCTTTCGTCAACCAAATTGAGGCGGAATAGATCGGCAATCGGTTCTTTCAGCTCTTGTCCGCCGATTCTGTTCAGGTCGCCGATTGTAAGGCCCAACAGCACCGGCGTGTTCGCGCTCCGGTCGCCGGTAAAAAATTGCTGCCTATAGAATTTAAACAGCCCGGCAAATAGACCCATAACCGTCGCCCGACGATCAGGAAAATGAGCGACGATCTGGCACAGCGCCTGTGTGGCTGCTGTTCGGACGTATACATAAACCTGTTGATTTTGGGCGCAGTCGGCTAAAAGGTTTGGGCAATCTTTACCGAGTTTGACGAAGATGGTCCACACATCTTCGGTGATGGCATCTCCCAACCAGGTATTCAGAAATTTTTCAGGCTCGCTCAGAAAGTTTAAAACAGCCGGCAGCGCCCGGCTATCGCCAATCTCGCCCAATAAAAACAAAACGTGCTGGACAAAAAACGTGTCGTAACCAGGCAACTCTTTATACTTTTCATAGTTATCCCTTGCATCGGTCAAGACCAATTCCAAATCCGGGACGACTGCCGCACCCAGATCAATAATGGTTTGAAGCACTTCGTCGGCAATAAAAACATCTTTTTTGTAGAGTTCCTCAACAATTCGATACTTAAATTTCGGCATAAGGCCTCCGGATTATTCAATTTTGGGTGAAGGGATCAAATTTTTTACGATAGCCGCCTTTAATTCACTAAAATGCAGGCGGTAGCCTTGTTCGTACAAAGAAGTTACAAATGTGCGATGACCGCGTCCGGCCCGATAATCCGGCACACGTTCCGGGAAAACTAAGTAGCGTTCCATTAAATCGGTCGCGCCGGCCACATTCAAAACGGCATGATAAAAAATCTGGTGCGGATGCCGATAAAGGGCGGTTCCGGCAATTTTTCGACCGGCAATGGTAATGTCGGAAATGCCTTTTTGTTCCACTTCACGCACACCGAGCTCGGCCAAACCGGCGATGACTCTGCCGTTATAGGCCTTGAAATATCTTTTGGCTTCCATAACCGTCGGGCCATTTTGCATCAGCGACACAATCAGCATTTCCGGGGTCAAAACGACGCTTTGGCCGCCGGTTCGGCGCTGATAGACCGGCACGCCGTCTGTCGTTACATTGGCTAAATACAGGCTTGTCTCCGGGCGATTGCTTCGTCCGATCACGATGCAAACGTGATCCGGCTGCCAGACTAAAAAGCGATAGGCGGTATCTTTGTCGGCTAACAGATCGGCATCCGGCAGATTATATTCGGTTAAAACATGGGTAGATATCATGCGGTTCATGGGATAAAATGGTGAAACCTTGCGAAGGCTTCATTTGAAATCGGCATGCTTTGTGCACTGAAGCCTTCGCAAGGTTGGATTTCCACAAACTTGTTCCATGAGCCTATCATGCTTAATAATGACTGCTCATGGCGTAAATGGGTAAACGACGATGGATCACTATAAAAAATGTATGCCAAACACGCGAATGTCAATTGTTTCAACATCAGCACAGCAAAAAAATTGATCATACCGTCCGTTTGAAGCCTCACGTTTTTTCCATTTGACAATTGTCGTTTGAAAGTCTATACTGATTTTGTACCAGCCTGAAAGGAGCGCTTGAATGAAGCCCGCACATTTTATTTTTACCTTAACAATCATCTTGGCCACAAACACGAGCGGAGAACCGATGACCTATCCCGAAACGCCCAAAATCCCGACCGCGCATAACTATCATGGCACGGAGGTGACCGATCATTATCAATGGCTGGAAAATGCGGACGATCCAAAAGTGCAAGCCTGGGTCGATGCGCAAGTGAAGCTGACGCGGTTACAGATTGATTCCCTGCCGCAGCGCAAGCATCTGATCGCGCGATTTAACGAGCTTTGGCGCTATGACGATGAGACCGTGCCAAAGCGAGTGTTGAAAGGGGACCGCATTTTTTATTGGGCTAAGAAAAAAACAGACGAGAAGTGGGTTTTTGTGACAAGAGAGCACGAAAATGCTGAACCGCGCATCGTTCTCAATCCCAATGAATGGCCGGCTAACGAAACCATTGCCGGCATCGAGCCGTCGCGTGACGGCCAATATCTGGCCTTTGGCAAAGCCATTGGTGGCGATGAAAATCCGGTTTACCGCATCATGGAAACCGCAACCGGTCGAATTTTACCGGATAGTCTGGCCGGTTGGAAGCAGGGCGTCAACGCCTGGCTGCCGGATAATTCGGGTTTTTATTATTCGGCCAAGCCGCTAAAGGGCACGGTTCCGGACGGCGAAGAAGACTACTGGCATTCGGTTTATTTTCATAAACTGGGCACGTCCGCCGAAATGGATCGCAAGGTTTTTGGTCACGAAAAGGTCAAGGAATATTGGCACGGGGCGGCTGTTTCCGAAGACGGGCGGTATGAAGTTTTTGTGCGCAGCCTGTTTTATGCCAGCGAAATTTACTTCCGCAAAACGGGCAGCGCCGATTCGTTGATACCGCTGGCAACTGGCTTAGATGCCGAATATAATGTTGAATTTGTCGGCGACAAAATCCTGATCGTAACGGACTCCAATGCGCCGTTATATCAGGTCTACATTGCCGATGCCGCTAAGCCGCAGCGCGAAAACTGGCGCGTGCTGATCCCGCAACACGAAAAAGACAAGTTATCCTCCATTGCGCCGGTGGCCGGACATCTTTATGCCACTTATGAGCACAATGCCCATACTGTTGTTCGGATTTACGACTTGAACGGTCAATACGTGCGTGATCTGGCCATGCCGACTATCGGCAGCGGCGGGGTCAGCGGCTATTGGTCGCGGGACGATGTGTGGGTCTCTTTTACCTCTTTTGCTTATCCGCCAACAACCTTCAAATATGATTTTACTGCGAACAAACTGAACGTCTACAAGGCTTTTCCGCTAAAAATTGATGTCAGCAACATCGAGGTCGAACAAGTTTGGTATCCGTCCGAAGACGGCACGCCGGTGTCCATGTTTCTGGTGCATCGCAAGGGCTTAAAAAAGGATGGCAAAAATCCGGTTTATCTATATGGTTATGGCGGCTTTAACATTTCGCTGACACCTTACTTTTCCAATAGTTACTTGGTATGGCTGGAAGCAGGCGGGATGATTGCCATTGCCAATCTGCGCGGCGGCGGCGAGTACGGGCAGGCCTGGCACAAAGCCGGTATGTTTGAGAAAAAACAAAATGTGTTTGACGATTTTATCGCTGCCGGCGAATGGCTGATTGCCAACAACTATACCAACCCGCAAAAATTGGCCATTGGCGGCGGCAGCAACGGCGGCTTGCTGGTCGGCGCAGTGGCGGTGCAGCGCCCGGACTTGTTCAAGGCGGTAGACTGTGCCGTGCCGTTGCTGGACATGCTGCGCTATCATCAATTTGAATTTGCCAAAGTGTGGGCGGAAGAGTACGGCAGCGCCGATGATCCGGAGCAGTTCAAATACATCTACAAATATTCTCCCTATCACAATGTCAAAGAGGGCGTCAACTATCCGACCATGCTGATTACCGGCAGTGCCCGCGACGCCCGCACCAACCCGCTGCACGCCCGCAAGATGGTCGCCCGAATGCAAGCCGCCAACCCCAACGGCCAACCGATTTTACTGCGCGAGCAAACCGACTCCGGCCATCACGGCGGCACGACCATTTCCGTGCAAATCGAGCAGGCCGCGGATGCCTGGGCGTTTATGATGAATCAATTGGGGATAACGACAAATTAATGTAAAACTCTTGATGCTCGCTAAGAAAAGCAAAGAATTCGGGCAATTATGCCAACCAAAGCCATCCTATCCATTATTCTCATATCTTTTCTCATCGGCGGCTGCCGTCTGCGCTACCATGACCCGGAAGAAAATGCCGCCCGTGATCACTATCTCAAAGTTCTGGCCCAAAAACCCGACCATTCTGAGGCGCATAATCAGCTCGGCTTGCTGCTACGCGATAAGTATCGTGATTATGCCGGCGCACGGAAGCACTTTCGTCTGGCGATCAAATACAAACCGAATCATGCCGATGCCTACAACAATTTGGGCGTAGTCTTGCGGGATCATTTCAAGGACTATGCTAACGCCGAAAAAAACTTTCAGAAAGCGCTGGAAATACGGCCTAAGTTTGCCGATGCTCAATTTAATTGGGGTTTTTTACTGAGCACGGGTTATGGCGAACACGCCGATGCCGAGACACACTATCGTCAGGCGCTGGAAATTGACAACCGTCATGCAATGGCCCATTATCATCTGGCCGTGCTATTATCGGAGCGCTACAAAGAACCGGATGAGGCTCAGGATCACTTTGAAACAGCCATGAAACTCAACCCGAATTTTGCCGATGCCCACTATTATTTCGCCAATTTACTGGTGGGCTATTTTCACAAATCCGGCGAGGCCCGCAAGCACTATGAGGCAGCCATCGAGCTGCAACCAACATACGAATTGGCCCACTATCAACTGGCGAACCTGCTGGCTTCCGATGCTTACAAAGAATACGACATCGCCAAAAAGCATTACCAAAAAACATTGGAACTCAATCCCAAAAATGCCGACGCCCGCTATCGGCTGGCGAATCTACTACGCTAGTATGCAGGAGAAATTATGCCGACTAAAGCCCAAGTTCAAGATGTGTTGATACAGCGCTTTTTGGCTACGCCGGAATTTGCCGGAATTGCTGAAAATATGCCTATTCGACGCGACATTGTGGTCATGATTAAATATGTGCAGGAAAACAAGGTAATTGCTACCGCCGCACGGGGCAATTTTCCACGGAAAGCCATTCAGGAAATTTCGGCCCGGTTTGTTTCCCCGTTGTCGATGGAGCAGGTTCGCACCGAAGAAGATGTTTGGCCGCTTTATTTGCGACATTGCATTGCCGGCGTCGGCGGGATGATGACCGGTAAAAAAGGTAAACCTTTTGCCGTTACCCGATTAGGTAAAACGCTGTTGGACACGCCGCCACTGATTCAAGTCATAACGCTGCTAAGCGGCTGGTGGCATCGGGTCAATTGGCTGATCGCTTTTCCTTTCAGCGGGATGGGCGGTAAATTGCCGGCGGGTTTTCCGCAAAAAACGCTTAAGCTGCTGTTAGATCAACCAACCGACAAGTGGATTTCCGCCGAAGCCTTTGCCGATCAACTGATTCTGCAAGCCGGCTTACGCTGGAAGTCGCCGGAGATACCCTCTGCGCAAAGTAGTTTACACACCAGCATCTACCGTATGGTGCTAGACCGCTTAGAGGATTTTGCCGGCGTGGAGTTCATCTATCGTGATGAAAAGATTGGTCCGTTTACATTTCAGAAGCTCGATCAATTTAAAATTACGCCTTTTGGCCGGGCGCTGCTTGAGCTCTTAGAGGCGATCTAATCCATGACAAATTCCATTCAAGTTCTGACGCCCGATTGGTCGGAATACGAGTTATTGGATTCCGGCGACCAACGTAAACTGGAGCGATTTGGCGCGCATATCCTGATTCGCAGCGAACCAAAAGCCTGGTGGCGGCCCGACTTGCCCGAAAGCGCCTGGAAAAAAGCGGCTGCCGTTTTTGACGACACCAACGGCTGGACTTTCGCCCGCGCGGTTCCGTCCGAATGGCCTTTGCGCTTCGATCAATTAACGCTGCTGGCCAAAGCGACCCACATGTCCAAACATGTCGGCGTCTTTCCGGAACAATCGCCGCATTGGCGATGGATGCAGCAAAAAATACATGCCGCCAAATCGGCTAAAAACAGACAGCTATTGAATTTGTTTGGCTATACCGGCGCGGCCAGCTTAATTGCCGCCGCTAATGGCCTGCAAGTAACGCACGTAGACGCATCTAAACCGGCTTTGGCCTGGGGCCAGGAACAACAGCGGCTTTCCAAGCTGGAACAGTCGCCTGTGCGCTGGCTGCTGGATGATGCGCTTAAATTTGTCAAGCGCGAAATTCGGCGGGAACGGCGTTACGATGCCATTTTGCTGGACCCGCCGTCGTTTGGCCGCGGGCCGAAAAAAGAAGTTTGGAAAGTTGAAAAAAATCTGGTTGAATTGCTGGATAATTGCCGGCAAATTTTAAGCGCCGAACCGCTCTTTATCATCCTCACCCTATATTCCCTGGAAGCTTCATCGCTGATGATCGGCAACTTACTGACCGAAATGATGGCCGACTTTAAAGGCCGGGTGACAATTGGCGAGTTAGCTTTGCCCCACAGTCAATCCAAAAAAGTTTTACCCTTATCCCTGTTTGGTCGCTGGGAATCAGGTGGATAGACTGTTAGACGGACTCTACGTAATTGCTCAAAAAGCGTGGGCAACCTTGCGAAGGCTTTACTGCAAAACTTGTGAAAGCGTGCACTGAAGCCTTCGCAAGGTTCGGTCTACCATCACTTTTTGAGCAATTACGACTCTACAGCCTAACAACCTACAGCCTAACAACCTGATTCTGGAGCAACCGATGTCATCCGATCAACTCCGGCTTTTACCGTCCATCGAGAAGTTTTCACATGCGTTACAAACCGAACCGCCATTTGCGGAAATCGGCCCCGCCTATTTAAGCGCAATTGCTCGGGAAGCGGTCGCATCGTTGCGGGCCAAAATACTGGCCGACCCCGTCGTCCGCTATTCGACAAAAGCGGATGTGGAAAGTATTTTGCGCGAAGACGTGGCCTGGCGGCTGCATCTGCGGCTCGGCCAGGTAATTAACGGAACCGGCATTGCCCTGCACACCAACCTGGGTCGCTCCCTGTTAGCCACAGCCGCGCAGGAAGCCGTGGCCGCTGTTTCCGGCCGTTACGCCAATCTGGAGTACAACCTACAAACCGGTGAACGTGGTTCGCGTCATACCCAGATTGCCGCTATATTACAGCGTCTGCTGGGCGTCGAAGCGGCCATGGTCGTCAACAACAATGCTGCTGCGACCTTTTTAGCTCTCAACACGTTATGCGCCGGGCGCGAGGTGATTATTTCCCGTGGCCAACTGGTAGAAATCGGCGGATCGTTCCGGATGCCGGATGTCATGGCCTGCAGCGGGGCCATCATGCGCGAAGTCGGCACAACCAATAAAACGCATTTGTCCGATTATGAACAGGCTATTAACGAGCGCACCGCCGCCATTATAGATGTCCACACCAGCAACTATCGCATCCATGGCTTTACGCGGGCTGTACCATTATCAGGGTTAGCGGCGTTAGCCGAGCGTCATCACCTGCACCTGATTAGTGATTTGGGCAGTGGCGCGCTGATTGATCTGAGCCAATATGGTCTGGAAAAAGAGCCAATGGTACAGGAATCGCTGGCCGCCGGCGCTGACGTCGTCATGTTCTCCGGTGACAAGCTGTTGGGCGGACCGCAGGCCGGCCTGATTCTGGCCAAAGCCAATCTGATTGGCCGCCTGAAAAAAAATCCATTCACCCGCATGTTTCGCTGCGATAAAATGACCCTGGCCGCTTTGGAAGCTACCCTTGAGCTTTATTTTGACTGCGACCGGGCGCTGGCCGAAATTCCAACCTTGCGGATGATCACCCGCTTACCCGAAGACCTGCATCGCAGCGCCAGCCAATTTCTCCAGCAATGGCGAGCTATGGCCGGTTCCGGCTATGAATTCCAACTGATTAGCGGCTTCTCCGAAGTCGGCGGCGGCGCTTTACCGACAGTGCAAATGCCCACAACATTGGTGTCAATCCAACCCCAAAATATTACCGTTGATCAATTGGAAGCGCGACTGCGCCGTTTTCGACCACCCATTATCGGGCGCATTCAAAAAGAGGCATTTTTATTAGATCCGCGCACATTACTGGCAGAGGACGGTGAATGGGTTGGCCGGGCATTGGCGGTTTGCGTCGAAAGCAAATGATTTTTGAATACTGTTAATGTCAGAAGCGGATTGCAGGATTATATACGGATTATACTTCAAAACCATGTAATTTACTTTATTAGAAGGTGATAAGCAATGACACCCGAGCATTTTTTATTTATCCCTACTGTTTTTTTTCTGGGCTTTTTTTTCGGAGGAATGTTTTCACAAAGAAATAGGCACGCAAATGAGTCATCATCCGAGAATGGCGTCATCGAATTGGCTTCGCCTGCGACTTCGGTTTATGCTCTGGGGATTTCTTTTCTTACTTTTGCGAGTATTTTTGTAGCGACACACATGCTTCCTCTTTTTGGTGGCGCAAAAGCCCTGCATTTGATACTACAAGGAAAACATTTATTTGACCAGCGTCCTTCTTTTACAAGTTCTGAAATCTATCAGCGATTGAATGACTATGGCGAATTGGGAAGAGCAATGTATCAGCGTTTCACTTATAGCGTTGATGTTGTCTTTCCCATATCGTTTTTAGTGTTTCTACTCGTGCTCAATCGATTTGTGGGCGAGCGGACGACATTGTCACAGCTCACACGCAGGCGGCTAATGGCATTACCGGCTATTTGGTTTGCATCGGATATGATTGAAAATGCTATTGTGTTTTCGCTCATTGCACAATTTCCGGGTAGAAATGAATTTTTAAGCGGCATCCTTGGTTTTGTGACGATTGCCAAATTTGGCCTGTTGTTGCTTTCAATAATGGTCCCGGCAATTGGAAGTGTTCTATTTCGAAAGAAAAAAGGGATATAATGAGATAATGATTAAACGGGTGTTAAAAGCGCTTCAACCCCATTTTATACTGGCACATGTCTTACACCTTTATTTTCAACGCGCCTGTTATGCTGTAATCATCTTGTTGGCTCATGGAACAAGTTTGTGGAAGAGCACCTTGTCATTCTGAAAGAATCTTT